>NZ_JAWOAN010000028.1:0-16218 GCF_046498525.1 Yoonia sp.
CGGCGATGAACCCTTCGACGGACCATGTATTCACAAAGACATCGCGGGGCCGCGGCTTGGCGCGCGCCTGCGTGTCGCGTTCTGCGATATGCACACCCTTCACGCCAAGCGACTGCATCAACGCCGCCCAACCGGCGCGATCCACAGGCACGGGGTCATCGCGGCCCAGATCATTGGCGATGGTCATCAGGCCCTCTTTGACAAACCAGCTGACCATACCGGGGTTGGCCCCACAGCAACTGACCGCAGTCGGCCCGCCGGGGTTGGCGGCCTTTTCGTCGCGCACCTTCTGGCGCAGTGCATAATTCGTGCGTTCCGCGTTGTCGGTCGTGTCAAAATAGAAACCCGCCCATGGTTCGACGACAGTGTCGATATAAAGCACCCCGATCTCGCGGCAGTATTTCATCAGATCGAGCGAGGAGGTATCAACCGACAGGTTCACGCAGAAACCCTTGCCATCAGGAAACAGATCGCCCAGCATCTGCCGGTAGTTTTCCGGCGTCAGGGCGACCTGATGATGCGTGATCCCCTGTTCGGCAAGAAAAGCGGCACTTTCGGGGTTCGGGTCAATCACACTAAACTTATCAGGATCATAATCGAAATGTCGCTGGATCAGCGGCAAGGTTCCTTTGCCGATCGATCCGAAACCGATCATGACGATGTGGCCATCAATACGACCATGGGTGGGATGAGTGGACATGTGCAGCACCTTTTGTCTTGAAGCGGGCGAAGCGTAGTAACGGTCTATTCAAAAAGGCCACACCCTTGGGGCGTGGCCTTTGCAACATAGCCCCGATCAGATCGGAGACAAATTCCGACAAGATCAGGTATCAGTTCTTGGCGTAGAATTCGACAACGAGGTTTGGTTCCATCGTCACCGGATAAGGCACATCGCCCAGAGCGGGTGTGCGTGTGAACGTCGCAGTCATCTTGTTGTGGTCGACGTCCATGTAGTCAGGCACATCACGCTCTGGCAATTGGGATGCAACCAGCACCAGTTCAAGCTGCTTGGATTTCTGACGCACTTCGATCACGTCGCCCTCTTTCACGCGGAACGACGGGATGTTCACGCGCTTGCCGTTCACTGTGACGTGGCCGTGGTTCACGAACTGGCGTGCCGCGAAAACGGTTGGCACGAACTTGGCACGGTAAACAACGGCGTCCAAACGACGTTCGAGCAGGCCGATCAGGTTTTCACCGGTGTCACCCTTCACACGCTCGGCCTCGCCGAAGATGCGGCGAAACTGCTTTTCTGTCAGGTCGCCGTAGTAACCTTTCAGCTTTTGCTTCGCGCGCAACTGGATGCCGAAGTCGGACAGCTTGCCCTTGCGACGCTGACCGTGCTGGCCAGGGCCATATTCACGACGGTTCACGGGGGATTTCGGGCGGCCCCAGATGTTTTCACCCATCCGGCGGTCGAGTTTAAACTTGGCAGCGGTACGTTTTGTCATATGCTGATCTCCTTCTTTATATTGCGAAGGGCGTTGTCCTTTCCCCGGATTTTGCCGGGGCGACAGGGTTCCGCTTGCGCGGGCCACCAACACCAATGAATGACGGCTTATAAAGTGGATTCGCTGGGTGTCAACGACGAACCCCGCGTTGTTCAAACTGTGTTATCTGATAGACTTAACATTGTACAATTTCCGTCCCATTCCAGTCAAATGCATACTATATGCAGTATGGTGGGGCGGTAAGGAAGGACTTAGCTTGCCTGGTATCTCGGTCGTTTTGTTAATGAGTTTGGCGGCATTGTGGCTCACCGGACATCAGGTCGTGAAGCGTCGCTTCGCTGCACTGAACTGCGAGTTGACTGATATTTATCAATCCGCGCTTACCGCTCCACCGTCACCGGATGCGCCGCCCCAACTTGTGCCCCTCTGCGTTGATCTGATGCGTAAGGAACATTGCGCAATTCCCTTTGAGGCCCTAGGCGCACATGAAAAACGCATGGTACTCCACGCACATGCGGTCGAGGTCCTTCCAATATGGATGTCGCGCTATGCGGCACTGTGGCTGTCACCACCAAACCGCAGGCTAGTGCGTCAGTTGCATGACGTGAAGTCATCGCGCCCCGATCAGCCAAAGCAATATTTCGGCGCGATCAGGCATCAACAGCAATTGCGTTCCACCCCGAAAGACTAGACACCAGCGGCCATGTCGCAACCGCCACACACCAGAGACGTTCTCTATTTTGCAGCCGCCTTTGGCGCGGGCGGGCTTTTGTCTTTGATGGTGCTGTTCAACGGCACGTTGGCGGCTTATGGCTCGTTGTTTTTTGCGTCATGGGTGCCGCACCTGACCGGAACTGTCGCGGCCTTGTTGTTATTGATTTTCCTGAAACCAAAGCGGGTACAGGCAGCGCGCCCGCCGCTCTGGGTCTATCTGGGTGGCGTATCCGGTGCCGTGACCGTCATGTTGACCTCTGCAACGCTGAACAGCGCGCTGGCTTTGTCAGGAACCATTGCTCTTGGTCTGGCAGGACAGATGGTATTCAGCCTTTTCGCAGACATGCGCGGGCTTTTCGGTTTACCACAGCGCACGCCGGTTCAGCGCGATTTCGTCGCATTGGCATTGATCATCGCGGGGAGCCTGATCCTCATTTTCTTCGGTGGCAGATCATGATCTGGTTTGCTGCACTTGCGATCATTGCGGGTGTCCTTGTGTCGCTCAGCCGTCAGATCAACGGACGCTTGGCGCTGTCCACTTCGGCAATGGAATCTTCGTTCTGGAACCATATCGTCGGGCTGGTCTTTATCACGATTGCCGCGCTTCTTATCGGTGGCCTTTTTGCAGGCGCGCCCGAGGCATCGCCTTGGTGGGCCTACCTTGGCGGACCGGTAGGCGTGGTTTTCATCGCCGCCGGCAGTTGGCTGATTGCCCGCATCGGCGCCGCCCAAACCGCCCTGCTGATTATCGCAGGACAGATGGTTTCAGGTGTCATCCTTGACATGATCATGGGCGCGCCCGGTCAATTGTGGGCGCGCACCTTGGGTGTCGGCCTGATAATGGCAGGCATGTGGGTGGCCCACGGCGGCCGCGCGAAACCTTAGGTTTCCTTGCGGTCGTCCACGACCCCCAGTGCCGCCACACCAGAATTGCCCAACTCCACGGTCGCAAACGGCCCGCCGATGCATAGATTGGAAAGGTCCTTGTTGTCGAGCGGGGGAGTATCGGCAAACACCTCTTTGGCGAAGACTTCGGCATTGTCCTTGGGGCGGTACCCTAAATGCCCGGCTTTGGTATTATCCACCACGGCACGATCATTATTGGAGATGCCGTAAACAATCGTGAACCCGACCACGGGGCTGTCGATGGAACGTTCGACCAGATGGATCAGGTCGTCATAGGACAGCCAAGTGCCAATGCTGCGCGCGTTCGTCGCCTGCGCACAGGAAAAGATACGCATGCAAACGCTCTCGATCCCGCGTTTGTCCCAGTAAAGGCTGGCGAGGTCTTCGGAAAAGCATTTGGCAAGGCCGTAATAGGTATCGGGGCGGTGCGGGGCATCAAGGCCGATGGTATCGGTCTTCTTGTGCATCCCGACCGCATGAACGGAACTGGCATAGACCACACGTTTGACACCACAGCGATAGGCGGCTTCCCAGACGTTGTAGGCCCCGACGATGTTGGATTGCAGGATGTCGTCCCAAGCGGCTTCATCCCCGATCGCCCCGAAATGCACGACCATATCAGCGCCCTCGATCACCTTGAGCATCGCATCAAGGTTGGAAAGATCCGCCTTCACATAGCTCTCGCCATCATAAAGCTTGCCGATATCATCCGCGATATCGGTCGAGACCAGCGCATCACACATCTTTGTCAGCGGCTCGCGCAGATAAGATCCGAGGCGGCCTGCCGCTCCTGTCAGAACAAGTTTTTTCATGTTTTTTCCTTTCATGTCGCGGCGCGTCTGCGCCCGCAATTTCAAATGACGGCCTTTTCCACGAACTTCTCGCCATTCACAATCCGGTCAAAGTGGAACGGGCGCAGGTCAAGCGCACGGTATTCGCCATAGGTGATGAATTCTGCGGTGCCGCGCCCCATCGCCGGTGATTGCTGGAAGCCATGACCCGAAAACCCGTTCACAAAAATGAAATTACCGACCTTTGTGTGCGGCCCCAAAATCGCGTTCTGATCGAAGGTGTTGTAAGCATAGTGTCCCGCCCATGAATTGCGCAGTTTGATTGCCTCGAATTGCGGAATACGCGCGGCAAGAACCGGCCAGACCTTATCTTCCCAGATGCTATGGTCCTGAACAAAGTCATCATAGTCTACCGCGCGGTCATCATCCGGCGGGCAACCGGCCAGATAATAAGTGCCGTCACTGCGCATATGTACACCTGAAGGATCAATCGTGAGCGGCAGATCACGATCCAGAGGGCGTGCGGCCTCGAACACGAAAGAATAACGTTTGCGCGGCTCCACCGGAATTTCGATCCCGGCCATCCGACTGGTCAAGACGGCACGTGGGCCGGATGCGTTGACAACGGTGCCACAACTGACGACTTCGCCGGATGTGAGGATCACGCTTTCCACGCGGGTGCCAGCCCCGTTGCGGTTCATCGCAATGACTTCGTTGGTCAGATATTCCACGCCACGTTCCTTGGCGGACCGTTTCCACCAGTCGAAAAGCGTATTGCCGTCGAAATAGCCTTCATCGACGCGGTTATGATTGCCCGCGATAATACCATCTAGATTATAGAACGGGTATTCGCGTGCGATCTCGTCCGGTGTCATGTGTCTGGTACCCGCACCGCAAGCCGCCTGCAGTTTCTGGTTCTCGCGCAATGTCGCGGCAAAGGCCGCGTTATCGGCGAGATACATATAGCCATAACTGTGCAACGCCACATCCGGCACACGCGGATCACCCCCCATGTAGTTGCGGAAGTTTTTCACAAAGTCGGCGGCGAATTGGGAAACCTTTACGTTGATTGCTTCGCTGAACTGTTGCCGCATGCAGGAATTGGTGTGCGAAGTCGAAGCAAATTCATAGCTCGGATCCCGTTCGACAACGAGGATGGAACCATCAAAATCGGGATTGTCCGTCAGGAACCACGCAACGGACGCACCATACATTGCGCCACCGACGATCACGACATCATAGCTGGATTGCGCTGGCGCTTGCATTATCCGGTTTCTCCCTTGGCGACGGCAGAAAGAACAGCGTCCACTGCCTCAGCGCTCATTCCATACGCCTCTTTCGCAGCTTCAGCAGAAATATAGCCGTGCGCAAGGTCCCTTGCGACCAGTGCGGTGTCGCGGTCGGATGCCTTGCCGTAGCCCGCCCCGCCGGGCAGGGCGAGCATGACACGCCGTCCTTTGGGCACATATTGCTTGCCTTTGCCTTGCATCGCCGCGCCGTCGTCCTGCGCGATGATTGTCGGAGCACCATTGCCACCACCCTGCCGCCCGCGTGCAGGGTGATCCACGCGGTCGAACATCGCCGAAAAATCGAATTCATGCCCTTCAGCGGCACCGACCTCCATGAACTGGCCCAAACCGCCACGAAACTTGCCTGCACCCCCGCTATCGGGGCGCAGTTCCTTGCGCCAGATGATCACGGGGCCAGTGTGCTCGGTTGCCTCGATCGGCATGGTCATCACGCCAGAGGGGAAGGCCGTTGCATTCAGCCCGTCCACTGTTGGCCGTGCGCCGGCCCCACCCGAGTTGAAGGTCAGCACCTCGGACCGCCGCCCCTGTTTGCCCGGCACTGGACGCAGGGAAACCTGGAAATTGCACAGACACCCTGCCCCTTCGGCGGGCACTGTGGCGGGCAGAATTTTATCAAGCGCATCATAGACCGTATCGGGGATCATGTGCCCAATGATATGGCGCAACGCGACAGGCGCGGGATGCACGGCGTTGACGATGGTGCCTTCAGGCGCCGACACTTCGAACGGCGCAAGCGATGCTGCATTATTTGGGATTTCAGGCGCGATCGCGCATTTCAGCGCATAGCACGCATACGCCTTAGTATAGACTAGCGGCACGTTGATGCCCTTTTTGTCGATACCTGATGTCCCTGTGAAGTCGCAATGTATGCGGTCTTCTGCGATCTCGAGCTTCACCTTGAGATCAATGGGTGTGTCGAACCCGTCAATCCGCATGGCACCACTCGCCGTTTCGCGGGGCAATGCCGCGATCCGTTCAAGCGTGGCACGGCGCGAATTTTCAAGGATGAAATCACCGATCCCCTCCAGATCGGTCAGCGCGAATTCGTCCATCATTTCAGTCAGGCGGCGGTGGCCGATGTCGTTACAGGTGGCAAGCGCATACAGGTCACCAACCACCTGATCAGGTTCGCGGACATTGCTACGCACGATCCTGATCAGGGTGTGATCTACCACGCCGCGATCCGCGAATTTCATGATCGGGATATGGAGGCCCTCTTCATAGACGCTGGCCGCATCCGCACCAAAGCCACGTCCCCCGATATCGACGACATGCGCCGTACATGCGAAAAACCCCACATGGCGTCCCTTGTGAAATGACGGGCTGACGACGGTAATATCGTGTAAATGGCCGGTGCCTTCCCACGGGTCGTTTGTGATATAAACGTCCCCTTCGTTGATGTTTTGGCGTCCGATGCGGCGGATGAAATGGGCGACGGCATCGGCCATCGCATTGACATGACCGGGGGTGCCGGTGACGGCCTGCGCCAGCATCAGGCCTTCGGCGTTGTAGACACCAGCCGACAGATCGCCTGCTTCACGCACCGAAGTTGAAAAGGCCGTGCGCACCAGCGCCTGTGCCTGTTCCTCGACCACAGAAATCAGGCGGTTCCACATGACTTGATAGGCAACGTTGCTCATGTCCGTTTCTCCGTGATGTCGATCGTGCCGTCGGGACGCGCAATGGCAGTGCGGCTGTCGGGCACGACGATTGTGGTTTCATCTTCGGTGATCAACGCGGGGCCTCTGACGGTATCGCCAGCATTCAGACTGCTGCGCAAGACGATGGCCGCATCGCTGGCTTCACCTGCCACGGGATCAAAAAGAGCGCGTGTGCCTGCAACCTGTCCCGTGACCCCGGCCGGCGTTTCTGCAAGCGGATCAGGTACTGCAGCCTGCGTCGTCGCATTGACCGCCCAAACGGTGATTTCGATATCCATGCCCGCAACCGTGCGCCCAAAGAGCGTGGTATAATCCGCCTCGAACAACGCCTGGAAGGTCGCGGCATCCGGATTGACGGCTTGCGCGGCGCTCAGCATGATCGGGATTTCCCAGCCCTGACCGGTGTAGCGCATATAGACTTTGTATTCAGCCGTGATCGGCGCTTGCGCATCGCAGGTGCGTACAAATCCCGTCGCCTCGGCTTCCAGTTCCTGCAGCAGGTCTTTCACCGTATCGGGCGCGAAACCGGACAGTTTCATATAAACACTGCGGGTCGCCTCAAAGCTGAAAGGTGCGCGCAAAAAGCCGATGGCAGACCCGACACCGGCCCCCGTTGGCACCAGCAAACGGTCCACACCCAGCTTTTCACAGAGCCGGCCTGCATGCAGCGGCGCGGCACCACCAAAAGCGATCATGGTATAATCGGCAAGGTCTTCGCCGTTTTCCACAGCATGGACGCGCGCGGCATTGGCCATGTTTTCATCCACCACCTCGGCCACGCCGAAAGCTGCCGTTTGCGCATCCATCTGCAGCGGTTCACCCAAGGCGGCAAGTGCCTTGTCGGAAGCATCGGCGTGCAGTTTGATCGAGCCCCCTGCAAAGTTGTCGGGGTCGAGTTTGCCCAGTGCAAGATCTGCGTCGGTGACTGCCGGACGTTCACCGCCCCGCCCATAACAGGCCGGTCCCGGCTCTGATGCCGCACTTTCCGGCCCGACGCGGATCTGGTGCATGGCATCCACATGCGCGAGGCTGCCGCCCCCTGCCCCGATCTCGACCATATCAATGACAGGGATCGAAATCGGCATCCCCGACCCTTTCTTGAAGCGATAGGTGCGGGCAACCTCGAATACCCGTGCCGTCTTGGGGGTTTGGTTCTTGATCAGGCAAATCTTTGCAGTTGTGCCACCCATATCGAAGGAAAGTACCTTGTCCAGACCAAAGCGCGCCGCGATATTGGCTGCGAAAACAGCGCCTCCGGCGGGACCGGATTCGACCAGACGGACCGGAAAATCAGCGGCACTTTGCAAGCTGATGATCCCGCCACCCGAATGCATCAAAAAGATCGGACAGCGCGCACCCTCATCCGCCAACCGCCCTTCGAGACGGCCCAGATAGGACTTCATAAGCGGCTTGATATAGGCGTTGGCAACGGTCGTGTTGAACCGCTCGTATTCGCGCATCTGCGGCGACACCTCGGACGACAGCGAGATCATCACACCGGGCAGTTTATCTGCCAGTACATCTCGGATCATCCGTTCGTGCGTGTCATTGAGATAGGCGTGGATCAGGCCTATGGCGAGGCTTTCAAAGCCGTATGTTGTGATCTCATCGGCCAGCGCTTCGATATCTGCACGGTCCAATGCAATCAGGACGTTGCCTTGGGCATCGACACGTTCCTTCAGGGTAAAGCGGTGCTGGCGCGGCAAAAGCGGTTCCGGCAGTTGCAGGTTCAGGTCATATTGCTCGAAACGGCTCTCCGTGCGCATCTCGATCACATCGCGAAAGCCTTCGGTAGTGATCAGCGCGGTCTTCGCCCCACGACGTTCGATCAGCGCGTTGGTGGCCAAGGTGGTGCCATGGATGATCTGCTCGATTTGCGCAGGCGTAGTTCCAGCCTTGGCGCAAACCTGATGCATCCCGTCGATGATCGCATTCTCGGGCGCCGCATAGGTGGTCAGAATCTTGGTTGAAAACTGGTCTGTCCCAACCTCGAGCACGACATCCGTGAAGGTCCCACCAATATCGACGCCCATGCGAATGTCATTTTGCATGTCTGCTACCCCCTGATTTCCACGTCGAGGCTAATGCAGTGCCTTAATCACTTCCAATTGTTTAAAGTAATATAAAGGATCGAATTTATTTATCCTTTGCAACCCGCACCGCAAGCATGGCCGCCTCTGCGACAAAGCGCGGCGCGCGCTCTTCATCATAGCGGGCGAAGAAATGCAGAGGTTCAGGCGTCCAGTTATAGTCAAGCTGCACCAGCATCCCTTTTGCGATGTCGCGGTCCACCATTGCGACAGGCAGAACGGCGATGCCCATGCCATCGATCGTCATGGTCTGACATGCGTCAAGATTGGTGGATGGCACGAGGCGCGGCGCCAGATCTCGGCGCGACCCGAAGTGGGCGGCGACCTCTTCATAAAGCCGTGTGTCGCGTGCGTGCGTCAGGATGGGTTGTGCCGCCAGTGTTTCGATCGTCTGCCTTTTCTCGAGCCCGAGATCAGGAGAGGCCACCCAGATAAGATCATACGCCCCGATCTCAAGCTGGCCGGTGGCAAGGCGGCTGAACGGTTCGTTCTGTAGCGCCAGATCAAGGGTGCGTTCGGCAAGACCCTTTTCAAGATTGACCGAAAAATCGACTGTCAATTCAACTGTCAGGCGCGGGTAGACATCTTTCAGGCGCCGCATGTAATCGCGCAACCATGTGTGCACAATCATCTCGGTCACGCCAAGGCGGAGCGTTCCTTCGATCAGTTCCTTTCGGTCGGCTGCCACGACCAGCGCATCGGTCGCATCAAGCACCCTGCGGGCGTGGGTCAACAGATCCTGCCCCTTTCCGGTCAGCCGCACAGAGCCTGCATCGCGTGTCATCAAGGTCGTACCCAGCGCCTGCTCCAGCCCGGCAATCCGCGCAGAGATATTGGGCTGCGTGGTATTCAAACGCTCTGCCGCGCGCCGGAAGCTTTGCAAATCAGCGACCCAGACAAAGGCTTCGAGTTGTTTGAGGTTAAGCCGCATATCTGCCTTTGTCTTTTGTGCCTGCTGAACCCTAGAGCGCTTCGCAGATCAGTGAAAGTCCCGCGATTTCGGTATCACGCGGACATCGCGCGGGTGCTTTGCGCGCGGATCATGGGGAATGGATTTCTTGACCTCATCGGCCCGTGCCAAGGGTGCCTCCATCCGGTCATGCGATAATCGCTCCAATGCATCGCTGCGGTCTGTTAGGTTATCAGCAACCACGTGAACCACGTCTTCGCTGCGCTGTACCACGCCGCGCACGTCAATGACACGGGCGCGCATGATCACCTTGCGATAAGCCTCCATCACCTTGGGCCAGACAACCAGATTGGCTACGCCGGTTTCATCTTCCAGCGTAATGAAACAGACCCCCTTGGCGCTTCCCGGGCGCTGCCGGATCAGGACGATGCCAGCCAGTTTGATCAGCTGACCGCCCCGCATGCGGTCCAGACGGGCGGTGGGTGTATAACCCTGCTTGTCCATACTGCGCCGCAGGAAAGACATCGGATGCGCTTTCAGCGACAGCCGCATGGTTTGATAGTCGGCGACCACATGTTCACAGACAGGCATTTGCGGGAGATCAAAGCGGACCTCTTCGCCTTCATCGCGCTTCTGTGCAAAAAGCGGCAAATCCGGTGCATCGCGCAAGGCCCGCGCATCCCAAAGCGCCTGCCGCCGGTCCAGCGTCATTGACCGCACCGCATCCGCCGCCGCCAATTTGCGTATGGTACCCGCATCCAGCCGCGCGCGTTCCTTGAGGTCTTGCAGATCCGTGAAAGGTGCAGCACGCGCATCCATCACACGCTGCCCCATATCCCGCCGCATCCCTTCAATCTGGCGCAGGCCCAACCGCACGGCAAAGACGCCGAGGCTGACGGGTTCAAGCGTATTGTCCCAATCGGAATAATTCGCATCCGCCGCGCGCACGATTACCTGATGTTCGCGGGCATCGCGCACAATCTGGGCGGGAGCATAAAACCCCATCGGTTGCGAATTCAGCAAGGCCGCACAGAACACATCCGGGTAGTGGCGTTTGATCCAGCAAGAAATGTAGACCAGATGCGCAAAACTGGCCGCATGGCTTTCGGGGAACCCATAATCGCCAAACCCCTTGATCTGGTTGAAGCAACGAGCCGCGAATTCGGGCGCGTAACCGCGTTTGATCATCCGGCTGACCATCTTGTCCTCCAACGCGCCAATCGTCCCCTTGGACCGGAATGTCGCCATCGCCTTGCGCAGCTCATTGGCTTCCCTGGTTGAAAATTCGGCCGCGACCATGGCGATCTTCATCGCCTGTTCCTGAAAGATCGGCACACCCAATGTCCGGCCCAGCACCTTGCGCAATTCATCAGGGTCATTGGGTGGCGCGGGTGATGGGTATTCCGTAGCTTCCTTGCCGCTGCGCCTGCGCAGATAGGGGTGTACCATATCCCCCTGAATGGGGCCGGGCCGCACGATGGCGACCTGTATCACCAGATCGTAGAATTCGCGCGGTTTCAGCCGTGGCAGCATGTTCATCTGTGCGCGGCTTTCGACCTGAAATGTCCCCAGACTGTCGCCACGGCACAGCATGTCATAGACATCCGGGTCTTCTTGCGGAACGGTGGCAAGGGTGAAACGCTTGCCGTAGTGCGCGTCGATCAGATCAAAGGCCTTGCGGATACATGTCAACATGCCCAGCGCCAGCACATCGACCTTCAGGATGCGCAGCTCGTCAATATCGTCCTTGTCCCATTCGATGAAACTCCGATCCGGCATCGCACCATTGCCGATAGGCACCGTTTCCGTCAGTGGCTTTTCGGTCAGGATGAAGCCACCCACATGCTGGCCCAGATGGCGGGGCATCCCGATCATCTGATCGGCCAGTTTGATGGTGCGTGCCATCAGCGGATCCTTCAGGTCGATCCCCGCCTCTGCCGCTTCGCGCGCGCCCACTTCGCGCCCCCATGACCCCCAGATCGTTTTGGCCAGTGCGGTGGTGATATCCTCGGACAGGCCCATGACCTTACCCACTTCGCGCACGGCCATGCGCGGACGGTAGTGGATCACGGTAGCGCAAAGGGCCGCGCGGTTCCGCCCGTATTTGTCATAGATATGCTGAATCACCTCTTCGCGGCGTTCATGTTCAAAATCGACGTCGATATCAGGGGGCTCTTTGCGTTCCTCGCTGATGAAGCGTTCGAACAACAAGTCGTTCTTGTCGGGATCAACGGCTGTGATGCCAAGCACGTAACACACGGCCGAATTCGCCGCAGACCCCCTACCCTGACACAGGATTTCCGGTTTGGTCTGGTGGCGCGCGAAATCGACAATCTGCTCGATGGTTAGGAAATACTGGGCAATGTCGAGCTTTTTGATCAACGCAAGTTCCTTGCGAAGGGTTTCCTTGATCGCATCCGGCACGCCACCCGGATAGCGCTCTTGCGCGCCCTTCCACGTCAGTTCTTCAAGATATTCTTGCGGAGTATAGCCCTCGGGTACCGTTTCGCGCGGATATTCATAGGCCAGTTCGGTCAGATTGAAATCGCAGGCATCCGCCACATCGCGCGTAGCGTTGATCGCATGGGGCCATTCGGCAAAAAGCCGCACCATATGGGCGGGCGATTTAAGGTACCTTTCGGCATTGGCATCCAGCAGAAAACCCGCCTGTCGGATCGTGGTCTTATGCAAGATGCAAGTCATCACATCCTGTAAAGGCCGCCGCTCCGGGGCGTGATAATGCACATCATTGGTCGCGAGGATCGACAGCCCGTAGTCGTGCGCCAACTTGTCCAACTGATTGATCCGCGCCCGGTCATCGCCGCGATAAAGGTAGCTGGCCGCGATGTGCTTCATCGTCGGCAAGGCGCGGACCAGCCGCCGCAGGCCGGCGCTGAAATGGCCCAGATTATCACCGGGAATGGCGATCAGTTGGAGACCTGCGCTGTGTTTTGCCAGATCATCAAGCGTCATGTCGCAGACGCCCTTGTCTTGCCACGCACCATCGATCCCATTCATCTTGCCCTTGGACAACAATGTGCACAGCCGCCCATAGGCTGCGCGGTCGCGGGGGTAGGCAAGAAAGGTTTCACCAGTTATCAGGCACAACCGGCACCCGATAACAGGACGGATGTTGGCTTTGGTGGCTTCCGTATGCAGGCGGACCACTCCCGCCATCGTATTGAGGTCCGCGCAGCCCAGCGCATCATAGCCCTGCGCCCAAGCGGTTGCGGCCAAATCCACCGCATCTGACGCGCCGCGCAGGAAGGAAAAACAGGTGGTCAGGCCCAGTTCGACAAAGGGCGCACGTGGGTTTGGGGGAAAGTCGTCTTCCTCCAAAGTGTGGCGGGGATGCTGGTGGTCATTTTCAGGCATGGGGACCGCCCTCTTGCCCCTTCATCTTGGCCAAAAAACTCCCGCCGGAGGCATCCCAAACCATCAACAAACGCCATCCCCGACCATCACGCAAACATCCCATGCACAAACCAGCGCGGATCGCCCCCGCGCCCGTCCTCGTGCAGACCTTCACGGTACAGCCACAGCCGCTGTCCTGTCTGATCCTCGACCTTGAAATAATCACGCAACCGTGTGCCGGAGCGGTCATGCCACCATTCCGGCGCGATCCGTTCCGGTCCGGCATAGCGGGTCACCCGATGGGTTTGCCTGCGCCAGACGAACTGTGCCGGCGGGCCTTCGGGGACAGCATAAAGCACACGCACCTCTTCGGGGTGATCCAGTAAGCGCAAGGGGCGCTCCTTGGGCAAGATCGCCGTCTCCTCAAAGTGATCCGCCAAGGCAGCAACCTGCGCCTCGGCCCTTTCGGGCACATGGCTTTGGCGCAAAACAGGGCGGGTGACGGCACGAGGGCCAAATTTGGCGCTCAGCCGGTCAATCAACCGGGTCAGGTGCAGATCATCTTCCGATGCGCCATCCAGACGGGTCTGCTTGTCCGCCATCTCTTCGACAGCACCGGCCGCGAGGGTAATCAGATCAAAGCCGAAACCGGGATTGATCCGTTCCACCTTGTCGCGAAACAGGCTGTGCAGATGCGCCGGATCGCAGGTCGGGGCAGAGGTCGCGACATCCACATAGCTGACATCGCCATCGGTTTTGTAAACCGTCAGATGCAGGCGGCGACAGCCTAACCCTGCATAGTTGAGCTGGTCACAAAGGTCTTCGCAGAGCTCCGGCAAATGCGGCGTTGGATCAAAGATCGGCTCGGCCAGACGCGCCTGCGTACGGATCACGGGCCTCGCCTCGACACTTGAGACAGGTTCGGCCAGCCTGCCCATCACCTGATCCAGCCGCATCAACGGATTGGCCTGCAAACCGGCCTTCACGAAACGGCGGGTCAGAGACAGGCGGGGCACATCCATGACGGCACCGATGGTTTTCAATCCCAGACGGCGCAGCAAAAGCAGGGTCGGGTCATCCAGCCGCAGGCCACTCACAGGCAGCGGACCCAGCTTGAAATGGGCCTCATCCGGTCCACAGATGGCGCGCACAGGACCATACCGCGCCAAGGCCCAGGCCGCGCCCCATGTTGGTGCCATCGCCAGCCGTGCGGTCAGACCCAGCAGGGACAGTTGCGTTTCCATCTCGACCAGCATCGCGGCCTCTCCTCCCCAAAGATGATCGGCCCCGGTGGTGTCCAGAATCAGCCCGTCATTGCCGTCACGCACCGTCCAGGGGCACCAGCGACGCGCCCAAAGCACCAGACGGTCAAGGGCGGCATGATCACCCGCCTCATCAGCATATTCGACCTGCAATTCGGGGCAAATGGCGCGCATATCGGCAACGCGTGATCCGGGGCGAATCCCCTCCAGCCGGGCTATGCGGTTGGCTGCATGGATCACAGGCCCATGCTGCCCTTCGCGGGCCAGCACGACAGGGATATCATCCGGCGGCGCGTTCCCGCACCGCTCCATCACCCGCATCCACCGCTCGATCGCGAGATGGGGCAGCGAAATGGACACGATCCGCCGCCCGGTCATAGGTGGCCACCCATTGCCCCGGCTTGGCGCGACGCGAGCGGAACAGATCCAGTGACCAGCGCGGCGCACCCGGCGCATGGACATCGTGGGGATGTGCCACAGATGGCAGGCTGGCAATGCGCCAGCGGTCGCGCGCCGCACTCAGATAGGGGCTGGCAGCGCGGCGAATGAGCCAGCAAGAGACATCCGCCGCCTCCGCACGCAGGGCCAACCGCTTGGTTGCGGTAAAATCGAGGGCTGGCGGATCGCCCCAGACCTCGCCAATAACAGCGGCCAGCGCACAACAACGCAACCCGTCTTCCATCGCCCAAAGCACATCCACGGCGCGGGACAGATCGACCATAATCACTGGACGATCGGCCCCGATGCCCGCCAGCGCAGGACGACCAGCCTCTTTGCGCGACAAACGGTCCTGCACCCAAAGGATCGGGGCATTGGTGCGCGGCAGCCGCGACAAGACAAAACCCACAGCACTGGCGTCCGTCGGGGTGCAAGCAAAAGCCTCCGACAGGGTATGAGGCATCACGGCAGGGTATTCCCCCTGCCCGGCCAAAGCTTTGTGCATACGCAGCGACCCCATACACGACACCGAATCCATTTTAATGTTCACTATTTGTTCTACTTTATATGTGATGTTTTCGCAATGTTGCAGCATAGGTAAATTTGGCCCGCATCATGCAGACCTTACAATACGCCTGAACAAAACCGGGTCCTGCGTCATTCAATCGACGCTTGAGAACTGTCGAAAAGAGCAACTTCGTCCTTCGCGCAAATTGACCAAGAAACTTGCCCTATCGCCTTTATTCTCATTGGCAAACGCCGCCTAAAAATGACCAGACCTTGCCTGAAAACGGTGTAGCAAGCTGTTGCTTCCTACCAAATTCGCCCTGTCCCAATAAAATCAAAAAGAGCAAGAAAACGCCTTGTAAACCTGATGTTTGCGCGGCTATACGCGTCAGTGGAGACGTGGCCGAGTGGTCGAAGGCGCTCCCCTGCTAAGGGAGTAGGCGGGAAACCGTCTCGAGGGTTCGAATCCCTTCGTCTCCGCCACCCATCTTGGTGTATTTGGCTTAAATCTCCTTTTAAATCAAAGACTTTATGGTGTGTTTAGGAGGTCCGCTCTCTCCTAGTTCTTGTTTTGCTACCCATTCTGCACCACATTTTGCTACACAGCATAAATGTTAAGGGGTGCGAAGATGTCACAACCTGTCCTGCGCGGAAAGACCTGGTATCTGAAGCGACGGGTTCCGACCCGCTTCGCCACCGTAGAGAAACGTGCTGTTATTTGGGATAGTCTTTCGACAGATTCTTACAGCGTCGCAGTCCAGAAATCCGCAGGTGTCTGGCTCAACTACATTGAAGGATGGGAAGCCCGACTCGCTGGTCGGGAT
>NZ_JAWOAN010000054.1:0-6407 GCF_046498525.1 Yoonia sp.
GCCCCCATGACTGTCCCATCCGTGTCCTTTGAATTCTTTCCGCCAAAATCACTCGAAGCATCCTTTCGTCTTTGGGATTGCGTCAACACGCTCGCCCCGCTTGACCCGTCATTTGTGTCGGTGACCTACGGCGCAGGCGGCACCACACGGCAGTTGACGCATGACGCGGTGACGACGATCCATAAAACCAGCGGCTTGAACGTCGCCGCTCATCTGACGTGTGTCGATGCAACCAAGGCCGAAACCCTTCAAATCGCACAAAGCTATGCTGATGCTGGCGTTCGCGATATAGTCGCCCTGCGCGGCGATGCGCCAAAGGGCGTTGACCGTTTCACCCCGCATCCGGAAGGGTTTGACAGCTCTGTTTCTTTGATCTCGGCACTTGCCGACACGGACACCTTCAACATCCGCATCGGTGCCTATCCAGAAACGCACCCAGAAGCTACAGACCAGGCCGCCGATATCGCTTACCTCAAGCGCAAGTTCGATGCCGGTGCCACATCTGCCATCACGCAGTTCTTTTTCGAGGCCGATACTTTTTTCCGCTTCCGCGATGCCTGCGTCAAAGCAGGGATCGACGCGCCGATCATTCCCGGTATTCTACCGGTCGAAAACTGGGCTGGAACACAGCGGTTTGCCAAGCAATGCGGAACACAGATTCCACAAGTCGTTCAAGACGCCTTTGCGAACGCAACCCGTGACGGCACGACAGAGTTGCTGGCGACTGCAATTGCAACCGAAATGTGTGACGATCTGCTGCAAGGGGGCGTGGACCATCTGCACTTTTACACCCTCAACCGGCCCGAGCTGACGCGCGATATCTGTCATGCCTTGGGTGTGACCCCGAAAGTGCGGTTGCAAAACGTCGCCTGAATCGCCAGCTTCGTGCCAGTTGACACGCGCGGAGCGACCATGTTCACAGCCACATCCCCCGACGACATGCCCGACCTTGAAACGACCCTTTCAATGTCGGGGCTGGACTTCATGCTGGCGATGCAAGACGGCAAGATTGCGCGCCCGCCGATCTGGGCCCTGATCAACTATAGCATCGCGGAAATAGAGGCTGGCAAGGCCGTTTTTCGCGGAACGCCGAAGTTTGAGCACACCAACCCCGCCGGTGGTGTTCACGGTGGCTGGTACGGTACATTGCTGGATACGTGCATGTCCTGTGCCGTCATGACGGTGACGCCCAAAGGGTCTGTCTACACGACACTCGAATACAAGGTGAACATGGTGGCTGCGATCCCGGTAGGGCAAGAGATATCGGCTACCGGCACTATTGATCATGCGGGGCGGTCAACCGGTGTCGCACGGGGCGAAATACGCGATGCCGCAACAGGCAAGCTCTATGCCACCGGCTCAACCACTTGTCTGATTATGAAGCTGCGGGGCGACTGAGACCTCTGGCAGGTCGCCGCCAATCGTTTCGTGCAAACGCTCTGACTGGTCCTTGCCGAAAGCGCGTCTGCGCCGTGCCAGAAATATCTTTGCCCACCCCCGCCAATTGCCGATGGATGGCGCCGTCACATCCTGTGGAAATCTGCTCTGCCAATCATCCGGCAAAGGCATACCACAGGCAGATAACCGTTCAAGCATCCAGACCAGCGGGATATTCGCCAAGAGGCGGGCATCAGGATATTGCCAGACCTGCCCGCCGACATCACCGTGATTGCCGCGGAACCAGACCTGCTCCATGTGGCCTTTCCATCCGACGGGGGATTGCCACATAACGGGTGCATAGGCTGCGCGGCGCTCATCGAAGGCCAGCGCGTGAAACCCGTGGCGGATGTGACTGCCCAAAGCGTGATTGTGAAAGTCATGCTGCGCCTGCCCCCAACGCCAGATGATCGGCAGGCGTAGACCCAATGCCTTGACCGTATCCCAAACCGCGACGGCCTCGACTTGGACATCCAGATGGCAGTAGTGGTCGCGAAACGTCTGTGCCACCGGACTGCGGGCGCCATTGCGATAATGCCTGTACGCTTGGCGTATCGTCCTCTCGGTGGCGCAATCGGACCGCACCAAACCAACCATATCAATCACTCCGGCAAGAGACCTGACCGCATAAGCGCCGCGCGAATAACCGATCAAGACGATCTGATCTCTCGCGCGATACCGCGTTGCGACGACACCGTAGGCGCGCTCGATCTGCCTGTTGATGCCTTTGCCTGCGATCACGTCCAAGGTGCCTGACCAATCGCGCCATTGGATACCGGCTTCATAATGGACGGTGACGTTCGCAGTTCGGCTCACCTCACTGAGCAGCTTGAAGGTAAGCCCCGCGTTCGTTTCAAACCCTGCGGCCAGTGACGACATCGTCCCGTCAAGGATTACCACATGGGTCGCGGGCCCGCGACCACGAATGCCGCCTTCTTCAGTGCGTCCGCGCCGCCCAAAGAGATCAAAGAACCAGTCACGCAGTGCCATCGACTGAACCTCGTGTAACCACGGAACACAGATTGTTTCCATGTGGTGCCGACTGCTGACTGCCGAATACCTTCATCTTGCCTCTCGCCAAAGTTGCGCACGAGCCTAGCGGTGCCTGTGTGCGTGTCCACCCCGATGATATCTGCACCTTGACGATGCGATTGGACAATTTCATGGCGTGACACATCACAAATCCTCTGCGACCTTAGACACAAACAACGAATGAAGTGGAGTGCGAAAATGGACCGGGTCAAGTTCACCGCCATGAAGGATGGCGACAAGGAGGACTATGATTTCCTCACCAAGCATGAGGTGGAATACACTAAAGGCACCGCTGCCCGACTGTTGGAGGCCATGGTCAGGCTCGATGAAGGGTTGTCAGGCTATCAGATCACGCGGCTGGGCCATTCCCTGCAGTCGGCAACCCGTGCCGAGCGGGACGGCGCGGACACAGACTGGATCGTCGGTGCCCTTCTTCACGATATCGGCGATATCTACGCGCCCTACAATCACGACGAATATGCAGCGACGATCCTGCGCCCGTTCGTGCGTGAACAGGTCACATGGGTTGTGGAAAAGCACGGCGATTTCCAACTGGTCTATTATGGCGAACATGTGGGCGCGGACCCGCAAAAGCGCGATGCTTATAAGGACCATCCCTACTTCGACGATTGCGCGACATTCTGTGAACGCTGGGATCAAAGCTCCTTCGATCCGGACTATGACACCTTGCCCCTTTCACACTTCGCGGACAGCGTGGAAGAAGTTTTCGCCCGCCAACCTTACGACGCGGCCGTTATTCAAACCGGTGTCCGCATACCGCTATTTGCGCCGTAAGGTGGGTTTTGGGGCAACCGCCCCCTTTCACTTGAGCGGCCATCGCGTTATCTGCTTTTTTGCAGACAGCAAGGATCAGACCGATGCCGATGGAAAAGACATTCGACGCCAAAACCGCAGAGCCGCGCATCTATCAGATGTGGGAACAGTCCGGCGCGTTCAAAGCGGGGGCCAATGCATCTCGTGATGAAACTTTCTGCATCATGCTGCCACCCCCGAATGTGACAGGCTCTTTGCATGTCGGACATGCGTTCAACCATACGATCATGGACATGCTGACGCGCTGGAAGCGGATGCAGGGCTATGACACGCTTTGGCAGCCAGGGCTGGATCATGCGGGCATCGCAACACAGTTGATGGTCGAAAAAGAACTGGCCGCGACGGGGCAACCCAAACGCACCGAACTGGGCCGCGAAAAATTCCTTGAAAAGGTCTGGGAATGGAAAGCCGCCAAAGGGGGCACGATTGAACTGCAAGCCCGCCGTCTGGGTGACAGTATGGACTGGTCCCGTTCGGCTTTTACCATGTCGGGGGCCGAAAGCGCGCCTGACACCGAAACGCCCGGAAACTTTCATGATGCGGTGCTCAAGGTCTTTGTGCAGATGTACAAGGACGGGCTGATCTATCGGGGCAAGCGTCTGGTCAACTGGGATCCGCATTTTGAGACCGCCATCTCTGATCTCGAGGTGGAGAACATCGAGGTCGACGGCCACATGTGGCACTTCAAATACCCGCTGGCCGGTGGCGAAACCTATGAATACGTCGAGAAAGACGACGACGGGAAAATCATCCTGCGCGAGGTCCGCGACTATATTTCAATCGCAACGACCCGCCCCGAAACCATGCTCGGCGACGGTGCGGTGGCAGTGCATAAGGATGACGAGCGCTATGCCCCTATCGTTGGCAAGCTGTGCGAAATTCCAGTTGGCCCGAAAGAGCATCGCCGCCTGATCCCGATTATCACCGACCCCTACCCTGATCCTGATTTCGGGTCCGGCGCGGTCAAGATCACCGGTGCACATGATTTCAACGACTATGAAGTGGCCAAGCGCAGCCATATTCCGATGTACAACCTGATGGATACCAAAGGTGCGATGCGCACCGATGGAGAAGCCTATGCAGAAGAGGCCGCGACCGCCCAGCGCATCGCCAATGGCGGGGAAGGCTTTGACGAAGCAAAGATCGCTGCCATGAACATGGTGCCCGAGGAATACCGCGGGCTGGACAGGTTCGAGGCACGCAAGCGTGTCGTTGCCGACATCACAGCAGAGGGCAACGCGGTGATGACGACCAAAACGGTCATGAACGACGAGGGTGAAGCGGTCGAAACCACCGTCCCATTTGTCGAAGACAAGAAAATCATGCAGCCCTTTGGCGACCGCTCCAAGGTTGTGATCGAGCCGATGCTCACCGACCAATGGTTCGTCGACACCGCCAAGATCGTCGGCCCTGCACTGGATGCAGTGAAAGAGGGCCGCACAAAGATCATGCCCGAGAGCGGCGAGAAGGTATATTACCACTGGCTGGAGAATATCGAACCTTGGTGTATCTCGGTGTATCTCGCGCCAGTTGTGGTGGGGGCACCAGATACCGGTGTGGTATGGTCTCGATCTTGGTGTCGAAGACGAACACAACCCGTCGGGTGAACTGGACGAAGTGCAAATTCTTGGCCTCTTGCTCGAAGGTATCGTACATCGCGGCACAGTCATGCACTGCGGGCCCGATTTCGAAAGCGTGAAGCCTGATTTCGTCTTCGACAACGCCGATGTGCCCAGCCCCTTGAGCCATGCAGACATCATTGAAGTTGCAGACAAGGCAGAGGCGATTGATCGCTTCTCTGCCAGCTTGGCCGAATACAACGTAACACAAGACCCGACTGTTCTGGTTTATCCCGTCTGGCGCGACCCTGACGTGCTCGACACATGGTTCTCGTCCGGTCTCTGGCCTTTTGGGACGCTGGGCTGGCCCGAACAGACACCCGAGCTGCAGAAATACTTCCCCGGCGATGTGCTTGTCACAGGTCAGGACATCCTGTTCTTCTGGGTTGCCCGCATGATGATGATGTCCGAAGCGATTATGGGCCGCGAACCCTTCCACACCGTCTATCTGCACCAGCTGGTCCGCGACGCGAAGGGCGAGAAGATGTCCAAGACCAAGGGCAACGTGATCGACCCGCTGGATATGATTGACGCTTACGGTGCCGATGCGCTGCGCTTTTCCAACGCGCAGATGGCGGCTTTGGGCGGTGTGTTGAAAATCTCCGAAGACCGGATCAAGGGTTACCGCAACTTCGGCACAAAACTGTGGAATGCCTTCAGCTTTGCCGACCATTACCAGATCGCCTATCCCGGCGACGGGACACGGCCCGAAGCGACGCAGACGCTGAACAAATGGATCATCGGCGAAACCGGCAAGGTCCGCGAAGCGGTCGACGCCGCGATGACAGGCTACCGCTTCAACGACGCCGCCGACGCGCTTTATGCCTTCACATGGGGCAAGGTCTGCGACTGGTATCTGGAGTTTTCCAAACCGATCCTTCAGGGCGATGATGCGGCGGCAAAGGCCGAGACGGAACAGACCCTGCGCTGGGTGCTGGACCAGTGCCTGATCCTGTTGCACCCTATCATGCCATTCATCACCGAAGAATTGTGGCAGCTGGCCGACAACCGCACCAAGATGCTCGTGCACGCCGATTGGCCGACCTACACTGCCGTTGAACTGGTGGATGCCGAAGCAGACCGTGAAATGAACTGGGTGATCGACCTGATCGACAACGTCCGTTCGGCGCGCGCCCAAGTGCACGTGCCTGCCGGTGCGAAAGTGCCGCTGCTGGTCACGGGACTGGATGCAAAAGGCCAATCAGCATGGGACAACAACCATGTATTGATCCAACGCCTTGCCCGCATCGAAAGCCTGTCGCATGTCGATAACTTTCCCAAAGGCTGCGTCACGATCCCGATGGACGGCGGCACATTTGGCATCCCGCTGGCTGATCTGATCGACGTGGCCGAGGAAATCGCGCGTCTTGAAAAGACCTTGCAAAAACTGGGCAAGGAACTGGGTGGTTTGCGCGGACGCCTGAACAATCCTAATTTCGTGGCCTCTGCCCCGGACGAGGTTGTTGCAGAAGCGACAGCGAACCT
>NZ_JAWOAN010000082.1:0-35825 GCF_046498525.1 Yoonia sp.
CGCGAACCTGACAAATGCGATCAAAGGCAGAGGCTGATCAATGGCGCTAAGCCGCAGATCATCGAACCGATTCCAAAACGCGATCTGGCCGGGTTTCGTGGACGCCATGACCGGGCTTTTGCTGGTCCTGATGTTTGTGCTGACCATATTTATGGTCATCCAATTCGTGCTGCGCCAGCAGATCACGGGACAAGAAACCGAACTGGACGCACTCAGCAATGAGGTGGCCGCATTGACGGCGACGCTTGGGCTTGAACGCGCTTCGAACGCGGCTCTGACCTCTGATCTGGAAGCGGCCAACGCCGAAGCCACGCGGCAAGCGGGCCGGATCGCGGCGCTGATCGCCGAACGCGAAGCCCAAGATCAGGCGCTGGCACAGGCGCAAGGCGCGATCACACAATTCGAAGCGCAAGTCGCCGGGTTGCTAAGTGAACGCAGCGAAGCGCTTGCCAATATTGCCGGCTTGGAAGCCGCGCAGGAACAGCTGTTGAGCGAACAGGAAGCACTTAATCTGGCGTTGGCCCAAGCACGGACCGAAATTGACGAAGGGGCCGAAGCAGCCCGACTTGCCGCAGCACGGCGCGAGGCGCTCGAGGCATTGGTCGCTGACCTTGAAACCGAAAACGATGCGCAAACCGCGCGTATTTCTGCGTTGGAGGCTGACCAGATCACCAGTGCTGCCGCAGCAGAAGCATTACGCGAACGACTTGCGAATGCCGATACCGAACTGACGGCCATGACCCTGAACCTCGAGCGGCAACGGCAAGAGGCAGAAGACACACTCACGCTTCTGGCCGCCGCACGCGCCGCGCAAGCAGAGTTGGACGCACTGCGCGGTTCGCTGGAAGATGAAAACGAGGCGTTGGCCGCAGAACTGCAACAGCTTCAGGGCAATCTGGGCGAACAATCCAGCGAGGCAGAACGGCAAGCTGCGCTGCTTGCGCTGGCAAACGAAGAACTTGCCGCGCAAGAGGCGCTGTCGGCGGAAAGCCAACGGCAGGTGGCCCTGCTGAACGAGCAGATCACGGAACTGCGCACGCAGGTCGGCAATCTGCAATCGCTTCTTAATCTCGCAGAAGAGGCCGACCGCGAAGCGCAAGTCCAGATCGAAACCTTGGGCACACAGCTGAATACCGCACTGGCGCGGGTGGTATCGGAGGAGCGCCAACGCCGCGCACTTGAAGAAGCAGAGCGCATCAGGCTTGAAGCCGAAGCCGCAAGACTTGAGGAAGAAGCAGAGCGTCTTGCAGCCGAAGCCGAAAACCTGTCGCGGTTCAAGTCCACCTTCTTTGGAGAGCTGCGTGAAATCCTTGAGGGGCAAGACCGCATCCGCATCGAAGGTGACCGTTTCATCTTCAACTCCGAAGTGCTGTTTGAACCCGGCAGCGCCGATCTGTCCGAAGCAGGCGAAAACGAGATTGCGGGTATTGCCGACATTTTGCGCAGTATCGCGGATGATATCCCCGAAGGCATCGACTGGGTGATCCGCGTAGACGGGCACACCGACAATATTCCGATCAATCCTGGCGGGCGCTTCGAAGACAACTGGGAGCTCAGCCAAGCGCGCGCTTTGTCCGTCGTGCGGTTCATGTCCGAAGATCTTGGGATCGATCCCCGTCGGCTCGCCGCGAACGGTTTTGGTGAATTCCAGCCGATCAACCCACTGGACACACCAGAAGCACGCGCCCAGAACCGCCGGATCGAGTTAAAACTGACCGAGCGCTAGAGGCCGCGCGTATACCGGCTGAGATAACCGTTCAGGTCAACCTGTGCACCCAACTGGCTTGCAAGCAGGAACATACCGCCGAACTTGCGCTGCAGAAGCAGGACATCAATGGGCAGCGGGGGCGGAATGAACCCATCTTCCGCCAGCGCCATGCCCGCATCCTGCATCGCACGCGGAAGCTGTTTGTCCGTGAAGTCGAAGGGACCATCCTTGCGTAGTGCGGCAAAGGCCATAAGCATCATGTCTATGATTGTTTGGCGATGTTGCGGTGCCGTATCGTGCGCGATAAATCCGATCTCTTCAGCGATAGTGCGCATCGCGTCTTGCTCATCCGACAGCCCCGCAGCCAGCAATTGCCGGTATTGACGGACGATTTCAGAATCCAGCACGCGGGTCGCCCCGAAATCCAGCAAGATAATCTGACAACTCGCCTTGTCATAGCGGTAATTGGCAAAATTTGGGTCCGTCTGCATGACGCCCTCAACGAACAATTCGCGCAGTGTCAGGCCGATCAGCGCATCGGCGATACTGTTTCTTTCCGGTTGCGGCTGCGTGAAGGCCGCTTCTATCGGTTCCCCTTCAACATAGGACATCGCAAGAATTTCTCGCGTACTCCAATCCGGAAAATGGGTGGGAACGGTAAAGAACGGCGCATCCGCCAGAAGCCGACCGAAAAGGGCAAGGTTTTCGCCTTCTTGTTCGTAATCCGTTTCCAGATGCAACTGTTTGCGCGCCTCTTCCAGATAGGGCGCCAGTTCAAACCCTTTGGGCAGCAACCCCGACATACGCAAGAGAGCGCCCACATTCGCCACATCACTGTCGATGCTTTTGGCGACGCCAGGATACTGCACCTTGATCGCAAGCTCTGTCCCGTTTTTCAGGCGGGCACGATGGACCTGCCCGATGGAGGCCGCGGCAATCGGTCGGACATCAAATTTGGCAAATTGGCCCAGCCAGCCATCCGGCCAGTTTGTATTCAGCACCTTCTTGAGCTGCGCCGGAGGCATGATATGCGCATCATCACGAAGCCGCGCCATGATTTGCGCCAATTCCGGTGGCAGGAATTCACCGGTATCCATGGACATCAACTGGCCGATCTTCATCGCGGCACCGCGCATTTGCGCAAGCTTTTCGGTCACGCGGGTGATGTTTTGCGGGGTCATCAGCAGGTCGCGCATGGCGGGCCGTTGACCCTGTGCCAATTGGCTCAGGCCATTGAATGCCATGTTGCCAGCCACACCTGCCGTCATCGTGCTCAGACGCGTAAAGCGGGACATGCGCCCGGAGGGGACGGCAAGCGCACGCGGTATCTCCGGTAATTTATCCGTCATTGTGCAACACTGGTTATTCGAAGTGGCGGTGTCATTTGTACATCTCTCGTCGATCACCGAAGTCCCTGACGCGTTTACGCCAGGCACGATAGCTGCCGGATTTGAGGTTATCCCTCATCAAGGCTTTGACGTCTTTTTCAAGGATTCCGTATTCGCGCCGAATATCCTGAAAGCTGACATGATCCGACAACGCCATCTGTATGATGTCGTCTATATGGGCGGGCGAAAATTTAGGGGTCTTGGACATATGCCTTGAAATAGGGGCGGAACCGCGCAAGGCAACCTGCGACAAAGATTGGGGCGATATGGCTTTAGGAAGCCAAGATCGTGATCGGGGTTCTCGGCCTTTGGGGACTGGCTATTTTCAACTTCGGTGTACCTGCCTTGGTCTGGCCAATGATGCTGATCGTTCCCAGCCTCGTTCTTGGGTTGGTGCTACTCACTTTAGGGATGTGAAGCATCCTGCAACCCTTGCGAAGAAAAAAGCCCGCTACTTATCCAAAGTAGCGGGCTTTTTTTTCATTACCAGTCGCTTAGTCAGCAGTCAGAAGCGGCGGTTTATTCCCGCCCCCTGCGATACGCCCTTGCGCAGGGGCCTCATATTTCAGGTCCAGTGCACCGTTCTTGACGCCAACCTTGACGATCCCGCCTTTGACCAGTTTGCCAAAGAGTAGCTCTTCTGCCAGTGGCTTTTTGATGTGTTCCTGAATAACGCGACCCAGCGGGCGCGCACCCATTTTTTCATCATAGCCCTTGTCGGCCAGCCATTCAGCAGCCGCAGGTGTCAGTTCGATATGGACGTTGCGGTCCATCAGTTGCGCCTCGAGTTGCAGCACGAACTTCTCGACAACCTGCATGATCACTGTTTTCGGCAGCGCACCAAAGCTGATGATCGCGTCCAGACGGTTGCGGAATTCCGGTGTGAAGGTCCGTTCAATGGCGGCCGTATCTTCGCCCGTCCGTGTTTCACGACCAAAGCCCATCGCATTCTTCGACATTTCTGCCGCACCCGCGTTGGAGGTCATGATGATGATCACGTTGCGGAAATCCGTTGTTCGCCCGTTGTGGTCGGTCAACTTGCCGTGGTCCATCACCTGCAAGAGGATGTTATAGACGTCAGGGTGCGCTTTCTCCATCTCATCAAGCAACAGCACACAGTGTGGGTTCTGATCAACACCGTCGGTCAGCATACCGCCCTGATCAAAGCCGACATATCCCGGAGGCGCACCGATCAAGCGTGAAACGGCATGCTTTTCCATGTATTCGGACATGTCAAAGCGCATCAACTCTACACCCAGCGTATCCGCCAGTTGTTTTGCCACTTCCGTTTTACCCACACCGGTCGGCCCTGCGAACAGGTAGTTGCCAATCGGCTTTTCAGGTTCACGCAGACCAGCCCGCGCCAGTTTGATCGCCGATGACAGGGCTTCAATCGCCGTATCTTGGCCAAAGACCACGCGCTTGAGAGACTTTTCAAGGTCCCTCAGAATCTCTGCGTCGTCTTTCGATACGCTCTTGGGCGGAATCCGCGCAATCTTTGCCACGACATTCTCGATTTCTTTGGCCCCAATCGTCTTACGACGCTTGCTTTCTGCAACCAAGTGCTGGGCCGCTCCTGCCTCATCGATCACGTCGATGGCTTTATCGGGCAGCTTGCGATCGTTGATGTAACGGGCCGACAGTTCCACCGCAGTCTTGATCGCATCTGCGGTATATTTGATGCTGTGATGCTCTTCGAAGTAAGGCTTCAGACCCTGCAGAATCTTGATCGCGTCAGGAACCGAAGGCTCTGTCACGTCAATCTTCTGGAACCTGCGGGAAAGTGCACGGTCCTTTTCGAAATGCTGGCGGAATTCCTTGTAGGTGGTCGACCCCATGCAACGCAACTTGCCACCCTGCAACGCAGGCTTCAGCAGGTTTGATGCATCCATCGCACCACCAGAAGTCGCACCCGCACCGATCACGGTGTGGATTTCGTCAATGAACAGCACCGCATCAGGGTGGTCTTCCATCTCGGTCATCACCGCTTTCAGGCGTTCTTCAAAATCACCGCGATAGCGGGTACCAGCCAGCAGTGCGCCCATATCCAGCGAATAGATCGTCGCTTTCGACAGCACCTCTGGCGTTTCACCGTTCACGATTTTGAAGGCCAGACCTTCGGCGATTGCAGTTTTACCCACCCCAGGATCACCCACCAGCAGCGGGTTGTTCTTACGGCGGCGGCAAAGCACCTGGATGCAGCGCTCAACCTCATGGGCCCGACCGATCAGCGGATCGACATCACCTTTCTTCGCCTTCACGTTCAGATCGACGCAGTATTTCGCCAATGCGCTTTCTTTTTGGTCGGCTTCGCCGGGGGCAATCGTTTCTCCCTCGTCGGTTGAGCCGGTCACCGGACGCGCTTCTCCGAAAGCAGGGTCCTTGGCAACGCCATGCGCGATAAAGTTCACGGCGTCGTAGCGGGTCATATCCTGCTCTTGCAGGAAATACGCCGCATTGCTTTCGCGTTCCGCAAAGATGGCGACCAGCACGTTGGCACCGGTCACTTCACTGCGACCGGAAGACTGGACATGGATCGCCGCACGCTGGATCACCCGCTGGAACGCAGCGGTGGGTACAGCTTCGGACCCTTCGACATCAGTAATCAGCGTCGAAAGATCATCTGAGATGAAACTATCCAGATCCTTGCGCAGATCATCAAGATCAACCGAGCAGGCGCGCATCACGCGGGCTGCGTCGGGTTCATCAATCAGCGCCAGAAGCAAGTGTTCCAGCGTGGCAAGTTCATGTTTGTGTTCATTGGCCAGCGCCAGTGCGCCGTGAATGGACTGCTCAAGTGTTGTCGAAAATGATGGCACGTCTTGTGCTCCTTCATATCGGGGGTCGGCATCTGCAATGCACACACCAACCGTGGCCTCTTACCCTTAAAGTTTGGTTTTATTCCCCAACCTTCAAGGACTTTTTTCGTATTTGGCATCACAAATCGCGTGATACTCGGTTTTTGACCCGCTTTTGACCATGCTCTCACATTTTCATGATCAAAACTTGTCTTTTCGCGACCGTGCAAAAGCGAACACATCCACCGCGGATGCATCGTTCATGCCAAGAGCGGCTTTGAATTCGGGAACATCGGCGCGCAAGAACGGGTTTGTACGCTTCTCTTCGGTCAAGGTTGACGGGACCGTTGGTTTGCCCACCGCACGGGCGGCGTCGATCCTCTTGGTACGAGAGATAAGGTCAGGATTATCCGGGTCAAGGGATACAGCGAAACGCGCGTTCGATTCTGTGTATTCATGGCCGGAACATACCAGCGTATCATCGGGCAAAGCGCGTAGCTTCTGCAGGCTGTCCCACATCTGTGCAGGGGTCCCCTCGAACAGACGGCCACAGCCCAGCGCCATCAGGCTGTCTGCGGTAAAGACCAGCCCGGCATCAGGCATATGATATGCAATATGGCCGATGGTGTGGCCTGAAACGTCGAGAATATGGGTCCGCTGGTCGCATACGGCAATCTCGTCCCCCTCTGTGACGGCAAGGTCAAGATCAGGCAAGCGACGCGCATCCGCCTTGCCACCGATCACCCGCGCATTGCCGCGCAGGGCGGCGACCCCGTCGATATGGTCATTATGGTGATGCGTGATGAGAATATCCGTCAAGGTCCAGCCACGCGCATCCAACTCGGCCTGAATCGGGGCCGCCTCGGGCGCGTCGATCAGCGCCGTCTGCTGTGTCTTGGAATTATGCACGAGAAATGCGTAGTTATCGCGCAGGCACGGCACGACGACCAATTCGACCGCTGATGTGTTTGTCATGGAAAAGTGCCTCTCTGTTGATATGCTGCACCCATAGCTTTGCCGAAGGAGCCGCAAACCGCAATGCATCTCGACGTCCTGGATTTGCGAAACTTCTATTATCGCAGCACGCTCGGGCGTGCGGCGCAAAAGGTGATCCGTGACGAGTTGTGCGCGATATGGCCAGAGGCAAAGGGGCAGATGGTGGTCGGCTTTGGATTTGCCCTGCCCTTGCTGCGCCCCTTTCTGAAGGATGCGCGCCGTGTGATCGGGCTGATGCCGGGACCGCAGGGGGTGATGCCCTGGCCTGCGGATGGCAAGAACGTCAGCGTGCTGTGCGAAGACACACTTTGGCCCATCGAAACAGGGCGTGTCGACAAGCTTGTCATGCTGCACGGGCTGGAAACGACCGAACAACCCTCTGTCCTGCTGGACGAGGCATGGCGGGTGCTTGGTCCGGGCGGGCGGGCGGTGTTCATCGTGCCGAACCGTGCGGGGCTTTGGTCGCGGTCTGATGCCACGCCATTCGGTTACGGGCGTCCCTACTCCCTCAGCCAGCTTGAAGCGCAATTGCGGCGGCATCAATTCGTGACAGAGCGCACGATGTCGGCGCTCTTTCAGCTACCTTCAGAACGCAAAATCTGGCGCAAATCGGCCGGCTTTCTAGAAAAGATCGGACATAATTTACCCGTGATCGCCGCAGGTGGCGTGCTGATTGTCGAGGTCAGCAAACAGACGGTCGCACCGACAAGGCCGGGCCTGACCGAAGCAGTCCGGAAACCATTGAAGGCGTTTGAAGGCATATCAAAGCCCAAGCCCGAGGCTGCGCCCTCGCGGATGATCGTCAACCAGGTAAACTTAAAGTGGGTCGGCTAATACAAGTACCCAGTACAAGTCGCGTCCACTTCCTGCCTTTGCTAGTCCAAAATGCTCAAACTCAGGGTTTTCATTATTTTTCCGGTGTCCAGTCGAATCCTGCCAGTCATCCAATACCGAAGCCTCGCTCTGCTGGCCTTTTGCGATGTTCTCGCCGACATAACGATGACGATAGCCGGTTTCTCTGACCCGCAACCCAACATCCGAGTTATCGCTGCCTGTATGACTGAAGAAATCATTCGCATGCATGTCATTGGCATGGCGTCGGGCGGCAGAGCCCAACCGACTTTCGTAAGATACCGGGTTAGCGCCGACTTCACTACGCACCCCGTTGAGCATGCTTTCAAATGTCGTACTGGGAGCTTCGGAAATAGCGATCTGCGGCTGGTCCTCGATCGTGAGGACCCCCCGACTCACACTCACGTCAGATGTACTCCCTCCGGCACCCCCACACGCAGCAGTAAGACAGATCGCAGCAAGTGGAAGGACAGGTCTCATTCGGATGACTCCCTTGGGTGCTGACACCGGATATGCGAAAGGCACTCCGGAGCAAAAAACTGGCCTAATGAATCATCATCATTTAGGCAGAAATATGGCGAACCTCTGCTGTGCGCACGGCGGTAAGTTGCTGATGTGCACGCCTGCAACTGCCATGACCGTCATCGGCTTGCGTGCTGCTGTTTTCTTTGTATTGCTGCCCGCCAAATGACAGTGAACATCACATGATTGCCGCTAAATTGCGCAAGTTGCTTTGGACGATTGCGCTCAGCGGTGCGGCGACGGCAGGCGTGAGCCAAGAAGCCACCACCGAGCTTCAAACGCAAGCCGAAGCAGCGCTGGTCAACGGCAATCCACTGCGGGCCGCACAGCTTTCCATGGGCATTCTGGAAGCGAACCCGGATGATTTTGCAGCGCTCTTCATTGTGGCCCTCGCCCAGTCCGATCTGGGTGAGGACGCGCTGGCGGCGACCATCGCAGAGCGTGCCTATAACGTCGCACGCGAGGATCAATCACAGTTTCAGGCCGCGCGCCTTGTCGCCAGTACCCGGTTTTCGATGGGGCAATACGTGCGTGCTGAATTTTGGCTGCGCCGTGCTGCCAACCACGCAAAAACCGAGCAAGACGTCCAGACAGTCGCAAGCGAATACCGCGCCGCGAACCGCGCCAACCCCCTGACCTTGCAATTCACGGCATCGGTTGCGCCCTCTAACAACATCAACGACGGTTCCGAGGATGGCGTCCTCAACTTCGAAACAATCGGGTTGTCGGTGTTGTTGCCCGAGGACCAGTTGGCATTGTCCGGTATTGAATTCGCGGGGAGCGCGCGCCTGAATTATCGGATTTCAGAGCATGATCGACAACGCACCTCGCTCACCGGGTTGCTATCCGGCGAAACCTACCGGCTGTCCCAAGAGGCAAAGGAAATACTTGCCTCTTCTCCCAATGAAGATGTCAGAGCCGTCGAAGGCACAGATTTTTCCACATTGCTCGCAGAGGTCGGCATTACGCATCAGCGATCAGGGCTGAGCCCGCTTGGACCGGTCAGCCTGAGCCTGAATTTCGGTACCTATTGGGAAGGCCCGGAACGACTTGTAAATTATCAAGATTTGATCGTTCAGCATAGTATCCCGATCGACGACAACGACATCTTCTTGATCAGGGCTTCAGTCAGGGATCAACAGGCACTGAAATCAACACTGGTCGATTCAATGACATACGACCTGATCGGATCATACAACCGGACACTTGCCAGCGGCGATCAACTGTCACTGAGCTTGGGCTGGCGGCAGAGCGAAGCAGGATTTGAAAACACCTATTTTGAGTACCGCACAGGCATCAACTACGCGCTGAACCAGCCCGTGTTTGGGGCGCGCCTATCGACTTCGTTCGAAATTGGATACCGGACCTATGACACATTCGCGACGACACTCGATGGCAGGGACGACCAGTTCGTCACCGCACAGACAGATGCCATCTTTGAGCAAATGTCTTATTTCGGCTTCTCGCCCAGCATGTCCATTTCCGCCACGCGTACGGAATCAACTGCCGAAGAAAACACTTCATCTGCCGTGCAGGTTCTTTTTGGGATCGAGTCCAACTTTTAGGTCATGCCGTTTGCATCCGGACAGCAAAGCCAACTATGCAGTCACGATGAGTGATCATTTCGAAATTTTCATGGTGGGAACACCCGGACTGGAAAAAGCGCTTCTGTCAGAGGCGCTTGAACACGGCTTTGCCGATGCGAAAGAAACCGCCGGTGGTGTGACCATAAACGGCACATGGGAAGACGTCTGGCGCGCCAACCTCGTCATGCGCGGTGCGACACGGGTGCTTGCGCGGGTGGGCAGCTTTATGGCGTTCCATCTGGCGCAATTGGATAAACGCGCGCGCAAGTTCCCGTGGGCTGATGTCCTGCGCCCCGATGTGCCCGTGCGGGTCGAGGTCAGCACCTCGCGAAAGTCGAAAATCTACCACGCTGGTGCCGCCGCCCAACGGATCGAAACCGCGCTGAAAGAAAGCCACGGCATGATTATCAGCGCCGATGCGCCGGTCACGGTCAAGTTGCGGATCGATGACAACCGGGTGACTGTCAGCGTGGATACATCCGGCGAAAGCCTGCACAAACGCGGGCACAAAGAGGCTGTGGGCAAAGCCCCCATGCGTGAAACGCTGGCCGCGCTGATGCTACGCGAATGCGGATACGATGGGCACGAACCGGTGCTGGACCCGATGTGCGGGTCAGGTACGTTTCTGATCGAAGCCGCCGAAATCGCGATGGGGCTGAACCCGGGTCGGACCCGCGACTTCGCGTTCCAACAGCTCGCCACCTACAACGCCGACGCTTGGCAAGACATGCGTATGGTGGGTGAAACCCACGCGCCCACCCAACACTTCCAGGGCAGTGACCGTGACGCAGGTGCGATCCGTATGGCGACCGCAAACGCGGATCAGGCAGGTGTCGGCGATCACATCACTTTCGAAAACCTCAACGCTGCCGATATCAAGCGACCCGAAGGCCCGCCGGGCCTGATCATCTGCAACCCACCCTATGGCGGGCGGATCGGCAACCAGAACATGCTTTACGGGGTTTATGCGGGTCTGGGCGAGGCGATCAAACGCGAATTCTCTGGCTGGCGGGTCGGGATCGTGACCAGCGAAGCCGGCTTGGCCAAGGCGACAGGTTTGCCATTCAATCCCAAGGGCGCTCCAATTCCGCATGGCGGGCTGAAGGTGTGGCTCTTCCAAACAGGCACACTCTAACTCCTGTTATTACTGGCCCAAAAAATATCCCCGCCGGAGGCTCCTGCCCTCTCAGACAGTCACACCATGACGCCTCACTTCAATCCCCGCCGCCTGCATCGCTGTCGCTGCAATATCCACCGCCGTCAGCCCCGCGTCCGCATACATCACATCGGGCGATGCGTGATCAATATAACGATCAGGCAGCGTCATCGTCCGCACCTGACAGCGCCCATCGAGCAATCCGTCATTCGCAAGATCATGCAGCACCATCGCGCCGAAACCGCCCTGCGCACCTTGCTCGACTGTGATCAGTGCCTTGTGGTTTCGCAGCAGTTGCCGGATCAAAGCATGATCCAGTGGTTTGGCAAAACGCGCATCAGCGATAGTCGTGGAAACACCCTGTGCCGCCAGTTTCTCGGACGCTTTCCGGCACTCTGCCAAATGCGCACCGAACGACAGAATTGCAACGTCCGACCCCTCCTGCACAATGCGGCCCTTGCCGATTTCGATCAGTTCACCACGTTCCGGCAGCTCGATCCCGACGCCTTCGCCACGGGGATAGCGGAACGCTATCGGCCCTTCGTCATAGGCCGCGGCAGTTCGCACCATATGCATCAGCTCCAGTTCATCACCGGCGGCCATGACGACCATATTGGGCAATGCCGACATATATCCGATATCAAACGCCCCCGCGTGGGTCGGGCCGTCAGCGCCCACAAGCCCCGCACGATCAATCGCAAAGCGGACGGGCAGGTTTTGCAGGGCTACATCATGAACGACCTGGTCATAGCCACGTTGCAGAAATGTCGAATAAATCGCACAGAACGGTTTCAGCCCACTTGCCGCCATACCGGCAGCAAAAGTGACACCGTGTTGTTCGGCAATCCCCACATCAAACACACGGTTCTTGAAACGGGCACCCATGATATCGACACCCGTGCCCGAGGGCATCGCGGCGGTAACTGCGACGATTGCGGGGTCCAACTGCGCTTCGGTCGTCAGGGCCGTGCCGAAAACCTTGGTATAACTTGGTGCATTGGGGCGCGATTTGGACTGCGCACCGCTCGCCACATCGAATTTGGAAACACCATGCCCGCGGTCAGCACTTGTTTCGGCGGGGGCATAGCCCTTGCCCTTGGTCGTGCAGACATGGATCAGAACGGGGCCTGTCGCGCGGGTGCGCGCGGCACGCAAAACCGGCAAAAGCTGGGACATATCGTGGCCGTCAATCGGGCCGACATAGGAAAACCCCAATTCTTCAAACAACGTACCGGACCCACCTGTCTGCATCCCTGTCACCAGATGACGCGCGCGGCGGGCATGGTCGCGCAGGGGCCCGGGCAATGCGGCCTCGAACCCTTCGGCCATCTTGTGCAGATCACCCATCGGCGAGGCATAGAGCCCGGACAGGTACTTGGACATGGCACCGACGGGCGGCGCAATCGACATTTCGTTGTCATTGAGGATCACAAACAGGCGGCGCCCCTCGGCGCCCGCGTTGTTCATAGCCTCATAGGCCATGCCCGCACTGATCGATCCATCCCCGATCACGGCAATCGCATCACCGGTCGGCATGCCCATGTCGCGGCCAACGGTAAAGCCCAGAGCGGCGGAAATAGAGGTGCTGGAATGGGCCGCGCCAAAGGGATCGTATTTACTCTCGCTCCGTTTTGTGAAACCTGACAGCCCGCCTTCCTGACGCAGAGTACGGATACGGTCGCGGCGGCCCGTCAGCACCTTATGGGGATAGCATTGGTGCCCCACATCGAAAATCAGCTTGTCGCGTGGCGTGTCAAAGACAGCGTGGATCGCAACCGTCAGCTCCACGACCCCCAGCGACGACCCCAAATGGCCGCCCGTTTCGGACACTGCAGAGATCACCTCGGCGCGCACATCATCGGCCAGATTGGCGATGGCTGTGTCGTTCATCCGTCGGATATCCGCAGGGCCAGCGATACTGTCAAGAAACGGCGTTTGTGGGCGATCAGTCATAACGGCACCTCTGTGCTAAAAAAAGCGTCGCAACCGGGTTACCCCGCTTGCGACGCCTGGTTCCTGTAGCCAACAGGAAGGGAACTGGGGTTCTCACCCCAATATCGGACCAGCCAGGGAAGGTGGCCCGATGGCATAGAAACAGGCGATGCGTCGCGCGTCGCCTGCTTCAATTTCGTCAGACCTGTCCGGTCTCTGTAGCCTCGATCATCATGGACGACCGATTGATCGGATCAGGCGTTTCGCGGCTCTGTTCAGGCAGTATCCGGCCGATAAAGGCCATGGCTGCAATCACGAACCACAAGGTAAGGACGAACACTGCCGCATAACCTGCACCCTTGAGCATCAAGAGCGTGATATCGGCGGTGAGCCTGCTCTTTTCGCTCATATCGAGGATGTTGTCGTTTTTCATCATCTCTCTCCTTAGTTCAGAGGCGCGTAGCCATGCTGCTGCGCCCAGACAAACCAGTTATCAACTACTGTACCGGTCAGCAGAATTCCGATGCCGCCAGTCAGCGTCGTCAATACCGCGAACCACCACGCCCAGCGGTGGATACCTTCCATGGTGGCGTTAAAGCCCATGGTCCAGCGCCAGAAGAGTGCCGCACGCTCGGTCGCGGTACCACGATCCACGATCTGTTCGATTTCGCGTTCGCCGCCAAAGCGGCTGACGGCAAGGATCGTCGCACCGTGCATCGCGAAAAGCAGGGCAGAACCATAAAGGAACACGATACTCAGCGCGTGGAACGGATTGTAGAACAGGTTGCCATATGTGATCGAAAACAGGTTGGTCCAGTCAAGGTGTGAGAAAATGCCATAAGGCACCATCTCGGACCAGTCGCCCATCAGGATCGGACGGAACAGACCCAGCACGAGGAACAACCAGATCGCAGAGGCGAAAGCCCATGCTACGTGCTTGCCCATACCCAGCGCTTCGGCCCGCAGATATGTCCGCACCCACCATGTGAGCACCGATATCAGCAGGAAGAACGACGCGATCATGAAGTAACCGCCGTCATTCATCGGGGGCATACCCAGTCCATAGCCCGGAGAAGGCGGATCCAGCGACAGCCAGAAGAGATCCCTCAGGAAGATCGCCGGGTTATAATCGGCCTGCGCCCAGAAGGACAAACCCACCATGACGAACCAGACCAGACCGGTCGCCAGCGAGATGACCCCGAAGGAGCCCAGATAGATCGGGCCCAACTGTGCGTTCCCGAACCAGCCCGCAATCTTCGAAAAGCTCGCGCCCTTGCCGCGGTCGATCGCGGTGCCGTCGTAGGCGTCTATGCCCATTTCAGGTGGTCCTTGGACCTGAACCTGCGTGAAGATGTTTTGATATTCAGCCATTATTCATATCCTCCTACAGATCGACCCACCAAGGGAGTTCATAGTACCAGTCCCACCAGATGATCCATTCTTCGAACCAGACGGTGCCGGAAATCACGATACAGATCGCAGACCAGAAACCCGCGTTCAGCGCGAGAAACAGACCAAGACGGTGAATGCCCAATGGCCCGATGGAATAACCGATCAGATCACGGAAATAGGTATCTTCATGGTCCGGTGACTTGATCTCCTGGCCCTTAGGCGGGTTCACGGCCGACAGCACCAGCGACCCGTGCAGTGCAAGTGCCAGACAGGTGGTGAAGAAGAACGTGATCGCGATCATGTGCGCGGGATTGTAATGGAAATTGCCGTAAGCGTATCCCACGTTATTTACCCAATCGAGGTGACTGAAAATGCCGTAGGGGAAACCATGCCCCCAAGCGCCCAGCAATACCGGGCGGATCACCACAAGGGTCACATAGGCAAAGATCGCCACGCCAAAGGCAAAGGGCACATGGTAGCCGATACCAAGTTTGCGGCAAATCTCGACCTCCCGCATCATCCAGCTGACAAAGGCGCCAACGGCACAGATCGTGATGATCTGCCAAAGGCCGCCTTCCATCAGCGGAGCGGCACCCAAACCGTAATCGAGCGGTGGTGGATCGATGGAAATCAACCACGGATTCCATGTGGGGCCCTGGCTGGCCCCGTAAAATATCAAAATCGTCCCAAGGACGGCGAAAAAGAACGTTGTGACCCCGAAGAAGCCAACGTAAAATGGCCCCACCCAAAAGTCGAACAGATCGCCGCCTACCAGTGTCCCGCCACGGACACGGTATTTTCTCTCGAAGCTGAGCTGTGCCATCTTCTAATCTCCATTCTAGACAGGCCCTGCATCCGCGTTCCGGTGCGCCCTGTCATCGTCAATGTCGGTGTTTGCTACGGGCAGACGTGGCCCGCCCGTAGCTTAGTCTTGCGGCAAAAGCCGATTACATTCCGCCAAAGGCGAGCTGGAACCAGTTTGTGCTTTCATTGCTCAGCAGGACGAGGTGAATCATCGCTGCGAGAAGGAACAGGAATACGCCCTGAGCCACGAATACGCGGCGTGGGTCGAATACCAGCCAGATCTTGTAGAACTGTGCCATGTGCTATTCCTCTCCTACCAGCTGAACCAAGGAAGCTTGATGTACGTCAGCACGTGAGCAACAACGGCTACGATCGTGAAGATCGTGAACCCGCTCATGTAAACTGCGTGCAGCTCTTGGGCCTGCTCGTCTGTGAGACCTGTGAAAGACAGGTCAGATTTGTCAGCCATGTTTTGTCTCCAAAATAAAATACTGACGCCGCGCACCCCCCGCGGCCGGGTTACGACAGAAGCTCTTCCTCTGCCCCAATCCATCACCCCGGGGGGGAATGATGAACGTCGGATGCCCGTTTCCGGGCAAAACTGTTATCGTCGCGATCATGCGCTGAAGATCTGCGGCGTAATAATGCGGGCCTGTGTCCAGGCCTTGGCGAACGGTCCCTTTTCAGGCAGTTCCATCCGGCGCGTCGCAGACAACACCCATGTCAGGATGCAAAGCGGCAGTGTGGCCAGAAAGATCACTGCAAAATAGGCATAGTACTCGCGTTTTGGCGGCGCGGACCGGACCCGTGAGGTGGGGATATCTGTTGTAAAATCGGTCATTTGCGTCCTCCAGAACTGGGTTGCAGTGTTTCGACGGTTTCAAGAACCACCCGGTCGTCGCCGGCGTCGAGGGCTGCACGCTCGGCTGCGTCGCGCAGCGTTTTTGCGGCAGAAATTCGGGTCAGGATCGGGTGGGTTGCCACGATCTCGTCCAGTTTGGCTTGCGCATCCGCGTCCCATGGGAAATCGCGTCGCAACGGTGTCAGCGTGGCGTCCGTTTCATCCATCTCGCTGCCCAAGGGCAGGATGTGGAACAGCGCATCAAAGAGGCCGTTGCAGACCTCTTGCAGCAGATAAGTGGCCCCGGCGTAGCCCATGAAAGGCGTGCCTGTGGCACGGCGGATCGCAGCACCCGGGAAACTGGCGGGAAGGAAGACCGGCGATGGACCATGCCCTGCCTTCATTTCGGCCATATACATTTTCTCGTTGATGGAGCCGAGGACGATTAGCGGGCGTTTCGTATGAAGCAGGCTGCGCACTTCGTCGTTGTTCGTCTTCTTGCCGCGTGTCCGGGCAACGGCAAATGCGCAAGGAAAGCCAAGGTCGCCCTCAAGGAAATGTCGTATGCCACGGGCATAGGTTTCGTTCGCAACAACAGCAAATTCAGCCGTCGCAAAGAAATCCTGCGTGACAGAGCGCCACAAATCCCAAACCGGTTTGATGGTCGAATGCTTCTCGCGCTCGATGAACGGTTCAGGGTCGAGCCCCGTCAATTCACCCAATTTGCGCAGGAATTTTGTCGTTGAATCGATGCCAAAGGGTGCTTGCAGATACGGCTTGCCCAGCACCTCGCACAGACCACGCCCGAACTCGCGATACATCGTGACATTCACATCGGCATTTACCAGATTGCGCATCTCGGCGACGTGAGCACCCAGCGGCATCACCATGTTGACCTCTGCCCCGATCCCTTCGACCAGACGCCGGATTTCGGCTAGATCAGACGGCATATTGAATGCGCCATACATCGGCCCCAGGATGTTCACGCGCGGCGCGGCACCCTCTTCGCGCTTTTTCTCGGGCGGCATCCGGCCTTTTGTCATGCCAAATTCGGTGAAAATCCATGTCATCGCGCGATCAGCACATTCCCACTGATCCTCATCAATGGTGCGGGGCAGAAAGCGTTGAATATTCGTGCCCTGCGGCGTGACGCCGCCACCGATCATCTCTGCGATCGAACCCGTCACGACAACGGCAGGCAGCGCGGGATCAAGTGTTTCCCAGGCCCGCTTCATCGCCTGCTCGGTGCCTTCGCCCATCTCGGTTTCGGCAAGACCAGTCACGACAATCGGTAGTTCATGCGGCGGCAAGCCGTCGGTGTAGTGCAGGACAGATGTAACCGGCAGATTTTCGCAACCTACAGGGCCGTCGATGACAACCTGCAAACCTTTGACGGCGCAGAATGCATAAACTGCACCCCAGTATCCACCCGCGCGATCATGATCAGTGACTAGCATCAAATCATCTCCTGCGCTTTGGCGGCACGCGCCATTTTGTCGAGCTTTTTCTGGTGTGCGGCACGGAAATCAGGGCGCAAATTGGGCGCGCCTTCCCAGACGCCGGCAGTGTCATCCTTGCCCACACCCTCGAAGAACGCGCGCATTGTATCCATCTTTTCCTTGCCGGCAATCGCGGCATTCACGACCTGCGCCAATGAACCAGCGCCAGCAGGCCCCATCAAAGGACGCGCTGAAATCAGGTTGGTAAAGTAAAGCGACGGAATGCCAGCTTCTTTCGCATGCTGCACAACAGGCGTCGTGCCAATTGCGAGGTCAGGCTTGATAGCGTCGACAGCCGCCAGATCATCCTCAAGCGAGGCACGATAGACAACCTTTACCCCTTTAGCGGCGAGCCATTCAGCATCGGGGCGCGACCATTCGGTCTTGGGGCAAGCCGTGCCGACGTAAGGCACATCAGCACCGCTTTCGATCAGCAAACGCGCGACCAGTAATTCGGAACCCTCGTAGCCCGAGAGCGTAACCGTCCCGTTGATCTGAGCCCCGGCCAAAGCACCCTTTATCGCCGGCAAGAACGCATTCTGTGCTGCTGCAATCTGGTCAGGCTTCACATTGTAGGCGTCACCGATCGCGGCCAGCCACTCTGCGGTGCCATCATGTCCGACAGGGGCAGAGCCCACAATCTTGCGACCAGCGCCTTGGAACTCACGGATAGCAGAGGTGTAGAACGGGTGGATCGCCGCCGCGACACCGCAATCGAGCGCCGCATAGAGTTCACGCCATTCGCGGGTCGGCACGACCGGACCGGCAGCCAGACCCATCGGGGCAAGCATCGCGCCGATCATCATCGGATCAGCGGGGAACATTTCGCCCAGCAACGCAACGGCAGGACGGTCGGATTTGCCGCCAACAGGGCGCGCAACCGGGCCAGCTTTTACTTCTTGGCGGGCATAGTTCAGCATCGCACCGGCCAAGACGTCCTTTGCCTCGGCATGGGTCGGAATTCCAAACCCCGGCACATCGATTCCTACGATCCGCACGCCGTTGATCTCTTTCGGCAAGAGCCGCAGTGGCACACCAGAAGCCGTTGGCACACACAGATTTGTAACGACGATCGCATCATAGCGATCTGGGTCCGCCATGTCGTGGACACTCTCGCGAATGTCCTCGAACAGTTTACCCGTCACCAATGTCTCGGAATTGAACGGGACATAGCCAACAGACCGGCGCGCCCCATAAAAATGTGAAACAAACGTGAGGCCGTACACACAACAAGCCGAACCGGATAATACCGTGGCCACACGCTTCATCCGAAGGCCTACACGCAAAGACCCGAACGCCGGGCACATGCTCTGCGGTTGGTCGTGGGGTCCTTGCGGATAATCCTTCGCGTATTGGTCAAGTATCTCGGATTTGCCAGCGGCACGCGCCGCAGCTTCCATAGTGCCCGCACTTGCGGTGCAACCACCCTCAAGCGCTGTCGCTTGCGTGCCGGCATCCAACGGGTCAGACGATTCCTCACGCGCGGCACCTTCGATGATCTGGACCTGCCCAGCGTCATCATAGCCAACCTCGTAGCCTTTGGTGTCTGAATCATGCGTCATATTTGACGGACTCCTTGGCGGCAGGTGCGGACGCCATAATGTCGCACAACAGGCGTGACATTTGTGCGGGTGTTGCGCGGGCAAGCATCTCTTGCACCTCGCGTTGAACTTTGCTGTCTGGATTAGGCGTCGTCATAAATCACCTCCAGGCTCTCTTTGGGCTGGGCGTTCTTGCCACGCATGTCGACATCGGTGGCGGGCACCAACTGGTAGTCGCCACCCGTATCTTTGGCGTCGAACAGGCCAAGCAACCCATCTTGATCAAGCGGGTTCGGGCGGACAGGCGGGGCAATACCCACAGCATCGGCAAGCCCTTCAAACATCGGGCCCCATTCGCTTTCGTAGGTTCCAACAATCTGATAATTAGCGCTTTTCTTTCTCAGATCGTCATTTTGCGGGATTGCAGCCAGGATAGGTATGCTAACAGCTTCGGCGAAAGCCTGTGCCTCTCCTGAGCCGTCATCTTTGTTGATGACAAGTCCAGCGACCCCAACGTTGCCACCCAGTTTTCGGAAGTATTCGACCGCCGAGCAGACATTGTTAGCAACATAAAGCGATTGGAGATCATTGGAGGCAACCAGGATAACTTTCTGCGCCATATCGCGCGCGATCGGCAGGCCGAAGCCGCCACAAACAACATCGCCAAGGAAATCAAGCAGGACATAATCAAAGTCCCAATCGTGAAAACCCAGCTTTTCAAGCAATTCAAAGCCGTGGATGATCCCGCGGCCGCCACAACCGCGGCCCACTTCAGGGCCGCCAAGTTCCATCGCAAAGACACCACCGCGCTTGAAGCAGACATCGCCGATCGCGACTTCTTCACCCGACAGTTTCTTTTTCGCGGACGTTTCAATGATCGTCGGGCAGGCCTTGCCACCGAACAGCAGGCTTGTCGTGTCAGACTTGGGATCGCAACCGATGAGCAGCACGCGCTTGCCCATCTCGGCCATCATATGGCTGAGGTTCGCGAGCGTGAAAGATTTGCCGATACCGCCTTTGCCATAGATCGCAATGATCTGGGTCTTCGAGGTCGGCTCGCCTTGCGGCACTTCGAGGTTCGGTTCTTCGTTCGCCTCATCGCGCAAGCGTTGGTCGAAATCCTTCAGGTTTGGAATTTCATCTTTCATGCGGTTCCCCAGTTCAAAATCATCTTCAGGCAGGCAGGATCGGTAAAGGCGGTTTCATACGCCCCACTCGCCGCCCGTGCGGGTTGTTCATGGGTAATCAGGTCGGCCAAATCCAAAACACCCGCTTCGACCAAGGCTTTGGTCGCCGTCATGTCATCAGGCGCCCACTCGGCGCTGATGCGAAAACGGGCCTCTTTCATGAAGGCGGGCGGAAAGGCAAATTGCAGTGGTGCGGTGTAGAAACCCGCTAAAACGATCTCGCCGCCCTTGGCGATACGGCCAATCCAGTCATTGAGCAGGTCACCACGACCGGACGCATCGTATACCGATTTGTAATCGCGACGTTCGTCCAATTCAGGCGTCGTGACCTCATAGCCATTGGCACCATCCATGCGCAGCGGATCAACTTCCCAGACTGTTGGTGCCGGCGCACCCGAAGCTACGGTCAAACGCGCCAGAAGGCGGCCCAGCACACCATGACCGATGATCAGATCGGGAACGGCCTTGTTCGGCCCGGCCATCGCATGGCGGGCCGTCGCTGCAAGGGCAAGCAAGGCACCGGCAGCGCCAAGCCCACGATCAATACGCGTCACGCGCGCAGCTTTCGTAACGATTGTCTGCGCTGCCGCCCCGAACAAACCGTGCGCACCTTCGTAACAGCTCGCACCGGGGACAAAGACATGCTCCCCCACGCGATATCCGCTGTCAGAACCGGCCTCGACGACTTCACCGGCGGCTTCGTATCCGGGAATAAGCGGATAGCCCATTCCGGGGAACGGAGGCATTTCACCCGTCCAAAAGAGTTTTTCAGTGCCAGTGGAAATGCCGGAATGCGTGATCGCTACAACAATATCGTCGACCGCAGGTGGAACGATTCCCACTGTATCAAGCGCCAGCTTTCCCGGTGCTGATAATATAACGGCCTGTGTTTGCAACGTTCTTCCCTCCGGTGCGCGGGGTTTTTCAATCCCGCCTTCGACACTCTGTCCTGACTTACTTTAGCCTTACACGCCGTAGTGTCAATTAAATTAGACAGTGAAAGTGTCAACTTTTCTTTACACCTTCCACAATTGACGTAATGAACGGACGGCGCGCCCGTGGTGCATGGATTTCGTCGAAGCCCGCCTGCGACATCAGTGCTGCGATTTGCGCCTGAGAGCGTGCACGCCCTGTCCGCATTGCCATGCAATAAAGCGCAAAATACGCGTCGCCCGCACGTTGCGGCGCATCGCCGCCGGTCATCGGTTCCGAGACAAGAACACGCCCTCCTTCGGGCAGCGCGTCATGGACAGACTTGAGAAGGCCAGTCACCGTTTCATCGGCGTGATCATAAAGAACACGCACAAGACTGATCAGATCCGCCCCCTGCGGAAGCGGGTCATCACGGAAAGACCCCGGCACAATTTCAACCCTATCGCCCAACCCGGCCGCCGCAAAACGGTCAGTCGCCGCAGGGACAACGGCAGGCAGATCGAAAAGTGTCATGCGCAATGCGGGATTGGCGACCCCAACAGCCGCCAGAAAGGCACCCGTTCCACCACCAACATCAAGAATATGCGTACGGTCCGAAAACCCGACCATTGCCAGAGTATCTTCGGCAACCAGAGCCTGACTGTCCGCCATGAGTTGCGAATACGTCGCAGTCGTTTGCGGGTCCGTCGCACCGCCTGCACCAAAAACATAGGGCCAGAACCCAGCCAACTCTGTCTCGACTTCACCACGAAAGAAGGCGACAGGGTCCGCCAGATCGCGGTAAAGTACATCGTGATGGTCGATCATGCCTGCAAGTCCCGGAACACCCGCAAGCGCGGCCCCTCTGGTGGTAAGCGCAAAGCGGCCCGACTGGCGCCGCTTGATCAGGTTTAACGACGTGGCCGCTGCCAATAGGACCTGCATCCGCTCCGATGGTACATCCACCCGAGATGCCAGCGCACCGGCGGTCATTTCACGTTCCAGCAGAATTTGGGGGATGTCCAGTCGCACAACGGTCAATAGAATCTGGCTGTGGCAAAAGCCTGCGACCAGATCGAACAGCGCTTCGCCTTCTGATCTGACCATGCGCCGCGTCAGCGGGAAACGGGCAGCCCAACTTTGAAACCGCCGCGACGCGACAAGACGCGTAAAACGGCCAGCCTGCTTTTCAGCCCCACGCGGCAACGCGGGCTTGGGCAGGGGGCTGTCGAAGTATTTCATTATTCGCCCGGAACGGTCGGCCTGCTGCGCGCGCCCGCAGGCACCAGTTTGTCAGCATATGCCCGAACCATTTGCGCCAACGCAGCCTCACCCGGACAGGCTGGGATTGATGAAATGGCACCACCCAGAATGTCATCGAAGCGCCTGATCGCACCTGCGACCCCATAGGCCGCGACAGCATTCGGGCGACCATGCAGATCATCCTGACCTGCCGGTTTACCCAAAGTGTCCTGATCGCACAGCGCGTCCCTCAGATCGTCGGCAACCTGAAAAGCCTCACCGATGCGTGCGCCCAGTTCTTCCCAAGGCTCTGCCTCTTGGCCGGCTGCCACAGCACCCATCTGGGTCGCGGCAATGAACAACGCACCCGTCTTGGCCTGATGATAGGCAGAAAGATCAATCGCATCTTCGCTTTCCCAACCCTGACCGGCGCAGATCCCGAAAGGCATACCGGTCCGCGTGCCCAGAATATCGATCAGGCGCAGCGCGCGGTCCGGTGCGCCACCCGCCGCACGTGCCAAAAGCTGAAAGCCCATGATGATCAGGCTATCGCCCGCCAGCACGGCCAGCGGCTCTGAAAACGCGCGGTGCAGCGCAGGTTTGCCACGCCGCAAGTCGGCATCGTCAAAGCAAGGCAGGTCGTCGTGCACAAGGCTCGCGCAATGGACCACCTCAAGCGCGACCGCGGCCGCGTTTGTGAGTTCGGGATGGTCGTCGCCACAGGCCATCGCGACAGAAGTCAGGATCGTCGGCCTGATCCGCGCACCGCCGGGTGTAACTGCATATTCCAACGCCGCCGCAAGTTTGGCAGGGGCAACGCCGCCCTGACCCGTCTTGATGGCGTCCGCCATGGCTGCATCAATGCGCTCCGAGATTCTCATACGCGTCTCCTTTGCAATCTATAGTGTCAATTTTAGTTTACATATGTCAATGTAAATCCAACGTAACAAAAAACTCAGGTTTTGATGAAAACTGATTCACCCAGAATCGTTGTCGTTGGCGCCGGTATCGGTGGGCTGGCTGCCGCCTTGCGGCTTTGCCATCAAGGCTGCGATGTGACCGTGCTGGACATGCATGGTGCCCCGGGCGGCAAAATGCGGATAGTCCCATCTGATGCGGGCCCGGTTGATGCGGGACCCACCGTTCTGACCATGCGACCCGTGTTCGAGGCTTTGTTCGAAGACGTGGGCGAAAGGCTTGGCGATCACCTTAAGCTACACCCGCTCGCAACGCTTGCACGCCACTATTGGGACGATGGTGCCACGCTTGATCTGGACGCAGACCCCGCCAGAAGCCTCGCCAACATAACCAGAACCTTTGGTGCAAAAGCCGGTCAGGAATTCGAAGCCTTCTCGGCCCGCGCCAAGCGCTTGTTTGCTGCCTTTGATGGGCCAATGATGCGCAGCCCAGTGCCAGCTCAGATGGCAGTCACAAAAACCGTATTGCGACAGCCGCGCCTGATCATGGATATGGCCCCGCATCGCACAATGGCGGGATTGCTGAAACGCTCTTTCCGCGATCCCCGACTGGCGCAGCTTTTCGGGCGCTACGCTACTTACGTCGGCGGGTCACCCTATGCCTCCCCTGCCATCCTGTCCTTGATCTGGCAGGCAGAGGCACAAGGTGTCTGGTCTGTGCAGGGTGGGATGCATCAATTGGCACAAACGATCGTAAATCTCGCCAAAGCGCGCGGCGCCACTTTCCACTACAACACCGCAGCAACGCGTATCACCCGGCAAAACGGGCAGATCAACGGCGTACAAACCAATGCCGCGCATTTTCCGGCGGATATCGTGCTGTTCAACGGTGATCCACGCGCATTGGCAACCGGATTGCTGGGCGAAGGCGCAAAGGCCGCAGTCAGTGATCGGCAGACCGGACCACGCAGCCTTTCGGCCTTTGTGCACGCCTTTGCTGCGATCCCCAGCGGCGTCGATCTGGCCCATCACACGGTGTTTTTCGGGCACGATCCAAAGGCCGAATTCAACGCGCTTGCCGCAGGTGAAATGCCAACAGACGCCACTCTCTATCTTTGCGCCCAAGACCACGGACGTGTCGCCTCCGACGCCCTGCACCGGTTCGAGATCATCATGAACGGCCCGCCTGTGCCGCGCGACCCTGAAAAGGAAAAACCCCCATGTCAGACACAAATTTTCAAGCGTCTCCGCGACTTCGGCCTCAGCTTCAGCCCGACACCGGAGCCGGACGCGCTGACGACGCCCCAAGGATTCAACGCGCTGTTTCCAGCGAGCAGCGGTTCCCTTTACGGGCAGAGCCCACACGGCCTGATGGCGGCCTTCAAACGCCCGACAGCACGGACCAAGATACCGGGGCTTTACCTTTGCGGGGGCGGAGCGCATCCGGGGGCGGGGGTGCCGATGGCGACACTCTCAGGCCAGCACGCGGCCGCGGCGATCATGACGGACCATGCTTCCACCTTGACGTCCCGCCCAACGGCTATGCGTGGTGGTACGTTGACGGGATCAGCGACTGTGGAACGAAAGCGGTCTCTGTCATAGGGTTTATCGGATCGGTGTTTTCGCCTTGGTATGCGTGGTCGGGCCGCCGCGAACCTGCCGACAATTGCTGTATCAACGTCGCCACCTACGGACCGGGCGGACGTTTCACAATGACCGACCGGGGGCGTGATGCGCTCAGAACCACGCCGGATACGCTTCAGGTCGGACCCTCGTCCATGCATTGGACCGGCAAGGAACTGATCATCGACATCGATGAGATCAGCAGCCTGCCTTTGGTCAGCCGCGTGCGTGGAAAGATCACCGTGACACCGCACGCAGTCACATCCGTCGAACTACCCCTCACCCCCGATGGGACACATATCTGGCGCCCGTTCGCACCTTCGTCCGACATCAAAATCGATCTTGAGGCAAAGGGCTGGCAATGGTCGGGACATGGCTATTTCGACGCCAATTTCGGCACCCGCGCGCTGGAGCAGGATTTCAGCTTCTGGACATGGGGGCGCTATCCGACCAAGTCCGGCGCTACCTGTATCTATGATGCCGTGCGACGGGACGGAACAACGCTTGAAACGGCAATCGCGTTCGACAGTGACGGAAAGGCACAGATCGTCGATGCGCCGCCGCGCACCCAGTTCAAGAGGTCCTTGTGGCAGGTCAGGCGCGAAACCCGCGCCGACCCCGGCGTCACGCCGAAACAAGTGCTCAACATGCTGGATGCCCCGTTCTATTCCCGTTCCGCCGTGCAAACGCAACTGAACGGAGAGGTTGTGACAGGCGTGCATGAGGCCCTTGACCTCAACAGGTTCAGATCACCGCTGATCAAGGCAATGCTGGCGGTGCGGGTTCCAAGGCGGCGTGGCTGGCCAGCCTAAAGCGTGATGATGTCTCCACCCGCCGACTGCGCATCATCGGCATCATGGGTCACCATCAGCACCGGCAATTGCCGGGCGTTTGCGCGGTCAAATACCATGTCGCGCACCTGCGCCCTGCGCGCCGCGTCCAGCCGCGAAAAAGGTTCGTCCAGCAGCAGCCCACAGGGTTCCGACAGCAGCATCCGCATGAGCGCGACCCGCGCCTTTTGCCCGCCCGAGAGCGTGGCCGGATCACGGTCTGCAAAGCCGCTCAAGCCCACTTCCTGCAGGGCTTCTTCAATCTTGGCCTTCCGTTCCGCAGCACTCCCGCCGGGCTGTAATCCAAAGGCAAGGTTCGCGCCTACCGACAGATGCGGGAACAACAGGTCATCCTGAAACAGGATACCGACCCGGCGTTGATGCGGCGCGGCATTTGTAATGTTATGGCCATCCAGCCAAACCTCGCCCTCTGCACGAAAGTCGGATGCAAGCGTGCCGGTGATAAACGCCAGCAAGGTCGATTTGCCGACGCCGGACGGCCCCATGATCGTCAGCACTTCGCCCGGGCCGATATCATGCGTCACGGACAAGAGGGGCACACCCCCCTTGGAAACGGTCACATCCCTAAGCGATAGCCCCTTATCCATGCCGCAATCCCCTTCTGTTGCGCCAAACCAGCGCAGGCAGCAGCAAGGCGAGCGCAAATGGCACCAAGGCCGCCCCTGTCTGCATCAATCCATAAACTGCAATCGCCCTGCGGTCACCGCCCGAGGCAAGCGCCACAGCCTCGGTGGTGAGTGTCGCCACACGGCCACCGCCAATCAGCAACGTCGGGAGATATTGTCCCACCGATACGGCCAATCCAACCGCCAGGGCCGTCAGGACCGGACGCAACAACATCGGCAGGCGCACGCGCCAGAGAACCCCGTCGGGGCTCGCACCCAAAGCTGCAGCAATCGTACCCATGCGCGTGTCCCAAGCGCGGAAGGGGTCAGCCAGCGACAGAAAGACATAGGGCAGCACGAACACCAGATGCGCCAGCATCACAGGCAAACGCCCCACATCTGCACCGGCATTGAGCATCAGTGTCTGCAACCCCGGCAGAAACGCTGTTTGCGGAATGAGTAAAGGAAAATAGAGCAACCATACTGCGCGTTCGCTGAACGAAAGCCCATATCGGTACTCTGCCTCAAGGCATCCGATGGTGAGGATCAATGCGACCAGCGCAACGGTCCCGGCGATCAGCGCGGTTTCGCCCAGCGCCTCCAGTGTCCCGGGGCCGAACCGGACCCAGTTGCGTAAGGTAAAGGTATCAGGAAACGCATCAGGAAACCCCCAGAAACCCGCAAACGACCAAGTTGCCAGCACAACCAACCCCAGCAACACGGCCAAAGCAGAAACGCTACCGGCAAACAGTGCCATCTGCGCGACAACCGGATCACAGCTGCCGCGCGCGCCCTTTGCGATCCAGCGACGCCCAAGCAGGGCGACCACTATTTCTCCCATTCGCCAAAAGACCAGTGCGCCAATGACGAGACCAAGCTGCAACAGCGCCCCGGCAGCAGCCTCCAGCCGCATCGCAAGATCAGGATTGGACATCCATTTCACAATCTGGACGGACAATGGCGGCGGTGTATTCGGCCCGAGGATCACGGCCACATCGACCACAGACATCGAATAGGCCAGGACGACATAAACGGGTGGTCTGATCTGTGCATAGACCCGCGGGAACACTGTCTTCAACCATCCTGTCACGCGCCCGTAACCCAATGCGTGCGCGATCGTGACACTGCGGGGCGCGTCTGTCTGACCCAATGCAGCCAGCGTGATCAATAACAGGAAAGGGACCTCTTTTACGATCAGCCCGGCGGTCATGGTCAGACCCCATGTATCCTGCACGATCAACAAATCAGGGGGCCGGTCCCAGCCTGTGACCCCCGGCGAAATCAATCGTGATAACCATCCTGATGGCGCGATGAGGAATGCCAGCCCAAAGGCAGCCGCAGCATGTGGTACCGATAGAAGTGGCGAAAGAAGTCGCTCCAACGCGCGAAAGGGGCGTGTCCCGGACCAACCCGCAGTGACAAACACCACGATCATGAGCGAAACCGAGGTTGCCAGCAGCCCGGTCGATAGCGAGAGCATCACCGCCCTTGGAAGCCCGCCCCACTCGAACAAATCCCGAAACGGGTCAAGCGATGGCCCTGTCAGACCTGCCGCAGGTAAATGCCCGAATGCGGGCAGCAATGTCCCCCACAAGCCAGCCGCGACCGGCCCCAACATCGCAAGCAATGTGAGGATCGGCAGTACGGGCAGAAAGCGGCGGCGGCTCAAAGGCAAAGCAGCCCCGGGTTATTCCCGGAGCTCCTTTTTGCACACGCGCACAGGATTACTCGGAGACGCCATAACGCTGCATCCAGTCATCCGCGATGCGGATCATCCAGCTTGGGTGCGGCTCTGCTTGCACAGTGCCCAACTCGGCCGGAGACAATGTAGCGACACCCAGTTCCAGAGCATCAAATGCAGCGCGATCAGAGGCAGGCAAGGCATCCATATCCAATACGGTTCCATAGCCCAGAACCTCCGGGTTCTGCGCGCGCACCTGCGCCTCGGGTGACATCAGGAAGTTGGCAACGACCATCGCACCGGCCTTGGAGCCAGAGTTGTACGGAACGGCAACAAACGAAGCGTTGCCAATGGTCCCTTTGTCCAGAACGAACGTACGCGCGGTTGGCGGCAACTGGTTGTTCGCGATCGCAGCTGTCGCTTCACCGGGACTGAAGGAAATCGCCAGATCGACTTCGCCATCCGCGATCAACTGCAACTGCGCAGGTCCTGTCGCAGGATAGGCACGGCCTGCGCGCCAAAGCGTCGGCGTCAGATCATCAAGGAACGCCCAGAGCGGCGCTGTGACGGCGTCATAGTTGTCATCGGTTGCGGGCGCAGACAGCACAGACGGATCGTCCAGCAAGTCAACCAAAGCTTGCTTGAGGAAGGTTGTACCAAGAAAGTCAGGCGGTTGCGGATAGGTGAACCGACCGGGGTTCGCGGCGGACCAATCGGCAATCGCCTGCATGGACCCAAGAGGCTCTGCCAGATCAGCCGTATCATGGATGAACACAACCTGCGCCATGGCCCAAGGGCTCTCAAAACCGTCGGTGGGAACCGTAAAGTCCGTCTGCACCGTCTTGCCCTCGACATCGACAAAGGCCCAGTTGGGCAACTGCTCGGCAAAGGGGCCAAACAACAGATCGGCATCCTTCATTGCGGCAAAGTTGGCTCCGTTAATCCAGATCATGTCGATGGCACCGTCATCATCCTCACCCACCTGCTTTTCAGACAGGACACGGGTGACGGCATCGGCCGTATCGGTCAGCTTCACATGCTCCAGCATGACACCGTAGTCTTCCAAGACACGTTCTCCGACCCATGCAATGAAGTCGTTTGTCGTGGTCGATCCACCCCAAGCGTTCCAGAATACAGTCTGGCCTTCGGCTTCGGCTGTGACAGCATCCCAGTTGCTGGGGTCAATCTCAGCCAGCGCTGGCAACGGGGCCAACAAAGCGGCCAATACGGCGATAAGTTTCATATACGTTTACCCTTCAGTCTTTGTAGATTTGTCTTGCGGCGTAAATCCGCAGTATTGCAGTCGCAAAGCAAAGGGTGCCAAAGACCCATGCGAGCGGAGAAAAATAAACAGGCAAAAGACAAAGGATCACAAAGAACAAGATGGTCTCGGTCCCTTCCAGAAGGCCGTTGGAGTAATAGAGTGATTTCTGGCCCTGTACTTCCGTCTTATGCCCATGCTTTTCGGCAAGGATAGCATACCCCAGAAAACTGGTGCCGTTGAAATAAAACGACGCAAGCAGGAACGCGCCAGCGGCCCCATTGGTGGCCGGGTCATGGATCACAAAGGCCATCGGGATCGCGCCATAGAACAGAAAATCGACGGCGATATCAAGATACCCGCCAAAGTCCGTTTTCTGCGTCGCGCGGGCAACCGCACCGTCCAGACCATCGGCAACGCGGCTGGCCAGTAGCGGAGCGAGCGCCCATCCCGGCTGACCCGATGCAATCAAAAGGGCGGCAAACAGACCCAAGCCCAACCCGGTCAAAGTCACCGCATCCGCCGTAACCCCACGCCCAGCCAGCCCGCGACCAATATGGTTCAGCGGCGGGTCTATCAGTTGACGTACATAACGATCGAGCATCTGGCCTCACTCCGAGCTGCGTTTCTTGTGAACGATGCTACAGATTGGCGCAATCAACCTGACGGGAATGTGAGAGAGGACTGCCGGATTGTCATAATTGCATTTAGGTTGGTGCTCTCATCGAACATGCCAACCCAATCACCGACCATCAGGTGTCGTCTTATTTGGGGGATTCCCGAAACAACGGGTGTCTGTTTTTGATATGCCGGTCAACAAGCTGCACCCTACCGATCGGTATGAAACGCGCAGGTTGCGGGGCATCGTCGAACTCAGCCATCATGCGCGATGCGTGGTCGTCCGCTGGCTTCCACACGCAGGGTCGCTTCGATAAACATGGACCGGTTCTCGACCGTAATCTCGGATATGTCGCGTGTGACAGAAAACCGGATATCCTCGACGCCGGATGCCCGCACCAGCCCTTCGGCCTCGGACCGCAACGCGGTTTCCAGAACATCCAGCGCTTCGCCACGGTCGGCGAATATCTTCGGTCCTGCTGGCAAGTGCACGGCGAAAGACCCTTCGCCTGCGCTGGTGACAGCCCCAGTTGCCTGCATACGCACCTGCCCGACAACTGCCCCGATCGCATTGGCCACACCGCCATGTTCCGGCAAGACCATGCGTGTCCCGAGACGGTCGCCGACAGCCCCGTAATACGTCGCCGCCGAGGCCCCCAGACCGATCACAGGCACACCCAGGGACATTTGCACTTGGACGACGCCCTGATGCCAGTCTAATCCAGCCACTGACAGCGGGTGCCGGACAAGAGCCTCTGGATCAGACCACTCGCGATCATCTTCGGCAAACGCGGCCTGCAAAAGGCAATCCACGGTTTGCGCGGTCAACTGGTCAACGATTTGCTGCGCAAGGACTTGTCCACTTTGCGCAATGCGCGTACCGGCTCCAGTGCGACGGCGGGCAAAAAGTGTCAGCGCCTTTTCAGCCGCTTGTGCATCCCATGCGTCCACAAGCCCAAGCACATGCGCGGCATCCGATGGCGTCACACCCGCCAGAATGACAAGGCCGCGCCCCACCAAACGACCAAGGGCGGGGCTTTCCATGCGCGACCGCACTGCATGACCAAAACGCAACGGGCCGTTTGCCAAGCGATCTGCAACGGTTTGTTCGCGCGCGTCCAATCCGGCGGGCATGACTGCCCAAAGCGGAATAATGAATTGACCTCCGTCCGATGCCGGTACGTCCTGCGCCAGCGCGTGATCAAGCGCACCATGTATCAAGTCAGGATGATGCTGCGCTGCCAGAGAAATCGGCATCAACCGGCGTGGGCCAAGCCGTAAACCACCGCTTAGCCCCTCGACGACATGCACTTCGCTATCGCCGCCCAAACCTGTCGTGCGCATCGCCACCGCTTCGACCATTGTGCGGAACGGACCGACAAGTGCGCCTTTCGGGTCAATCTTGGGGCGCCCGTCACGCAACAGGCATACATCCGTCGTCGTTCCACCAATATCACTTACCAGCGCGTCGGTTTCCCCGGTGAGCCAACTGGCCCCCGCGATCGATGCCGCAGGTCCGCTGAGGATCGTTTCAATCGGCTTCTCACGGGCAAGGTCGGCTGACACCAACGCTCCGTCGCCACGTACGACCATCAAACGCGCCGATATCCCGACAGTCCTCAAGTGATCCTCGCAAGCGGTGATCAGACGATCCAGCATCCCGATCAGACGCGCGTTCAGCACGGCCGTAAGCGCACGCTTGGGACCGCCCAGCGCCTGACTGAGCTCATGCGAGCAACTGACCGGTTTCTCCACTACCCCGCGGATCAGATCCCGCGCGGCGATTTCATGGGCCGGATTGCGGGTGGCGAAACTCGCAGCAACGGCAAAGCCCGTAATCCCTGCATCAAGGCTTTGGAGCGCATTTCTCAAGGCAACCAGATCAAGCGGTACCACCTCGCCACCCGCGTGATTGTGACCACCGGGCAGGCGGATCACCGGATCGCCACGCAGCGCATCGGTCAGACCCGCACGTGTCAATTCAGCGTCGTCAAACCCGATCGCCACCAACGCAATGCGGCCACCCTGACCTTCGACCAAGGCGTTGGTCGCAAGGGTTGTGGATAACGAAACCATCGCGATATCAGCGCCATTGACCTGCGCTCCCGCAATTGCCGCATCAATCGCCTCACCGACACCGATCGCAAGATCAGGCCGGGATGTCAGGGCCTTGGCAGATGCCAGCACATGGTCGCACGCTTCGTCAATGATCACCGCGTCGGTGTAGGTTCCGCCGGTATCGACGCCAAGCAGGTAGGTCATGTCGTCCTCGTGTCACATTGATCACACAGCTAAACGACTTGACCTGACAAAGCGCAAGATCATTCCACGCGATACTTTGCTAAAACCGACACAGCCAAGCAATGTTCAGTTCAACACTTCAAACAGGCGCTGTTCATCAGCGCTGACAGGCACACGGCGTAACCAGTCCGCTGTCGTTTGGTCCGCCGCCAGTGTAGTTAGAAAAGCGCTGCCATAGGTGCTATTTGCACATAGCAGGATATGCGTGGCATCTTGCTGTCTGGCAAGCTGTTCAAACTCTGTTTCCTCCATCAAAAAGCCCAAACCGCCGTTCATGAATGCCGCCGGGCTGCGATGATAAGGCGCTGCCAAAGTGCTGTGATGCGTTGCCCAAAGCAAAGGCGCACCCATATTTGTACTATTCAGGATGATCGCGGCCGGCACCTCGTTCAATGCGACAAGCGACCCGTAGGTGCGACAATCCGTGTTTGTCGTTTCAGTCTTGTTGTTGGCATCCTCTAAATAAGGCCGCAAAGGGCCAAGGATGATCTCCGGAGCGATCACGGCAATCGCCACAATGAACATGAGCGCGGCCTTCGTGGCATCACGGGTTTTCAGATAGGTATCCAGCAGGGCCGCAAGGCAGACGCCACCAATCACAGGCACCACCGATGCGACCAGGATGACAGTGCGCATCTGTAAAAAGATCAGCCCGAAACCCAATATGCCCAGCACCAAGAGTTGTCCGAGAATCGCATTTTGCGTCTGGCCGAATCCACCACGACCGCGCCGCGACCACCATAGTACGCTGCCAGCAATCAGTGCGGTGACGACGGGGACGACAAAAGTCAATGCAGCCTCTGTATGCGTCTGGGCATAGATCAGGAACGGCTTTGCCTCTGTGACGCGTGTGCTGATCATCTCTTGTAGCTCGGGGGGGAGATCGCCGTAGGGGCCGCGAATGCACGGCCCCAGAAAAGGCCAGGCAATCGCAAAGCCAATCGCGGTCAGACAGACGGTGGCGCCCAACTGAAAAACCGCACCGGGGATGCGGTTACGCAATGCCAAAGGCACCAATGCCGCCACAACCGCAATCGCGATCACGGCCAGCATCGGAGTGCCAAGTTGATCACATACCGGTATCCCGCGCAAAGCCGGTGCGGTCAGACCAAGCCAGAAAGCAACGCTTCCACCCGCCAAAACAAGGCAGAATGCGATAAGCATCTGCTGCGTTTCGGCTCTGCGATCAAAAACACAGCGGCCAAAAAGCACAACACCAGCAGCGGCAACGAAAAGCAGACTTTCCAACCCTGTGGACAAGGCGAAAGCCGCCGCCAACCCACTCGTGATCCCCGCAGCGACCGGTCGACGAGGCCAGACAACCGCATAGATCAGGATCACCATCATCAGCAGTTGGACATTATGATGATCCAAATTCCCTGCGCGCGAGTGCAAATCAGACAAAAGCGGCCAGAATATTGCACACATGACCGCGAAACTTGCAGCGACCGGACCAAATAGCCGTTTGGTCCCCAGTCCGATGACCAAAAGTGTCAGAATAAATATGACAGTTGGCCAAATTGCTGCCCCGATCAGCTCTGCTGTTTGCATGGGCAAAACATAGGAAAACGGCACGATGAATGCAGCAATCCCTGCATCGACATAGCGGGACCAATGCATCAAGACACCTTCTGGCGGAACCAAACGGTACTGCATTGTATCAAACCAGTCCTGTCCGGCCAGCCAGTCGCGGACCATGACCATGCGCATGATGTCGTCGTTACCCATTGAGGAAAAGTTTTCCTCCATCTTGATGCCATCAACGACCGCTTTCAGCAGTGCAATCATGATCGCGCCCAGCAGGGCTACGAAAAGCGGCCTGTGCCGGCAAAAATCAATCAGGGATGTGAATTTCATGGGTTTCAATCACTTCATCAAAGGTGCCAGACCGATATCTTGCAACCCAAAAGGGCAAAACAATGACCGTTTTCTGCAAATTCCCATGCAAAGAGCGTTGCGCTGAATCAAGACCTGTCATACCCGAAACGCGATCAGACGTGCGCCGCAGAAATTCAGGACCGAACCAACGGCAGATCCCGTCACGAAGCCCCAGAACACCGTCGCGAAGGCTGTTCCAAAGACGCCGATAACGGCAGAATAGACCAGATAATTGGCGAGACTGCCAACCAGTTGAACGCTGAAATAAAGGCGGAATTGGGCCTTCCCGTTGGCGTTGCGCGTGGCCCGGAACGTCCAGTTGCGATTCAAGAGCCAAGTGGCGATAACGGCCACCGGAAATGAAAGGGCACGTGCGACAAAGGGGTTGAAATCAAGTGTGATCAGCAGCCACAACAATGTGCCGTCAATGATGAAACCGACGCCGCCCACCGCACCAAAGCGCATGATTTGCAAAGGCAGTTCTGACCTCATTGATGCCTAGCGCCTAATAGGTGCTGGCAACGCCAAATAGGCCATGCGTTTCATCTCGCGTCTGCCCAGAGTCACCGTATCAAGGATCAACCCGCTCATGAAGGAAAGCACACCGATCACCATGATTGCAGATACAAGAATTGCTGTCGGGAACCGAGGCACAAGACCCGTCTCAATGAATTCGACTACGATTGGGGCTCCGAGAACAAGTGAGACAATTCCGAGCAAGGCACCGATCCCACAGAACAACGCGAAGGGGCGCTCTTCTTTCACGAGCAAAATGATCATCTTTAGTATGCGCACTCCGTCCAGGATCGTGTTCAGCTTACTGTCAGATCCCGGCAGACGGTCGATATAGGCTGTATCCACATCAGCGATCGGCATCCGCAACTCCAACGCATGCACGGTCAGTTCTGTCTCGATCTCGAAACCACGCGACAATGCGGGGAAACTCTTGACAAAACGGCGGGAAAATATGCGGTAGCCTGTCAGCATGTCCTTGGTGCCCTTGCCAAAGATACCAGCGACGAGGTTTGTCAGCATCCAGTTGCCAAACTTGTGGCCGGGACGATAGGCTTCTTCAACTTCCGTTACTCGAGAACCGCTGACCATATCGAGCGTCTCGTTCATCAGTTTGTCCACCATGGCGGGTGCGGCGCTCGCTTCATAGGTATTGTCACCATCCACCATCACGTAAACGTCGGCATCAATGTCAGCGAACATACGACGCACGACATTGCCTTTGCCCTGTTGGGTTTCGACACGGACGATGGCACCGGCTGCGCGTGCTATATCGGCCGTGTCATCAGTTGAGTTATTATCATACACATAAATATCAGCATCAGGCAGGGCGGCGCGAAAGTCTGCAACGACAGTGGCGATAGGTTTCGCCTCGTTAAAGCACGGAATGAGCACCGCAACTTTTGGTTCTGAAGTATGCTCCACGCGAGGGCGCTCCATGGTTTTGGGTTTCTTGGCCATAGCAGCCACAGCAGACCATGGCGATAGTTAGCGGTCTATTTTTGGCTGGAGTGTGTAATTTCCGGATCACACCATTGTCTGTCCGGTCATAAACGCGAATACTAGGAGCATGAACGGCAACGCAGAAAATTCAGCCCTGAACGAAGCGGTACGCACGCGACGGAACGATCTGATCGCGCTGACCCAAAACCTGATCCGGATTCCCACATTGAACCCGCCGGGTGATTGCTACCGCGAAATTTGCGAGTATCTGGACCGGCG
>NZ_JAWOAN010000098.1:0-3375 GCF_046498525.1 Yoonia sp.
AGACAGCAAGACAATCGCAGTCTATGACCTTGGCGGCGGTACATTCGACGTGACTATTCTGGAAATCGACGACGGCTTGTTCGAAGTGAAATCCACCAACGGCGACACGTTCCTTGGTGGTGAAGACTTTGACATGCGCATTGTTAACTACCTTGCCGATGAGTTCAAAAAAGAGAATTCAGTTGATCTGACCAAGGACAAGATGGCGTTGCAGCGTCTGAAAGAAGCGGCCGAAAAAGCCAAGATCGAGCTGTCCTCTTCATCCAGCACGGAAATTAACCAGCCGTTTATTTCCATGGGTTCTGATGGTCAGCCGTTGCACATGGTGATGAAATTGACACGTGCCAAGCTGGAAAGCCTTGTCGGCGACCTGATCAAGTCTTCGCTGAAGCCATGCAAGGACGCGATCAAGGACGCTGGCCTGTCCACTTCCGATATCGACGAAGTCGTGTTGGTCGGTGGTATGACCCGTATGCCAAAGGTAAAGGAAGAAGTTGCCAAATTCTTTGGCAAGGAAGCTCACCAGGGCGTGAACCCTGACGAAGTGGTTGCGATGGGCGCCGCCATTCAGGCCGGTGTTCTGCAGGGTGACGTCAAAGACGTGGTTCTTCTCGACGTGACACCGCTTTCCTTGGGTATCGAAACGCTGGGTGGTGTGTTCACACGCCTGATCGACCGCAACACCACGATCCCGACGAAAAAATCTCAGGTCTTCTCAACCGCCGAAGACAACCAGAACGCCGTGACACTGCGCGTGTTCCAGGGTGAACGCGAGATGGCAGCCGACAACAAGATGTTGGGTCAGTTCAACCTCGAAAACATCCCGCCAGCACCACGCGGCATGCCTCAGATCGAAGTGACCTTCGACATCGACGCTAACGGCATTGTTGAAGTCGGCGCCAAAGACAAAGGCACCGGCAAAGAGCAGAAGATCACGATCCAGGCCTCTGGTGGTTTGTCGGATGACGACATCGAGGCAATGGTCAAAGACGCCGAAGCCAACGCCGAGGCCGACAAGGAACGCCGCGAGCTTGTGGACGCCAAGAATCAGGCAGAAAGCCTGATCCACTCGACTGAAAAGTCGATGGAAGAGCACGCTGACAAGGTTGACCCAACCACGATCGAAGCGATCGAGTTGGCAATTGCTGCGCTCAAGGACGATCTGGAAGCTGACAACGCCGACAAGATCAAATCCGGCATCCAGAACGTGACCGAAGCGGCCATGAAACTTGGCGAAGCCATCTACAAAGCCAGCCAAGAAGAGGCCGGTGAAGCAGAACCTGATGCACCGGGCGCAGATGAAGAAATCCTCGATGCGGATTTCGAAGATCTGGACGACAACAAGCGTGACAACTAAGGCGACACGCCTCTGAAGAAAGACCGGCCCAGAAACCGGGCCGGTCTTTTTTCATTCCCAAGGGGGAAATATCATGGCAAAACGTGACTATTACGATGTGCTTGGTGTCGCCAAGGGCGCAGATGCTGCCGACATCAAGAAGGCCTATCGCCAAAAGGCGAAAGAACTGCATCCGGATCGCAATTCTGACAACCCGGATGCCGAAGCGCAGTTCAAAGAAGCCAACGAAGCCTACGAAGTCCTGAAGGACGAGAACAAGAAGGCCGCCTATGACCGCTATGGTCATGCGGCGTTCGAAAACGGCATGGGTGGCGGCGGCGGGCCACGTGGTGGCCAAGGCGATTTTGGCAGCGCGTTCTCTGATGTGTTCGATGATCTGTTCGGTGACTTCATGGGGGGTCGCGGCGGCGGACGCCGAAGCGCGGCACAGCGTGGCAACGACCTGCGCTACAACCTGCGGATCAACCTTGAAGATGCCTTCTCTGGCTTGCAAAAGACGATTGTCGTGCCAACGGCGGTCGGTTGCGCTGCCTGTAACGGCACCGGGGCCGAAGGCGGATCAGACCCGCAAACCTGCCCAACATGTTCCGGCATGGGCAAGGTGCGCGCACAGCAAGGCTTTTTCACGGTTGAACGCACCTGTCCGACCTGCGCGGGCATGGGCCAGACGATCAAGGACCCATGCACAACCTGCCACGGCCAGGGCCGCGTCGAAAAAGAGAAATCACTGTCCGTCAATATCCCGGCCGGCGTAGAAACCGGCACACGTATTCGCCTTGCCGGTGAAGGCGAAGCGGGGATGCGCGGGGGGCCATCGGGTGATCTTTATATCTTTATCGAGGTACAGGATCATCCGCTCTTTGAGCGGGAGGGCGTCAATCTCTACTGCCGCGTGCCGGTGTCCATCGCGACGGCAGCGCTGGGCGGCGAAATCGAAGTGCCCACGATTGACGGTGGCCGCAGCCGTGTCAAGGTGCCTGAAGGCTCTCAATCGGGTCGGCAGATGCGCCTGCGCGGTAAAGGCATGCCTGCGCTACGCGGTGGTGGAACGGGCGATATGTTCATCGAGCTTGCAGTGGAAACACCCGTCAAACTGACATCCCGCCAGCGCGAGATTCTCAAGGAATTTGACCTGTTGAGCGAAGATAACAATCCGCATGGGTCAAGCTTCTTCGACAGCGTCAAAAGCTTTTGGGACTCAATGAAGAGCTAGCGTTAACCACAAAGTAACCAGAGCTTTGGCAGAGTAGGCGCATGACCCACTTTGCCGAAGCGCCCTCTCTTTTTCCTGACCATGACGACGTGACCCGGATTTTGCCTGTGGAAAATGGCAAAGTTCCATCATACCTGCGCGATCATCGCAAACGACTGCGGGAACGCTTCCTTTCAGGTGGCGCCGTCGCGATGCCGGACTACGAGCTTCTGGAGCTTCTCCTGTTTCGCGCGATCCCCAGACAGGACGTGAAACCGCTCGCCCGCACCCTGATCGATACATTTGGCGATTTCAATCGCGTCCTTTCCGCTCCGGCAACGCAACTTTCCACTGTGAAGGGTGTAGGTGATGCTGTGTTGTTGGAACTCAAGATCGTGGAAGCCGCCGCCCACCGGCTTTCCCGTTCAAGGGTTATGCTACGGCATGTGCTTTCAAGCTGGGATGCACTGCTGGATTATTGCCACACGACGATGGCCCATCGCGCAACGGAACAATTTCGCATTCTGTTTCTTGATACCAAGAACACCGTCATAGCGGACGAAGAACAGGCTCACGGCACCGTGGATCATGTACCGGTCTATCCGCGTGAAGTTGTGAAGCGCGCGCTCGAACTCAATGCCAGCGCGCTGATCCTTGTACACAACCATCCATCCGGCGACCCGACACCATCAGATGCCGACATTCAGATGACCCGGCACATTACCGCTGCGGCCAAGGCGCTCACCGTCCCCCCTTGAGGCGTCCCCCCTGCCAGATTTCGGCTCAAAAGTTGCGGCGCCAGCGCCTGCACTCCGCCGTAGCCGAT
>NZ_JAWOAN010000272.1:0-4724 GCF_046498525.1 Yoonia sp.
GATATCAGAATTATTTTCTCTGTCAATAAACCTTTACTTACAATCCATGTTCACCTGATTGATCACAGGGGAGATGTTTATAAATAGATCGCCCTTACTTACATCCTGACATGAATGCCATTGCGGAACGTTTATGATCGCCGACGTTGAGGCGCCAGGATTTCGGAAAATCGGCTGCTTTCTACTATCAGCGACTGCAGCTGATGTCCGCTCCAGACACCCAAGACCTGGCGGACCTGAAAACCACGTCGCATTGTCAGCAAAGACTGTCGGTCAATTGCTTCTGAAAGATCGCCTTCCCGAATCCACTTGGCGAATGTGCGAACTCGGCGAATTCACACTTTTCTCCCGTCTTCCATGCGCACGCAGGCATAGCACGTTGCCAGACATGTATCCGCTCTAGAGCTGGGAGACGTCAATAGGGCCTGACTGACCAGCGGCCGGTTTGTCTGCATAGTGTGTTCGCTAACCTTGGGATTATGCACTTGCAGCGATATTCCGGAATGGTTGGCCGCATCGCAGCATTTCGTTTCGTCGGTGAAGGGCCGGTGTGGGCCGTGAGCGACCCTACCAAACAGAATTAACTGTTCGATTGCCGCGATGCGGAGAAAGGCAGCAAGAGCCCAAAGTGCTGCATGCTGCGTAGTGCCTGAACGGCAGCGGCGCGCTAAAGGCGGACACTGAAAAATTGCAAACCCGGATCGTGCTATAGCGTTCGGACCTCCTAGTATTCTAGGCGATAGGGCTGATCCAGTGTTGTGCCAGCCATCAGAATGCCGACCCTCGACCCGCCGCTAGCATGTCGGTGGGGAGCTATCTTGTGTGGTAGATTTCAACCCACTTCGGCTGCCCAGGCGTTGTCAGCCTCGGGGCACTGCATACATCAACCACAAAAAATGCCCGTTGTGGGGGCTACTGACGCGCTGTACCCTGCCTTTATGTTGCGGTCACGCAAGATGTAGATTGATAGTCCAAAAGCCCTTTCTTGGGGATTACTCAAGGCATTTTGTTTAGCTGCGCTGTTGCAGGCAAGTATGCGCCTTAGTTTTATCTAGCCCTAGTACACCTTTCGGAAGGCTCCACCGGCCACAAAAAATAGGATGACATCATGGACGGTACACTTGGTCTATTCTGGCTGCTGACGAGTTTGACAGATATGGCGTTGAACGATTGCCCCAACGGTTGCCTTCGAACCGAAAAGCAAGAACCACAGATATTTTATCAGCTGGGACAACTGCAATCTGATGAATTTCAGAGTGCGAAAGAGTTCTATCTTGGCTACGACAGCCATCGTCGACGCGGCCCCTCTCGCCCCACTTATGGCCTTTCGCTCACAACTAATGGGGCTGCATGGTTCGGGATTGGCGGGAAATGGAGCAGCCAATACGTTTACGATACCCCATTGTTCGTCGAAACCTCGCTGATGCCTGGGCTTTATAGGCAAGGTGACGGCGCTGATCTTGATGGGACTCTGCAATTTCGAGCGGCACTTGGTATTGGCTATACGTTTGACAACGGCAGTAACCTGACTGTCATCTACGACAGTATGTCCAACGCAGATCTTTTCGATGACAGCCCGAGCCGCGAAACGCTTGCCATCCGTTGGACGACCAACTGGGAGGGATAGTGCCATCCTTCAAAATGCTTGATGATAGAGATACCCGAGCAAGGCCGCTTCGTCTTTCCATAGTACTGCCAGGCGCACTGGGTCGCTGTTACCAATCATATCGGCAATCTTTACCTCTCGTGCAGACGCTGGCCCCTAACGCACATGATGTTCTATAGATTCATCCAATGTCTTCTTTTGGCTGGCTTCTGCCATCGTCGGAAAACTCACGAATGGCGGACATGACCAGCCGTAGGGCAGCAGCACGTGGGACGACTGAATGGCCGCTCTGGGCCGATACTGTGGAAAAACTAACGTTTGCGAGCGCAGAAATGGCTATTCCAAATGCGGCGCGAGCGCCTTTCCTGTCAGGTTTTTCGCGTTTGCTGCGGTGCGGGAAAGATCTTGGCCAGTTTCCGGAGGTTCTGGGCGGTTGCGGCGAGGAGGAACTCATCATTTGCGCCGCATGGGCCGCGTAATCGGAGCCTTCCGAGGCCGAGAATGCGTTTGAGGTGGGCGAAGAGCATCTCTACCTTTTTGCGCAGGCGCATCGAGATGGCGTATTGTCTGGTCTTGGCGATGTCGCGGGCGACTTGGCGGGCATCTTCGTGTTCTTCGCGGGTGATGGACCGGAAGTCGGCATTGGGGCAGCAGCGTGACTTCGAGGGGCAGGCATGGCAGGTGAGCTTCAGGCAACGGTATTTTGCGACGCCCTTGCCAGTCGGCCCCCGGTTCGGATCGGAATAATTCCGGCGGAACTGCTTCAGCTCTTGGCCCTCGGGGCAGATGTATTGGTCGTTCCCGGCGTCCCATTCAAAGTCCGCCCGGCTCCAGGTGCCGTCGCTACGGCCCGACTTGTCGAACACCGGGATGTGGGGCGCGATCTTGCGATCGACCAGCCAGCCCAGCATCGGTCCGGTGCCGTAAGCCGTATCCGCGATCAGGCGTTCGGGGTGCAGATTGAACCTGGCCTTCGCCCGCTTCAGCATGGTCTTGGTCGATCCGACCTCGGCCTGCCGGATCGACCTTGTGGCTTCTACATCGATAATCACGCCATGATCCGTGTCGATCAGGTAGTTGTCGGAATAGCTGAAGAAAGCGGGCCCCTTGCGCGCGGCGGTCCACTGGCTGGCCGGGTCCGAATGCGAGGTGAACTTGGGCTGGACCTCGCTGGCCGCACCGAATGCTGCCTCGTCCAGCATGTCGAGATACTCGCGCACGGCACGGGGTGCATCCGCCGGATCAATCCGCGCCGCGTCCCAGTCGTCCTTCGGCGTAGAGTTCTGCTTGTTGGCATCGGCCTCGATCAGGCTGGCATCAATCGCCATGCGCTGACCGCTGACCAGACCTTCCGCGATGCAGCGCGCGACAGTCGTCTCAAACAGATGCCGTAGCAACTCGCTGTCGCGGAAACGTCCATGTCGGTTCTTTGAAAACGTCGAATGATCCGGGACCCGGTCACTCAGGTCAAGCCGGCAGAACCAGCGATACGCGAGGTTCAGATGCACCTCTTCGCACAGCCGCCGTTCGGACCGGATGCCGAAGCAATACCCGACCAGCAGCATCCGGATCAGCAGTTCGGGATCGACCGACGGACGGCCGGTGTGGCTGTAGAAACCGGCAAGATGGGTGCGGATGCTGTTCAGATCGACAAACCGATCGATGGAGCGAAGAAGGTGGTCTTGCGGAACGTGATCTTCCAGCGAGAACTCGTAGAAGAGTGCTGCCTGCGCTTCCTGTCTCGGTCCCAACATTGCTCAATTCTCCCGCTGGTCAGAAGAATTGAATCAGCAACTTACGCTTCGATCAAGCACGAGTTTTTCAACAAAATAGGCTCAAACCGGACATCCCAATGCAAAAAGCCCCACCACCCGGCGGGGCTTTTCCTTTCCCATCACACCCGCCTCACGCCAGCATGGTCATCGGATTTTCCAGATTATCCTTGATCGCGTTCAGCAGGTTCGCGCCCAGGACGCCGTCGATCACGCGGTGATCTACGGACAGGGTGACGGACATGATCGTTGCGACGGCCAGTTCGCCATCGGCGCCGACAATCGGTTTTTTCACACCCGCGCCAACGGCCAGAATGGCCGAATGCGGCGGGTTGATGATGGCGTCGAAATTGTCGATGCCGAACATGCCAAGGGTGGAAACCGCGAAACTGCCGCCCTGGTATTCATGCGGGGCCAGCTTGCGGTCGCGGGCGCGTGTGGCAAGGTCTTTCATCTCGGTTGACAGGGCCGACAGCGATTTCATCTCGGCGTCTTTCAACACCGGCGTGAACAACCCGCCCTCGATCGCGACGGCAACGGCCACATCGGATTTTTCGAATTGCAGCGTGCGGTCACCGGCCCAGACGGCGTTGGCCTCTGGCACCTGTTGCAGCGCAATCGCGCAGGCCTTGATGATGAAATCATTGACCGACAGTTTCACGCCGCGCCCGTCCAGCTGTTTGTTCAACTGGCTGCGGAATTTCAGCAGCGCATCAAGGTTGATGTCACGGCGCAGATAGAAATGCGGCACCGATTGCTTGGCCTCGGTCAGGCGGGCGGCAATCGTCTTGCGCATCCCGTCCAGCTTGACCTCCTCATACGGGCGTCCGTCATACATCTTGATCACGGCATCGGTACTTGGTCCGGCGGCCATGGCGGCGGCTTTGGGGGCGTCGGCCTTAACCGGTGCGGCATCCGATTTCGCCGCTGGTTTGGCGGATTCCACATCGGCCTTGACGATCCGGCCATGCGGGCCAGAGCCTTTGATATCGGCCAGATCAAGCCCCTTGTCCGCCGCAATCCGCCGCGCAAGCGGCGAGGCAAAGATGCGTTCGCCATCCTTCACCGATGCAGCCGGGGCAGGGGTGGCGCCCTTGTCCTGAGACTTTGCGGGTGCTTCCTCTTTCGCGTCTTCTTTCGCTTCCGGCTTTGGTTCGGCCTTTTTTTCCGCCTTGGGGGTGTCGCCGATATCATCAGCGCTTTCGCCCTCTTCCAGCAGCACGGCGATCACGTCGTTCACCTTCACGCCTTCGGTGCCTTCGGGGATGACGATCTTGCCCATCACCCCTTCGTCCACGGCCTCGAACTCCATCGTGGCCTTGTCGGTTTCGATCTCGGCCAGAATG
>NZ_JAWOAN010000274.1:0-3268 GCF_046498525.1 Yoonia sp.
TGTGGCGCTGGGCTATGTCGTTTTTCTGTTCTCCATCGCTTTCATCGCAGAGCGTCGCGCGGCGAACGGTCACTCCAACTGGTTGGCTTCGCCGTGGATCTACACCTTGTCACTCAGCATCTATTGTACAGGTTGGACCTTTTATGGCGCAGTCGGATATGCCGCGCGGTCGGGTTTGGAGTTTGCGACCATCTATTTGGGTCCGACCTTGGTAATGGTCGGCTGGTGGTGGGTGCTGCGGCGGCTGGTCCGTATCGGACGTGCGCAGCGCATTACGTCCATCGCCGATCTCGTGTCGTCGCGCTTTGGCAAGTCCACCCAGCTTGGCGTGATCGTCACGGTGATTTCGGTTATCGCGGCAACGCCCTATATCGCCCTGCAATTACAGTCTGTTACATTGTCCTTTGCAGTCTTTGCCCAGACCGAGGGCGGCAGTTGGAACCAGCCAGATTTTATAGTCACGGCCATGTGGGTCGCCGTCGGTCTTGCTGTCTTTACAATCATCTTCGGCACCCGAAATCTGGATGCGAACGAACGTCACCACGGTGTTGTCATTGCAATCGCGGTAGAGGCGGTTGTCAAATTATGCGCGCTGGTTGCCGTGGGCGTCTTCGTGGTGTGGGGGATTGCCGGTGGTCCGGGCGAGATGCTCAATCGGATTGACCGGTCGCCGATCGTTTTGTGGAATCAGGACAGCGGGCGCTGGATCAGTCTGATTTTTCTGTCCGGCGCAGCCTTGCTATGCCTGCCGCGCATGTTTCAGGTGTTGGTGGTCGAAAACGCGGATGAACGGCACCTTCATATCGCAAGCTGGGCATTCCCTCTTTATCTTTTCATGATGAGCTTGTTTGTCGTGCCGATCGCGGTCATCGGTCTTGATCTGCTGCCTGCTGGCAGCAACCCGGATCTCTTTGTCCTGACCGTGCCGCTGAGCGAAGGACGTGGTGGCTTGGCTGTGCTGTCTTTCCTCGGCGGCTTTTCGTCGGCGACGTCCATGGTCATCGTGGCGACGATTGCATTGGCAACCATGGTGTCGAACCACATCGTCGTCCCGATCTGGCTAAGCTTGCAGGGAAATCAGCAGGCCATGATGTCGGGCGATGTGCGCCATGTGATCCTGCTGGCACGGCGGCTTTCAGTGGTGGGCATATTGGCGCTGGGCTTTCTTTATTACCGGTTGTCGGGTGGCGGAACGGCGCTTGCTGCGATTGGATTGATTTCCTTTACCGGTACCGTGCAGATTCTGCCTGCGATGATCGGTGGCATCTTCTGGCGTGGGGCAACAGGTGTCGGGGCTGCGGCGGGATTGATCACCGGGCTTGCTGTCTGGATGTGGACATTGTTCCTGCCCAGCTTTGGTGTTGATGCGGTCATCAGTCAGGCCGTTCTCGACAACGGGCTTTTCGGGCTGTCATGGCTGCGGCCGCAGGAGCTTTTTGGCCTGACCGGGCTTGATCCTCTGGTGCATGGGATATTCTGGTCGATGTTGCTGAATACGACGATGTTTATCGTTTGCTCCCTGCTGACCTTTCCTGTGCCGCTGGAACGTCTGCAAGGTGCGCAATTCGTCAATATCTTTGAACATTCGAATGCGGCAACGGCTTGGTCCGGTGCTGCCACAGGGGCTGAGGATCTGCTGATCATGGCGCAGCGGATCATGGGCAGCAGGGAAGCGCAGGCGCTGTTCGCCCAAGAGGCGGCACGGCAGGGAAAGGTAGGGTACCTGCCGGAAGTGACACCTGATTTTATCGAGCATCTTGAACGGGTTCTTGCCGGTTCCGTCGGTGCCGCGACGGCCCATGCGATGATCGGGCAACTGATCGGCGGCAGCAGCGTTTCGGTCGAAGACCTGATCGCAGTTGCGGACGAGGCTGCGCAGATTCTGGAATACTCCAACCGGCTTGAAGCCAAGTCGCAAGAGCAGGAGCGTACAGCCCGCGCTTTGCGGGCCGCGAACGACAAGCTGACAGCGCTTTCGATCCAGAAAGACGCGTTTCTCAGTCAGATCAGCCACGAACTGCGCACACCGATGACGTCGATCCGTTCATTCTCGGACATTTTGCGGGATCGTGACATGAACCAGGAAGAGCAGGCACGCTATGCCGGTATCATCCATGATGAAGCAGTCCGGTTGACACGACTTCTGGACGACCTGCTGGATTTGTCCGTTCTTGAAAACGGTCAGGTCGAGTTGCGCGAGCAGAGCGGCCAGCTTTCGGACCTTCTGGACCGTGCGGTGCGCGCTGCTGGCATGCATGACGGGGTGCTTACGGTCCGACGTGATCGGGCGGCTGAACAGCTGACCCTTGTCACCGATCTGGATCGCTTGACCCAGGTTTTCATCAATTTGATTGCAAACGCACGCAAGTATTGTGACGCAGACAAGCCGGAACTGGTCATCGACCTGCGCCGGGACGAAGCCGGATATTTCGTTGATTTCATGGACAACGGCAGCGGAATTGCACCCAAGAACCAAGAGTTGATATTTGAGAAATTCTCGCGCGTTGCAGATGGATCAAAGGCAGGTGGTGCGGGGTTGGGTCTGGCAATTTGCCGCGAGGTGATGCACCGGCTGGGCGGTGAGGTGACTTATGTTCCGCAGTGCGATGGGGCTGCTTTCCGTGTGCGGTTGCCGCAACTCAAAGCTGTGGCCGCGTTAGAGGAAACGTAACCAATTTTGCCTATCACTGCTGCAAAGCATCTGTGGCGGGCGTATGACTGAAAGTACACAAGTGAAATTGCTGCGGCGGATGACCCGTCCGCAAGGGCAAGAAGCTGCGGGTAATCCGCTGACCGCTTCGCGCGCTGTTCGCTTGGCGTTGACCAAGGCGGCGAACGATACCGTCGGGCTTGTCCTGACAGTCCAAAGCGTGGCGGAAGAGGTCACAGGTCTGGATGACATGCTTGGCACCTTGGCAGACGATCAAATGCTGGTGGAGCTGAAGCGCGAAGGTGATCTTGCGGGCCTTATCGCACTGGATATGGAAATGCGTGCTGCCGTACTCGAGATGGAAACGATGGGTGCACTTCTGGCAACCCGGTCAGAGCCCCGTGCACCGACACGCACGGATAAGATGCTTTGTGATCCGCTGCTCTGTTCTTTCTTGTCCGCTTTTCCCGCAGCGGTCATGGACACGCCGTTGGCGGGATGGGTTGACGATGTGCAACCCGGTGAGGAAATGCAAAATACCCGGGTTGCGGGCCTCGTCCTTGAGGATTGTGCGTACCGCATTGTGCGGTTGAACATGGATCTCGGGGTTGCTGACCG
>NZ_JAWOAN010000199.1:0-9633 GCF_046498525.1 Yoonia sp.
ACGCGCGGGTCATCGGGTGCGAGTTCTGCCGCTTGTGCTCCATGGCGTTCCAGTTCTTCCCAGTTGGTGGCGGCAAAAGCGATCTGGGCCAGCGCGACGCGCGCATCCAGATCGTCAGGGTATTGTTCAGCGAGCCGGAGATACTGACTATAGGCCTGCTGACGGTTGCCACGTTCGTCCAGCAGGATACCTGCCATCATACGCCGCGCCTCGCGGTGGCTGCCATCCAGCTCAAAGACATTGCGCAATGCGACCACGGCGCGGTCATAATCATCCTCGGCGGCCAGCGTCAGCGCATTTTGGTAATATTCCTCGGCGCGCTCTTCGGCGGTTTTGCAGGCAGACAGACCGAGCGAAAGGGTTACAGCAAGGACGGAAAGAATCAGACGGTTACGTAAAAACACGGTGCAGGGTTCCCTTTGCTTCACTGCGCAATCAGGTCACCCCTGCGACGCAGGGGTGACCTTGTGATCATTGGCGTGCGCTGCCATGTGATGACTGCGCGTTCTATATCAGCAGCCGGTGCCGCGCAGCACAACGCCCACCGTCTTGAACAGGATACGCAGATCGGTGGCCAGCGATACAGTTCGTCCATAGGTTTCATCATACTTTATGCGATCAACAAAATCGCAGTCGTTGCGGTCCGATGTCTGCCATAATCCGGTGATACCGGGCGCCAGTTGAAAATAGGCCTGCCCGTCATAAAGCGGCTTTTGCTTGACCATCATCGGACGTGGTCCAACCAGCGACATCGACCCGGCCAGCACATTGAACAACTGTGGCAGCTCGTCTAGCGATGTCTTGCGCAGGATGTTTCCGATGCGGGTAATCCGTGGATCATTTTTCAGCTTTTGAGTGGCGTTCCATTCGGCACGCGCGGCGGGGTTGGCCGCCAGATAGGCTTCCAGCTGGGCGTCGGCATCGGAAACCATCGTACGGATTTTCCACATGCGGAAACTCTTGCCGCCTTTCCCCACGCGCATTTGCGCGTAAAAGGGCTTGCCGCCATCCAAGGTAACTAAAAGCGCCAGCAGCCCCATAACTGGCAACACCAAAGGTGCCGCCAAGAGGATCAAAAGCTTGTCCAGCCCGGGCTTGACCACATTACGGTAAATACCAAACGGTACTCGCCGGTAGGATGCTGCGGGAAAAACAGGCAGATTTGTTGGAACGGATTTTTCAAAATTTATTGAGTTCATCGTCATGGCAACAACACGCCGGAGCAATTCCGACCCTTTCCGATACTAATTAAAACTGCTCAATAAAGCAGTTAGGGTACTAACACGTTTTACTCGGCCCCCATCGAACAAGTACAACCGTTAACATTTTGTTCAGATTCGGGCAAGAATAAGACGGAGCTTTCTCCTTATTTTACAAAAACTTCACTACTTTGAAAGAATCATGGTCGTTAAACAGTCAATGCCTGTCAGTCGGCGTCCATGGCGCACGCGTATTCTGGTTTTTCGCGCTGTATTGTTTACAAAGTCAGCACAATCCAGTGTGCAATTCACAGAATCAGTAGTCCCGCATTGTCGACTGTGTGCATTCTCTGTCATGCTCTTACGGGAACTGCGGTCATCGTCGTGCTGGCATACGCCTTATTATGGAACAAAGTGAGCGCAAACACTGTCCGATTCTGGCGTTGCCATTGTGGCCGGGACTTCAAAACTATATCTGACTGACGCAAACGCTGGGTTCCTTTTTACATGAGTGTCGCGCTTTACAACGATCATTTCGGATTTCGGGAACGGCCCTTCAGCCTGTCCCCCGATCCTGATTTTCTGTTCTGGTCGTCGGCGCACAGGAGCGCCTATGCGGTGCTGGAATACGGGTTGATGACACATGCGCCGCTGACCGTGGTTACAGGCGAAATCGGGACCGGCAAGACGACGCTGGTGCAGGCGCTCTTGCGCCAAATTGACATGGAAATGACGGTCGGGCTGATTTCAAACGCGCAGGGCGACCGGGGTGATCTGCTGCGCTGGGTGCTGAACGCGCTTGATGTGGCCTGTGACGCACGCGCCGACTATGTCACGCTGTTCCAGCAGTTTCAGGATTTTGTCGTGACCGAATATGCCGCCGGGCGGCATGTTTTGCTGATCGTTGACGAAGCCCAGAACCTGGGTCTGGATACGTTGGAAGAGTTGCGGATGCTGACCAACATCAACGCCGGAAAGGATGAATTGCTGCAGATCATGCTGGTCGGTCAGCCCGAACTGCGCGACCTGATCCGCCAGCCGCGGCTGCGCCAGTTTGCCCAGCGGGTCACGGCCGTCTATCACCTTGATCCGATGGATCTGTCCACCACGCGGCAGTATGTCCATCACCGCTTGCATCATGCCGGTGGACAAGGCGATGAAATCACTCCCCCGGCGATTACCTTTATCCATAAAGAGGCCGGGGGCATTCCACGGGTGGTCAACAAGCTGTGTGATATGGCGCTGGTTTATGCGGCCAGCGCTGACAAGCCGCAAGTCGGGCTGGCCATCGTCAGGGAACTGATCCGTGACGGGCTGAACCTGAAAACCATGTCCGACCCACTACTTTTGGATTCCCCTCTGGATCTGCCAGAAAAGGCTGCCGAATGAATTTGGACTTGCGGTTCTATTGGGCGCTGCTGCTGCGCCGTTTGCCGGTGATGACGCTTTTTGTGCTGATCGCGGCGGGCCTTGGCGTGGCGACTGCGCTCAAGCTGCCGGATACGTACACCACATCCGCGCGCCTGCTGGTCGAGGCACCGCAGATCCCCGAACGCATGGTTGCATCGACCGTGCAGACCGATGCGGTCGAACAGCTGGATATCATCCAGCAGCGGCTGATGACGCGGGCCAACATGATCGACATCGCCAACCGGTTTTCCGCGCTGCCCGACCTCCGCGAGATGGAGCCGACCCGGGTGGTTTCTGCGATGGAAGAAGCGACACAGATCCGCCGCACCGCCGGACGCGGACAGGCGACGTTGCTGACGATCAGCTTTACCGCCCGCAGTCCGCAGACCGCCGCCGATGTGGTCAACGAATATGTGACACTGATCCTGCAGGACAGCACATCGACACGCACCGAACAGGTCACCCGCACCCTGCAGTTCTTTCAGCAGGAGGTGCAGCGCCTTGGCGAGGATCTGGACAACCAAAGTGCCACTATCACCCTCTTCAAGGCCGAAAACGCCGATGCCCTGCCCGAGGAACAAAGCTATCGGCTGGGCCGACAGGCGCTGTTGCAGGAACGGCTGGGCCGGATCGAACGAGATATTTCCGCGGCCGAAACCCAGCAGCGTGAAATCATCAGCATTTTTGAGAATACCGGACAGGTACGCGCAGGTTCCGCGCAGGCCCGCCGCACCCCTGAAGAGGCGCAGCTGGCTACCGCCCAGTCCGAACTGGAATTCGCGCTGGCGACCTATTCCGAGACCAATCCGCGGGTGGTTCAGTTGCGCGCCCAGATTGCCCGACTGGAAGCCGTGGTGGCAGGTCAGACGACCAGCGGAATGCCCGAGGCAGATGAGGCTGAACAAGTATCGCCGCAAGAGGCGCTGTTCAACGCTACTCTGTCCGAGATCGAAACCCGCCTTGCCACCCTGCGCGCTGAAGAGGTCGGCACCCGCGCCGAGCTTGAGACATTGCAGCAGGCGATTTCGCGCAGTGCCGCCAACGGAATCGAACTGGCCAGTCTGGAACGGGATTACGAAAACATTCAGGGCCGCTACAACGCAGCACTCAACAACCTGAACCAGGCTCGGATGAGTGAACGGATCGAAACAACCGCACAGGGCCAGCGGATCAGCGTGATCGAATACGCCAACGCCCCAAGCGTGGCCGCTGGACCGAACCGCCCCATGATCGCAATTTTGGGTTTGGCGATGGGTCTAATGCTGGCAGCGGGGTATTTCACCCTGCTTGAGGTGCTGAACCGCACGGTGCGCCGCCCGGACGAACTGACCTCACGTTTCAACATCATCCCGTTGGCCACCATCCCCTATATGGAAAGCCGTCGCCACCGCTTTGCCCGGCGCGCAGGAATGATCGCAGCGATGCTGATCGTGATGACGGGCGTGCCTCTGGGGCTGTGGTACATCGACACAAACTATCAGCCGCTGGAAATTTTGGTCCAAAGGATGCTGGACCGGATTAATCTGGGGTAAAAGGACAGATCATGGCCATGGAAAAACTGCAGGCGGCGCTGGACAAGGCCCGCAAGACACGCACCACCGCGGCGCATCCGCCGCGCACCGCTGCCAACAGCCGGGCCGTATCTGGCCAGACCCGCGGGCAGGACGATCTGTGGCAGGCGCTGGAACCATTCACGGTCAACCCGCGCCATCTGGAAACCCACCGTGTGGTAACCCATGCCGCATCCGAAGCGGCGGCGCCCTTTGATATTTTGCGCACGAAGGTGTTGTTGCAGATGCGCCAGAACGGCTGGAAACGGCTGGCGATCACATCGCCTATGCCGCAATCGGGCAAGACCACCACCGCGTGTAATCTGGCCCTTGGACTTGGTCGGCAGCGCGATCTGCGCGCGATGCTGTTCGATCTGGACCTGCGCGATCCGTCGGTGCACGAATTCTTTGAAACCACCCCGCAGCATGGCATTGACGCGCTTTTGACGGGGCAGGTGGATTTCGCCCAGCAGGGCCTGCGGATCGGTGACAATGTGGCGGTATCGATGTCGCGCGGCCCGGTGGCCGACCCGACGCGGCTGCTGCTGGATGAACAGACCGCTGAGGCGCTGGACAGGATCGAGGCAGAGTATGCCCCCGACCTGATGATCTTCGATCTGCCGTCTGTACTGGTCAATGATGACACCCGTGCATTTTTGAAAAACGTCGATTGCGCGTTGATCGTGATCCGGGCGGATGCGACCCACTACAGCCAGTTCAACACCTGTGAACGGGAAATTGGTGAACAAACCAATGTGCTGGGCGTAGTGCTGAACGCTTATCGCTATGGTGCCAACAGCAAATCCGCCTGACTGGGGCCGAATCTTTCATCCAACGCGCAGACAGACTGTTTCTATTTGGCGTGTAATGCTATGAGCGAAGCAATAGATGGTGAAAAATACCACCAGCAGCAGGCATGACAGGCAAGAAGGCAGGTCCAGACATGGCACAGGCGCAAGATACAGGCGTTAAGGAACTGCGCGCAGCGCGTGATCGCGGCAGGGGCCTGATCATCTGGGCTTTTGTCTTTTCGATCTTCGTAAACCTGCTGATGCTGACCGGCCCGCTTTATATGTTGCAGGTCTATGATCGGGTGCTGTCGTCGCGGTCGGTAGAAACACTGGTCGCGCTTACGGTGCTAGTGGCTGTTCTTTATGCGCTGATGGGTGTGCTGGATTACGCCCGGGGGCGGATCATGGCACGGGTCGGAGCGCGCTTCCAAAGTGCGTTGGACGATCGCGTGTTCGAGGCGACGCTGCGCCGGTCGGTTGATCCGCGCGAACGCAGGGTCGCAGCCGGTGCGCTGCGCGATTTGGATGCGGTGCGTGATCTGTTCACCTCGCCGGTGCTGCTGGCGCTGATGGACATCCCCTGGACACCGATTTTCATCGCCGCCATCTTTCTGTTTCACCCGATGCTGGGCTGGCTAGCGGTCGGGGGCGGGGTCATCATCGTTCTGACTGCAATACTGAACCAGACTTTGACCGCAGCCCGGGTGCGCGCTGTGCAGATCGCGACCCAACAGAGTCAGGATTTTGCCGAAGAAACCCGACACGGTCGCGAGATTGTGCTAAGCCAGGGTTTGCGCGGGGCCATGTCGCAGCGCTATTTGCGTCTGCGCGATACAGCACTTTTCGCCAACATTGGCGCCAGTGACTGGACCGGTAGCTTTGCCGCCTTTACCAAATCGTTCCGGCTATTCCTGCAGTCGGCGATGCTGGGGGCGGGCGCCTATTATGTGCTGTTGGGAGAAATGACGCCGGGGGCAATGATCGCAGGGTCGATTTTACTGGGGCGCGCGCTGGCACCGGTGGAACAGGCAATGGGTCGGTGGGCGGTGCTGCAACGGGGCCGCGCCGGTTGGAGGGCACTGGGCAAATATCTGCAGGCGGTACCTCCGGCCACTGACCGTACCGCTCTGCCGGTACCGAAACCGCGGCTGCAGGTGATCGGGTTGACGGTGGTGCCCCCGGGCGAACGGACACCGACGCTGCGCAACATTTCATTCACGGTAGAACCAGGGCAGGCACTGGGGATCATCGGGCGCAGCGGGGCGGGTAAATCCACGCTGGCGCGCACGCTGGCGGGTTTTTGGCCCATCACGGCGGGCGAGGCCCGACTGGGCGGTGCCACTTTGGACCAATACGACCCTGATGCCTTGGGTCGGCATATCGGCTATCTACCCCAGACCGTCACGCTGTTTTCCGGCACGATCGCCCAGAACATCGCCCGCATGGCGCTGGACCCTGATGAGGCAGCGGTGGTCAAGGCCGCCCAAAGCGCCAATGCCCATGACATGATCCTGCAACTGCCCGGTGGCTATGACACCCCGCTTGATGGCAGCGAAGGCCAGTTGTCGGGCGGTCAGCGCCAGCGCATCGCGTTGGCGCGTGCGCTTTATGACGATCCGGTGTTCCTGATCCTTGATGAACCCAATTCGATGCTGGATGGCAAGGGGGCGGCAGCACTGAACGCGGCTGTCCGCAGCTTCAAGGAGCAGGGCAAGATCCTGATCATCCTGACGCACCGCACCAAGGCAATCGTGGAATGCGATCATATTCTGGCGCTGAACAAGGGCGCTGTCGTGGCCTTTGGTCCGCGCGACGAGATTATTGACGTCTCCGCCACCAGTGAGCCGGACCGGAAGGTGATGACATGACCCGAGATACCACCAGCACCGAAACCCGCGTGCGGCACTGGTCGGCCGGAGTGCCGCTTTGGGCGGGGATCGTCGCATTGGTGGCACTGGTAGGCGGGCTTGGCCTTTGGTCGATCAGCACCACGCTGGCGGGCGCCGTCGTGGCGCAGGGCGTGGTGGAGGTGGAAAGCAACCGGCAGGTCGTGCAGCACCCCGAAGGCGGGGTGGTCGGTGAAATTCTTGTCACGGACAGTGATACAGTGGCGCAGGGTGATGTGCTGATCAGGCTCGACGGGCGGCGGCTGCGGTCGGAACTGGCGGTGATTGATGGCCAGCTTTTGGAAATCAGCGCCCGCAAGGCGCGGCTGATGGCCGAGCGCGATGATGTCGACACCATCACCTTTCCGCCCGCCTTGCGGACCCGAATTTCTGCCCTGCCAGAAGCGGACAATGTCATGGCGGGTGAGGTGACGTTGTTTCACGCCCGCCGCGATGCGATGCAGCAGGAGCGCGCGTTGTTGCGCGAACAGAACCAGCAGATTATCAACCGCACCCGGGGTATAACCGCCCAATTGGATGCACTGCAGGTGCAGGCAGATCTTTTGTACGAGGAACTGGAAGGCCAGCAGCGCCTGCTTGCCCAGCAATTGGCTCAGGCCCAGCAAGTCAGCGAACTGCGGCGCGAACATGCAGGACTTTTGGGCCGGATCGGACAGTTGGACTCAGATCTTTCCGCTTTGCGAGGTGAGGTTGCCAGCAACGAGATTGCGGCTCTGCAATTGCTGACCCGCCGTCGTGAAGAGGCGCTGACGCAGTTGCGCGATCTGGAATTCCGCCAGATCGAACTGATGGAACGCAAAATCGTACTGACTGAAAGCCTGTCACGGCTGGAGTTGCGCGCGCCCACCAGCGGCATCGTCTACGACATGCAGGTGTTCGCCGTGCAGTCGGTGGTACAAGCTGCGGAGCCGCTGCTTTATATCATCCCACAGGATCGGCCACTGGTGGTGTCGGCGCGCGTCGATGCAATCCATATCGATCAGGTCTATCCCGGGCAGGAGGCCGAGCTGCGCTTTCCGGCCTTTGACCAGCGCCAGATTCCTGAAATTCGCGGGCGCATCACCCGGATTTCGGCAGATGTGCTGCAAGACCAGACGACCGGACAAAGTTATTATGCCGCCGAGGTCATGCCAATGGACGCCGAACTGGCCAAGCTGGGCGACTATACATTGCTGCCGGGCATGCCTGTCGAAACCTTCATCCGCACCCGTGACCGCACCCCGCTGGCCTATCTGACCGAACCACTGATGGTATTTTTCACCCGCGCGCTGCGTGAATGATCGCGCGGGGCTGGTGTCGCATTCCTGCAACCCTGATCAAAATATCACACTCTTACAGGCCGTTGCGACGTGACTTTGCCAAAAACCTGTTAACTTCGCCTTAATAATCGCGGCTCCGCTTAAACTGTCAGTCAGGCAGATGGGGCCCAGAGGCAGAAAGAGCAGATAATGCGCAGTGTTGCGATGATCTTGGCCGTTTTGGCTCTGGTCGGCTGTGCTGTCGGGCCGGTTTATACGCCGCCTGAAATGGCATTGCCCGACCGTTATGCACGGCTGGAACCCGTGTCGCAGCCCAGTGCTTCGGACATGCGGTGGTGGCGCCATTTCAATGATCCGCTGTTGACCCATCTGGTTGACACGGCGGTGGCAGGCAACGTCGGCCTCGCCGAGGCGCGTGCGCGTCTGGATGAGGCGGCTGCCATCGCGCGGCGCGATGGTAACCGCTTTTCGGGTAATGCCGATCTGACCCTGACTGATGAGGCCAGTCTCGGTGTGGCCGCCCAAATCGGCCTGGCTGGAGAACAGCGCTGGCGTGCCCGAGGATCAGCACAGCGCCTTGAGGCTGCTCAATTTGACACGCAGGCCACGCGCCGCGCGCTTCTGACAGAGGTTGGCGTGGCCTATGTCGATTTGCGCTTTGCACAGGCCAGCCTGACATTACGCCGACAGGATCTAACCTCGCGTCAGCAAACGTTGAGCGTTATCAGCAGCCTGTTGGATGCGGGTGCCGCGACCCAGCTAGACCTTTTGCGGGCACAGACACTGGTGTCGGAAACCCGGGCACTGATCCCCACGACTGCAGCTGATGTGCTGCGCCAACGTAACCGGATTTCAACCCTCATGGGCCACCCGGTCGGCCAATTGCCGATCAATCTGGATTATCCCGGCACGCAGCCTGATCCAGCCATGCACGTTACCCGTGGCGTGCCCGCCGATCTTTTGCGCGCGCGTCCCGATATTCGGCAGGCGGAACGGCTTTATGCTGCGGCGGTATCGGATATGGGGGCAGCACAGGCGGCCCGCTATCCCAGCCTGTCGTTGCGCGGCGCGGTCACTGCACCGCTGGATGGGGGGGGGAATGGTGGCACTCTTCTGGCCGGTCTGGCTATGCCGCTGTTCAACCAGCCTGCATTAGGCGCGTCTGTCGATGCCGCCGACGCGCGGGTGGACCAAGCCTATCTGCGCTGGCAACGTGCGGTGCTGTCGGCCATCGAAGAGGTCGAAAACGCGCAGGCCGATCTGCAAGCCTCTGCTGCGGCACAGGCCGAGGCCGCGCGTCTGGTCGATTTGAACCGTCAGGCGCTGGCTCTGTCACGTCAGCTTTTGACCAACCGTGGCACGATTACCGTGCTGGATGTGCTGGATCGCGAACGCGCTTTGTCGGCCGCCCGTGCAGGGCTGGCCCGCAGCCAGCGCGACCTCGCGATCGATTACATCGTCCTGCACACTGTCATCGTGCAGGGACATGCGCTGGATGACGGGTAGGATTAGGGCGC
>NZ_JAWOAN010000204.1:0-10474 GCF_046498525.1 Yoonia sp.
GGCGTCCAGCGACAGCCCGTTCTGCTCGGCCAACCTCAGCCTGGCCATGGTCATGTCGATGCTCGGCAACAGGTAATAATCGCGTGGGCCGCTGTTCAATTCGTCCATGCGCACGGCAATCGTGATGTCCGGCACCAGGCCAGTGTCGAGACGGATGCGCCATCGCAGGGAACCGCCCTGCGTCTCGAAACACCGGGCCAACACCACCGACGCCGTGAACTCATCATTGATGCGGATCAGGTCGGTGTCTTGATCTTGGACAGCCTGGCCGCCGCGTTCGTTGATACCGTCAAGGATCTTGGCCACGATGCCGGGGTGGGCCTGCCGCAAGGCTCGGTTGATCTCGACATAGCGATAGTCGCGCTCTGGCTCGTAGCCGATCATCTGGTAGGCGCGCAGCAAGCTGCCGAAGCGGTTCCGGAAGGCGCTGGACGACGGCAGGTTGTCCTGTTCATCGATGATCAGTCCCGACAGCACGCCTTTCTGTTTCAGCACGGCGCGCAGGGCTTCGAGCAGTTCGGCATCTGTGAAATGCTGGCTGCGCGCGTCGACGATTTCGCGCGCGCGCAGAAACAGCGCCTCGTCCACAATGGCGGGATATGCGCCCTCTGCCCGGATCCACATTTCGCGTGGGTTCACCACTCGCTTATGCTTCAGCTTGAACGACACCTTGTTGTAGACGTTGTTGCCGATGTATTTTTCGTTTGTCAGGACCTGGTGCACCGATGCTCGGGACCACGGTCGCTCTAGATCGGTCAGATGCCCCTCGGCATTCAGGGTTTCCGCAATATCGCGTTCCGAGCGGCCATCCTCAACGAATATTCGGTACATGCGGCGCACGACATCCTGTTCCTGCTCAGGGCCCGGAACGAGAACGACACGATCGGTCTGAAGGCTCTTCTGTTCGCCGCGGGACAATTCGCCCTTCGGGTTGCCGTGATCGTCGATCAGCACCCGGCGCAGGCCGTACCCAGCCGCTCCGCCTTGGCGAAAGCCAAGCTCCACCAGACGGCATTGCCCGGCGAATACCTTCACAGAAAGCTCCCGGCTGTATTCGCCCGCCATGACCCGCTTGACGGTCTTCAGAAGGTTAGAGCCGATGCTGCCGTCGTTTTCGAATTGCTCACCACAATAGTGGACGCGAATTCCAGCACGAGAGCAGACATGCTCGTGATACGCCCCTTCATCAGCATCCTGAAACCGGCCCCAGCGGCTGACGTCATAGACCAGAATGGCCTTGAAATCCGCCTGACCGGTTCGGACCTCTGCCATCAGGTTCTGCAGCGCGTCGCGGCCGTCCAACCGCAACCCGGACCGACCGGAGTCCTCGAAGATGCGCAGGATCTGCAGTCCCCGGGCGGTGGCGTAATTACGAATGGTGTCGAGCTGGTTCTCGGTCGAGTATTTCTGGTGATCGGTCGACATCCGCACATAGGCGACGGCCGGCACATCTGTTTCAGGCGGCACGTCACTTTTATCGGAATGGGTCACCGATCGATCAGTCAAATGCGTATCTCCTCATTATTCCGAGCAAATTCATCGCTCTTGTCGGAACCAACTGTTGAATTCTTCGCATCTATGTAAAGCGAAGGAGTGTGGAATGTCGTTTCCGAAAAAGGGCAAGTTCTTTCCAAAAGAAAACGGATATATTAGGAAAGGCGGTCATCAGACGAACCGATGCTTTGTCGAAGAAATCGCATCGGCGTTGAAGCGATCGCTCGGCGGTAGCCGGGCCAGTGTGAAGACCGTGGCGGCCTGGACGGGTGCCAACGAGAAGACTGTGAAGAACTGGCTCTCAGGCTCATATGGTCCCAGTGGTACGCACCTGATTGCACTGGCTAGACACTCTGACGAGGTGCTGTGTACGTTTCTGGCGATGGCAGGGCGCGAGGATCTGATGGTGGCGATCAAGCTAGCCACGGCTGAAGAGGCTATTGCAGATCTGCTGTATGCGGTGCGCCAACTTGGTAGCGACGATCAAACCGACAACGTCGGTTGATCGACCGAGCGGGCTGAAATCGTACCTGAGAAGCTGGATACTCGGTGTGTCCAGCTTCTGATGTGCACCTATATATTTCCCTGCTTTTCGCAATAAAGAACCCTGTTCAGTGTCGAAAAGTTCCCTGTTTCTGAATCTAGGGAATTACGCCGCAAGCAGTTGAAGGCATTGGGTAATTTTAGGGTAATAACTGCAAATTCCCCCAAAATGGAGGGGGTTCCCTGTTATTTTCCCTGTTTGCAGGGAAATTTGGAGCAGACTGGATAGCTCGAAACTGCCTGCACAGCCAGCCATTCCTCCGATTTATAACCCCGAGAGCTTGCAGCCGTTTTCTGGCGTGTTTATGGGCCGTTCCTGCGAGCGGTTTCCGACAGAGACGCGAACGTGAGCACAAAACTCGCCAGTTTCGGCCCGCAGTCTCTGTTTGCGATTTCGGCGGTACGCGTTTGGTGAAGTGTTGGAGGTGCTAGCTTACAACCGGGCGAACTGCGCGCGCTGTTCAGACCAGACTGCGGGGACACCTGACTTGATGAGATAGTCCGAGTGGACCTGTCACGGTTTGATGCCGCTCCTTTGATAGCATTTACTGCAACAAAGGAGACTGACTAAGGGACTGAAACGGACGGACGAATTCCGCAGGGATGCGGTGCGTATCGCACTGACCAGCGGGCTAACGCGTAAGCAGGTGGCGGACGATCTTGGCGTCGGGATGTCGCCTTCAAAGCCGCGAAAACCAGCGGCGACGATCCGCTCGATGTGGCGCTTGCCCCATTCTGCCAGCCGGATGGCGGTTGCTGCGTCGGTGCGACATTCCGCGTGCTGATGGCGGGGGGTCGACACGTAAGTTTTTCTTTAGTCGCGGCGGCCCGATGGACTAAATTTGGGCTGTTGCCACGCTCATTTCCAAAAAACAAATTTCGGAGAAGAGCATGCCCCAGATCATGCAAGTCGCTGCGATTGCCTTGGCGACGCTCGGAACCGGTGCCGCGACGATAACGGTGGTGAACGAAGCATCCCGGACTTGGTCGTAGCAGAGGGCGCGTGGACATCTGGGGGCGCGCTTGACGGTCGGTCGTTCGATATCACTGGAACGGATGTTGGCAAGCGGGGCCGTTCTTGAAGACTTGATCATCTTCCGTGACGGGACCTTTCAGTCGGTCGACTGCGAGAACTACTGCAATTTCGGCTGATGTGACTACGAAACGAAGGTGATCGACGGTGTCATTTACTTCACCGCGCGCACAGAGTGTTCTGACGCACCGCATACCGTGGTCTGGTATGGCAAGGTTGATGGCGACGAGGTCGCCCTCGACGCGACCTGGACGACCCGGCGCTGGTATTGGACCAACCAGATCGCGATTGCGGCAACAGGCATGTCCGTACGTACCTCCTGCAGCCGAAGGCAACATCTCCGGCTGAGGTAGGGTGAATGACCCCGAAAGGTTTGAGCCCAAGCGCCCTTTTCTTGCGGGTTGCAATCCTTATCGCCGTAGTTACGCTCGCCACATGGGGCGCGCATGAAATCCGCGACGCTCTGAATCTGCAAATCCGCCCGGACAATGAACAGCATGTGCCCAGATAAGGTAACAAGCAACAAAGCAGACACGGAATTTTGCATCAGTCGACCAAAACAGTTTTGGCAGGCTGCTGATATTCGGCGCAGGCTTCAGACCAAGCCAGCCAACTTCAGGCGCTGAATCTTTCCGGATGGACCTTTCGGCAATTCACTGAGGAAGTGTATGCAGTCCGGCGACTTGAATTTACCAAGACGTTGATGGCAAAGTGCGATCAATGCCGCCTCTGACAGTTGCGATCCCGGCTTTACGCTTACCGCCGCCTCGACGGTTTCACCATAGCTTTTGCACGGTCGGGCGAATGCGGCAGCTTCGATGATATCCGGCTCTGAATACAGCACCTCGTCGATTTCACGTGGTGCGATGTTTTCGCCCCCTTTGATGATCAGCTCTTTCAATCGCCCTGTCACGAAGACATAGCCGTCTTGGTCGATATGGCCCAAGTCGCCGGTCCGCAGCCATTCTCCGGCAAAGGTCGCGGCGGTTGCGTCAGGGTTATGCAGGTATTCAATCATGACATTTGGGCCACGGACCGCAATCTCGCCTTCTTGCATCGCAGGTGCCGGTTTCTGGTCTGATGTGAGGATGCAAACCGCGTTGCCATAGGCGATCCCGGGCGAGCCAATCTTTCGCACACCGGGCGGCAACGGGTTTGACAATATCTGCGCGGCTGTTTCCGTCAGGCCCATCGTTTCCACAATCGGCACCTTGAAGCGTTCTTCAAAGGCCGCTTGCGTTTCGACCGCGAGCGCAGAGGATGCTGAACGCCCAAACCTGAGCCGTTCACAGACTTCGGGGCTTGGGTCGGCTTCATTATGCAGCAGGTGACTGATGATCGTGGGGACAACCGAGAACCACGTCACCTTTGCGGTTTCGGCCTGATCCCAGAATTTGCTGGCAGAGAACTTGCCGCTCATCGCAAGCGAACCACCGGAGACAAGCGCGCCCATCATCGTCACACAGAGCCCGTTGATATGGTAGATCGGCAGAACACAGAACCCGCGATCATTTGGTGAAAGCTTATGTGCGATCGCTGTCGTCCATCCCCCCGCCAAGAGGCTTGCATGACTGTGCACCACCCCTTTTGGCTGACCCGTTGTGCCAGAAGTATACATCAACAAGGCATGCTGGCTTGCGCCAAATGCAGGAATGTCCGCGCGTTTTTCCAGCATCTCCTTTTCGATGATCGTCAATCTTGCAGGAGCGATCTGCGTGATTGCATCCTTTTGACTGTCGTGAACAAAGGCATACCGTGCTTCACTATGATCAAGGGCATAGGCAATCGCGTCCGGCCCTGCCGCCAGGTTGATCATGGTCACCCGAAAACCACCGTAGAGTGCCGCATAAAGCGCGAGCACGCCCGCACGTCCGTTGGGATGCACGATCGCGACGCTTTCGTCTTGCGCAATCCCCAGGGCAACCAACCCCTGTGCCATTTCGCGCGCTGTGTCGCGCAAACTGCGCCAGCTGAGGCTTTCATCTGTTTCAGGAAAGACGACCGCGACATCATGACTTTCGGCACGGGCATCCAACCAATCCCCGACAGTGCCCTCTGGCGGTGTGACTTCATCAAAGATCATTGACCGGCCTCGCTCCAATAATCGCCAAAGATATCTTCGACAGCGGGTTCATTGGCCGGAATTTCACGCACGATTTTGGTCGTTTGCATGAAATGACGCCAATGCAGGTTGGTATCGATCGAGTTGCCGCCCCACGACCCGCACCCCATCGACAACGAGAAAGGCATGCCGTTCGTGAACGATCCGCCGGCGGCGAAGGTATGCGGCTGATTGACGATGATGCGGCTCGTGGGGATGGCCCTGGCTAAGGTGAGTGGCCGGTCTTGGGAATGGGTATGCAGGCCGACGGAATGTCCCGCCCCCTGATGCAACTGAAGTTCACGGGTGATGCGCACGGCGTCGTCAAAATCCTTGGCCCGGTAAACAGACAGCACGCGGCTGAGCTTTTCACCTGAAAGCGGATGTTCAGGCCCGATCCCTGACGTTTCGACGGCAATATATGCGGTGTCGGCAGGCACTTCGTCGGTCAGCCCCAGCGCCGCAATCATCTTGTCGGCGTCCTGCGCGATAGCTTGTGGATTGAGGTGACCCTTCACCCAAAGTTTCGACATGATCTTGCTATCATCGCCTATCAAGGCACCGCCGGTGCGCGCCATCTCGGTCACGAAGGCATCATAGATGTCATCCACGACCACGGCGGCGTTCTCGGATGAACAGGAGGTTGCATTGTCAAAGGTCTTGGACGCTTTGATTTTTTCCGCAGCCGCTGCTAGATCTGCCGTTTCATCGACGATCACGGCGACATTTCCTGCGCCGACAGCCAGTGCCGGTGTGCCGGATGTATAGGCCCGTTTGACGTTGTTCTGGCTGCCGGTCACGACGATCAGATCAGCGATCTCCAACAGGCGCTGTGTCTTTTCCTTGGACCCGCGTCCCGGAATTATCTGGACCAGATCGCGGTCGATCCCCAGCTTGTCGAATTCGGCGTAAATATAGCTCAAGAGCACTTCGCACGTCGGCACCCCCTTTGGCGATGGGGACACGACAATCGCATTGCCGCACTTGAGCGCATTGATGATGTTGTTCGCCGGTGTCGCGCCCGGGTTGGTGGAAGGCACCACCGCACCTATGACGCCCATGGGGCGGGCGATTTCAGTGATGCCGGTCGCAGGATCATCGCTGAGGATGCCGTAAGTCTGCGCATGTTGAATGTCACGCATCAGGCCCAGCGTCTTGCGATGGTTCTTTGTGATCTTGTCGGGGACATTGCCAAGGCCGGTTGTCTCGACCGAAAGTTCGGCGAGGTGCCGATTTCGCGAAGGCTCCATGATCGCCCATGCTGCCGCCTGTGCCGCGCGGTCATAGGCCAGTTGTGATCCATCACGCTCGAAAGCGTTTTGTGCTGCACGTGCGCGCGCAACGATGGCTTCTACCTCTGCGATGGGATCAACTGTGTTCATGTGTTTGTTCCTGTTTGGTATGCGCAGCGCCCTTGGTCGGGCGCTGCGCGTTTGCTTTAGAGACCGGCCAGAAGCTCTTCGAGGGTTGCCTGACGGGCAGCCCACATTTCAAGCACTTCGTCGCGTGTCATGATGTGCATTGGCGACCCGCCTGCAGCCATCCTGCTTTGCACACTGCCATTCTCGAACATTGCCGGAACCGTCGCGGCAAGGTGGTCGATCACCGCTTGTGGCGTACCTTTTGGCACCATCACACCACGGAAGTTCACCGAGGCGTTGTCGATGTCATAGCCCTGCTCGATCATCGTCGGCACATCCGGCAGGAATTCCTCGTTGCGCTCCAGATCGAAGACACCAAGGATTTTCACATTTCCTGCGGCCTGTGCACGGTAGGCATCGGACAGGTTGTTCACGCCGCCCAGCACCTCGCCTGCGATGACTGCGCGCATCGCGCCTGCGCCACCGGCGTTGTTCGGAATGTAGGCCAGTTTCACGCCTGCCGCCTTTTCAAGCTGCAATGCGGCGATGTGGTGCCCCACGTACAGACCAGCGCCAGAGAATGTCAAACCACCCGGGTTTTCCTTGGCGTAGTTTACGACGTCTTCCATTGTGTCGAATGCGCTGTCGGCACCAACAACGAATACAGCAGGGTCCGCACCCCAGTTCGCAATTGGCTCAAAGCTGTCAGCGGTATAGGAAACGCCACCTTCGATCGACTGCGCGATGAAGTGCGGGACGTTGTACGCACCAAGCGTATACCCATCGGCATCCGCCTCTGACGCCAGCCAGTTCCAACCGACACGCCCCCCCGCGCCCGGCCGGTTCAAGATAGCGACCGGCATGCCCAGCGCGTCTTCGTTTCCTGCGGTCATCGTGACAATGCGCGCCTGAAAGTCGGTGGCGCCACCGGCACCATAGCTGACCATCATCATGATCGGCCGCTCCGGATAATCGCCATGGCCTTCTGCGTAGGCGGTTCCTGTCATTGTGGCTAAGGCCAGCGCGGCCCCTGCGATCCAATTTTTCATAGTTTCCTCCCTCGGGTTGGTATCTGCCGCGTGAGCGGTTCAGAAAAAGATCTCTCGCGGTGTAAAGACATTCAGCAGTTGCGCGAAAAGACCGTACATGACCGCCATGAATCCGGCGGTAATCAGAATCCGTTTGACCCAGCTTTTCCACTCTGAATGTGGTGCCGGATCATATAGTGAAAGCAGCAGAAAAAAGGCGATTGCGGTTGCCGTGTAAAACCCCAGTGCCTTGGCTGCCCAGTAGGCATAGATGATTGCGACGATCAAACCGGGCAGCATATTGCGCATCGCCTGCCCACTGATCCCATTGCCCACCTTGGTGCGTCCCAAAAGGGCTTTGATAAAGGTCCAAACCGCCAAAACGGCAAAGACCGACGAAATAAGGCGGGGGAAGACAAAGGCCTGCGCCGGCTCTTGCGTAAAGCTGATGTAGGCGATGCTCACCCCGATCGCAGCGATCAGACCAGAGGCGATGATGTGTTGGTTACGTGGCAGATCAGTCATGACAGCGCCTCCTCCTTGGCGACGGCGTCGTCTTTGGTGATATAGCGGCGGGACGTGATTTCCATCCAGACCGAGTAGCTGACCGACGCCAGAACGATCAGGATCAGGAACCAGTTCAACCATCCCGTGAAAAAGTAGGTGCCGGTTCCGACAGTCGCATTCGCAATCATCGAACCCTGAGTGAAATTCGCTTCGGCGATGGGACCAAGGATCAAGCCGAGGACAAGTGGGGCTGCAGAGAAGCCGAAGCGCTCGAGAAAGTACATCGCAATGCCCAAGGTTGCCATCACGTAGACGTCGCCCATGGAATTCTGAACCGAGTAGCTGCCGAAAACCGCCAGCCCCAGAACGATCGCAGCCATCACTGCGTGTGGAACCCGCGCGACACTTGCCGCCAAACCGGCGATATAAAGCCCGAAGATGCACATCAGTATCTGGCCGATCAGCATGGAATCGATGAAGGTCCAGGCAACCTGCGGATAGTTGATGAACAAGTCCGGACCTGGAAAGATCCCGTGGATCAAAAGACCACCCAACAGAACCGCCGCCGTGGGCGACCCGGGAATGGACAGGGTCAGGAGCGGGACGAGTGACGGACCGACCATCGCATTGTTGGCGCTTTCGGCAGCAATCACACCTTCACTGTGACCTGTGCCGAACTTCTCGCTCTCTTTGCTGAACTTCTTGGCCTGATCATAGGCAACCAACCCCGCGATCTGCCCACCAACGCCGGGGATCAGACCGATAATGGAACCGGTCAACGTCCCGATGGTAAGCGCCATCTTGCGCTTGAACACTTCCACGAAAGCAAGGCGGATCGGATGCTTCTTTACGGTGATGATCTCGGAATCGTCGCTGGCACGGCCTTTGGTGAACATCGTGATCACCTGCGGGATCGCAAAGAGGCCGATAAGCGCAGGAATGACGTTGATGCCTCCGCTGACTGCGGGATGGAAGATGAACCGTTGCGCACCCATGATGTCATCGAACCCGACCGTGGCAAGCCAAAGTCCGATGCAGCCGGAAAGCAGCCCCTTCACGACAGAGCTGGAATCGAGCGTGCCGATCACGGTGACGCCAAGTATTGCCAGCCAAAAGAGATGCGACGGGCCAAAGGCAAGCGCCCACTGAGCCAGAACCGGCGTCAGGAAGATCAAGAGCAAGACACCGAAGACACCGCCGATGGCAGAAGCAATGAAGGACAATTGCAGCGCCTTGGCTCCTTCCCCCTTTGTTGCCATCGTATGCCCGTCAAGCGTTGTCGCGATATTGGCGGGCGCGCCGGGGATCTTGAGCAAGATCGCACTGACTGCCCCGCCCGCCACCGTCGAGGTATAGGCCGCACCCAACAGGATCAGGCCCTGCTGCGGTTCGAGCTTGAACGTGAACGGGATTAGCAAGGCGACCGCCATCGTCGGAGACAGCCCGGGCGTTGCGCCCAGAATCAGACCGCCAATGGTCCCAAGCAACAGCAACCCGAAGTTAATCGGGATGAACACATCGCCCATATAATACAGGAACTCCATCTCGCCCAACTCCTCCCAAACTTAAGCTTGACTCTAACGCTAAGCGATGAAAATAGTTTTGCAAATGTTTTCATAAGCTAGCTGGGTACCATCAGTTAAATGTCTGATAAAAAGAATAAAAAAGCTGATATTTTCACTGTCGCAAAAGCTGCGCGCGTATCGCCCTCGACGGTATCGCGATACTTCAATCATCCCGAACTGCTCAAATCCGCCACCCGCAAAAGGATTGATTCCGCCGTGCGGCGCACCGGCTATATCCGCAATCGCGCAGCCCAGACCATCCATGGGATCCGGTCCGGCACCATTGGCGTTTTGATCCCGACTTTGGATCATGCCATCTTTGCAGAAGTGGTGCAGGCGTTCTCCGATACGGTCGCCGCACAGGGCTTTACCATCCTGTTGGCCTCGCACGGGTATGACCTGCAACGCGAGTATGCGATCTTGCGCAAGTTTCTTGAACACCGCGTTGACGGAATTGTGCTGACGGGGTTGGATCATGACGAGGCCGTCTTTCAGCTGATTGACAGTCAAGATATCCCCTGCGTGATGATGTGGAATTATGCGACAAACTCGCGCTACCCCGTGATCGGCGCCGACAATGAATTGGCTGGCAGGATGATCGCCGAACATGTGCTGTCATTGGGCCACAAGAAGATTGCATGCATGTTTCCGCCGACGAACGGGAACGACCGTGCGCTTGCCAGACGCGATGTCGTCATTGCGACATTGCAGTCAGCCGGAATTGTCGTACCGAACGACTGGATGCTGCAAACGCTTTACAGCATCTCGGATTCAAAGAGCGATGCAAGGCAGTTGTTCTCACAGCCCGAGCGCCCCACTGCTCTCATTTGCGGCAACGATGT
>NZ_JAWOAN010000033.1:0-14770 GCF_046498525.1 Yoonia sp.
CAATCCAATGCATTAAGGGGGTCCTGCAGTTGCTATAGGCTCAAAAGCCCCAGAGACGGGGGCCTTTTGTTTTACATATTCGGATAGTTCGGTCCGTCGCCGCCCTGTGGCACAACCCATGTGATGTTCTGGCTGGGGTCCTTGATGTCACAGGTCTTGCAGTGGACGCAGTTCTGGAAGTTGATCTGGAATTTCGTCTCTGCACCTTCACCAACGAACTCGTAGACACCCGCCGGGCAATAACGCGCTGAAGGCCCCGCATATTTGGCGAGGTTCACTTTTACCGGCACATCCGGATCAGTCAGTTGCAGGTGTGCAGGCTGGCTTTCCTCGTGATTGGTAAAGCTGAAAGCGACGTTGGTCAGGCGGTCAAAGGAAAGTTTTCCGTCGGGTTTGGGATAGGTGATTTCCTTGTGCTTGCTGGCCTCTTCGGTCGCTTCCGCATCGGATTTTCCGTGCGCCAGAGTGCCAAGGATTCCTATGCCAAGCGTATTCATCCACATGTCCATTCCGCCTATGCCGAGCGATGCAAGCAGGCCGTATTTGGACCAGAGCGGTTTGACGTTGCGCACTTTTTTCAGATCATCGCCGATCTCGCCTTTGCGCACGGCTGTGTCGTATCCGTCCAGCAGATCGCCACCGCGCCCAGCCTTGATCGCGTCTACCGCCGCTTCTGCCGCGGCAATGCCGGACAGCATCGCATTATGGTTCCCTTTGATGCGCGGGACGTTGACCATACCAGCCGCACACCCCAAGAGAGCGCCGCCGGGGAATTCAAGCTGCGGCATGGATTGATAACCGCCTTCTGAAATGGCCCGCGCACCGTATGCGACCCGTTTGCCGCCTTTCAGCAGTTCAGACACCTGCGGGTGATGCTTGAAACGCTGGAATTCCATGTAAGGGAAGACATGCGGGTTTTTGTAGTTCAGGTGGACCACGAAACCCACGTAGACCTGATTGTTTTCAAGGTGGTAAATGAAAGACCCGCCACCGGCGTTGCTTTCCAAGGGCCAGCCCATCGTATGGGTTACGGTGCCTTCTTTATGCTTTTCAGGGTCGACTTCCCAGATTTCCTTCATCCCGAGGCCGTACTTCTGCACGTCGGATCTGGCGGCAAGGTCATATTTTGCGATCACCTGCTTGGACAGTGACCCGCGCACGCCTTCGCCAAGGAAGACGTATTTGCCATGCAACTCCATACCGGGTTCGTAAGACGGGCCAGGGGTGCCATCGGGGTTCTTGCCGAATTCGCCCGCGACCACGCCTTTGACCTCGCCGTTTTCGCCATAGACGATTTCGGAACAGGCCATACCCGGGAAAATCTCGACGCCCATTTCCTCGGCTTGTTCCGCCATCCAGCGACACACGTTACCCATGGACACGATGTAGTTGCCGTGGTTGTTCATCAGCGGTGGCATCAGCATGTTCGGGATGCGTATCTGACCGGCCTCGCCCAGCATGTAAAAGTTGTCTTCTTTGACCGGCACGTTCAGCGGCGCACCCTTTTCTTTCCAGTCGGGTATCAGCTTGTTCAGGCCAACCGGATCAAGGACCGCGCCGGACAGGATATGCGCACCTACTTCGGAGCCTTTTTCGAGGACCACAACATTCAGCTCAGCATCCAATTGCTTGAGCCGGATCGCGGCGGACAGGCCCGCAGGACCGGCACCGACAATCACAACGTCATACTCCATCGCTTCGCGTTCAATTTCGGACATTGGCAAATCCTCAAAACTCCGGGGGCGTGCCCCTTTTCTTCGGTCGTAGCAAGCGTTACCTGATGCTGGGTTAAGGGGCAATCAAGACACGACGTCAAAATTGGCGCACGCGACATGAAATCGCGCTGAAGCCTTGACTCGGGCAGCGCCTAATAGACTATGAACACTCGTTTTATATTTTTTGCCCCGGGAGGGGATTGATGATGGACAAGATACCACTGACACGCGCCGGCTTTGACAAGCTGGATGCAGAACTCAAGCACCTGAAATCCGTGGAACGCCCGGCTATCATCCGTGCGATCTCGGAGGCGCGTGAACATGGCGATCTGTCCGAGAATGCAGAATACCATTCCGCCAAGGAAAAGCAGTCCTTCATCGAGGGGCGCGTGAAAGAGCTGGAAGGCGTGATTTCACTGGCAGACGTAATTGACCCCGCCAAGCTGTCCGGCACTGTCAAATTCGGCGCGACTGTAGAGTTGGTCGATGAAGACACCGATGAGGAAAAGACCTATCAGATCGTCGGCGAGTACGAGGCCGACATCGAAAACGGCAAGTTGAACATGAAGTCGCCCTTGTCGCGTGCATTGATTGGCAAGGACGAAGGTGACAGCGTAGAAGTCCGCACACCCGGCGGCGTACGCAGTTACGAGATTTTGTCGATCAAGTATCAATAGGACAAGCGCGGAATATGATGCAGCAACCTGCCAACGACAGGGCCAGAGAGGCCGAAGGTCTTGCCCGGGCCGATTCTTTGGCAATCGCCGCGGCGATTGCATGGGTTGTTGTCATGGGTGCCCTGTTCTGGATGGTTTGGCCTGAAACCGGCCCGGATGATGGCTTTGCATTGGGCCGTTTGGCTTTGGTGCTGACCGCCGTTTTTATGCCTGCCGGTCTTGTGCTTGTGGCGTCCGCGTCTTCACGGGGTCAGCGCGATCTTCGCAATGAGTTGTTTCAGGTGCAGGCTGGACTTCACCGGATCGCCGATGCACAGAGTGCCAACTCGGCCACGATCCGGACCAAAGCGGCGCAGGTTGCCGCTCCACCAGAACCCGCATCACCGCCAACGTCGCCTCCAACGTCGCAAGCGTCTGTTACGGGCTTTACTTCCCGTCGCGAGGTATCGCGCCTGATTGTGCCGAGCGCGGCCCCGCAGGCACCTGCCGACCAGCCTGCCTTGGCCTTTGACACACCGCCTGAGTCGGCGAACCCACCGATCGAACGCCCTGATCTGATCAAGGCGCTCCATTTTCCCAATGATGAGAACGACACGGAAGGTTTTGCCGCCTTGCGTCGTGCCTTGCGTGACCGCAGTGCGCGCAAGCTGGTACAGGCCAGTCAGGATGTGCTGACGCTGTTGTCACAGGACGGGGTCTACATGGACGACTTGCGCCCCGAACCGGTGAGCGCGGATCTGTGGCGCCGCTTTGCCAAGGGCGAGCGGGGCAAGGCCGTGGATCGTCTGGGCGGGATCAGGGACCAGACCTATTTGTCCGTGGTCAGCAACAGGATGCGGGACGAAACGATTTTCCGCGATTCCGTACATCACTTCCTGCGGTGCTTTGACCAGCTTTTGGTTGCTTTTGAAGAAAACGCTACCGATACCGACTTGCTGGAACTGGCGGAAACCCGTACGTCGCGCGCCTTTATGCTGCTGGCCCGCTCAACGGGAACCTTTGATTAACCCGCATGTGGGAAATATTTCTACAAACACTGCCGTTCTTCATGATCATCGCATTGGGGTACTGCTCGGGTGTCACGAAGTTCTTTTCCGAAGAGGCGACAGCCTACCTGACGAAATTTGTCTTCTACTTTGCGCTTTCTGCAATGCTGTTCCGGTTTTCGGCGAACCTGTCGTTGGAAGAAATCCTCGATTGGCAGTTCGTCATGGCGTACCTTAGCGCAACGACCGTGATTTATCTTTTCGCTGTGCGCGTTGCACGGCGGCGCGGTTTGCCTGTGACAGAAGCAGCGGTTGAAGGTCAGTGCGCGGTGATCGGCAATGTGGGCTTTCTTGGCATCCCGATGCTGGTTTTGTTGCTGGGGGAAGGTGCGGTCGGACCGGTGATGATGGTTCTTGCCGTAGACTTGATCGTGTTCGGCAGCTTGATCGTCATACTGATTACGGGGTCACGTGACGGGCGCATGTCGCCGAAAATACTTTGGACCGTCGCGGTTGGCCTGATCAAGAACCCGATGATCGTGTCGATCTCTTTGGGGTTGCTGGTCTCTGCCAACAACGTGCCGATCCCGGGGCCCGTAAATGATTTTCTGACGCTTTTGGGCGCGGCGGCCACGCCCGGTGCGCTGTTTGCCATCGGCGCGTCGCTTGCCAGCAAATCAGCCGAGCGTGTGGCGATTGCGGGCTGGCTGTCGTTCTGCAAGCTGGTGCTGCATCCCGCGGCGGTTGCGGTTGCCGCGCTTTTTGTCTTTGACGTTGATCCCTATGCGGCAGGTGTGATGATTGCGGCTGCCGCCCTGCCTGTGGCGGGCAATGTTTATATCCTCGCCCAGCATTACGGTGTTGCGCCGACGCGGGTGTCAGCTTCGATCCTGATCTCGACAGCAGCGAGCGTTGTAACCGTGTCCTTGGTCATTGCGTGGGTGACAACCTTCTGAACCTGCGCTAGCCCTTGGACAATCGAAAGGGAGTGCTGATGCAAACGATCTCGGAGAACCGCTGTTTTGGTGGCACGCAGGGTGTCTATAGCCACGCGTCAAAGGCGTGTTCGTGTGACATGACCTTTGCGGTCTTTCTGCCGGAAGAGGCCACACATGGACCCGTTCCGGTTCTGTGGTTCCTGTCCGGTCTGACCTGCACCCACGAAAACGCGATGACGAAGGCAGGTGCGCAGGCATGGGCGGCGGAACATGGGATCGCACTGGTTTATCCCGATACCTCGCCGCGCGGCGATGATGTGCCCAACGACGAGGCCTATGATCTGGGGCAGGGTGCGGGCTTTTATATTGATGCGACAGAGGCCCCTTGGGACAGGCATTTCAAGATGTGGACCTATGTGACCGAGGAATTGCCCGCGTTACTGGCCGGGAATTTTCCGCTGGATATGTCGCGCCAGTCGATCACCGGCCATTCCATGGGCGGCCATGGCGCGTTGACCATGGCGATGGCTTTGCCGGGGCGGTTCAAGTCTGTGTCGGCCTTTGCGCCGATCTGCCATCCCACGCAGAGCGATTGGGGCCGCAAGCAGTTTGCCGCCTATCTGGGAGACGCGGCAAAAGGAGCGCCGCATGATGCGATATTGCTGATGCAGGACGCGGGTTTCGACGGCCCGATCCTGATTGATACCGGCACGGACGACCAGTTCGGCGATTTGCTGGGGACAGAGCACTTTGCGCAGGCCATGGCGACAAAGCGGCAAGAGGGCCAGATCCGGTTGCAGAAAGGTTACGACCATTCGTATTTCTTCATCGCGACCTTCATGGAAGATCACATCGCCTTCCATTCAGATGCGTTATACGCATGATCTATGTGGACGCCGATGCATGCCCTGTGAAAGCAGAGGTCGAACGCGTCGGCACGCGGCACAAGCTGAAGATGTTCGTGGTGTCGAACGGTGGGATCAGGCCCTCGCCGAACCCATTGGTAGAAACCGTGGTCGTGCCTGATGGCCCTGATGTGGCCGATATGTGGATCGCGGACCGGGCAACCAAGGGTGATGTGGTGATTACGGATGATATCCCTCTTGCCGCGCGGTGCATCGAAAACGGGGCGCTGGTGCTGAAACACAATGGCGAAGCGCTGACGCAGGCCAATATCGGCAATGTGCTGGCGACCCGTGACCTGATGACGGATATGCGTGCGGCTGATCCATTCCGGCAAGGCGGCGGCAAGCCCTTTGGCAAGGCAGATCGGGCGCGGTTTCTGGATGCGCTGGAACGCGCCGTGCGCGCGGCGGCAAAGCCGTGACAACGATGTCGCCAACCAAGCTGGGCGCAGTTTGCGCGTCGGTTGCGGTTGTTTTCTTTTCGATCAATGACGTCGCGATCAAGTTTCTGAGCGATGGCTATGCCTTGCATCAGGTTGTCTTGATCCGGTCGCTTATCGCTTTGCTGGTGATCGTGGTCATTATCGCGCCGATGACATCGGGCTGGGGGATCGCCCGCACCAAGAAGCTCAAGATGCATATGTTGCGCGGGCTTTGTGTTGTGTTTGCAAATATGACTTTCTTTCTGGGCCTCGCAGCGATGCCCTTGGCAGATGCGGTGGCCATCTTTTTCATCAGTCCGCTGGTGATTACACTGTTCTCGGTCGTTTTTCTGGGTGAGGTCGTCGGCCCACGGCGCTGGGCCGCGATTGCGGTCGGTTTTATCGGGGTGCTGGTTATGATGCGGCCCGGCACGGCGGCATTTCAGGTGGCGTCGCTGCTGCCTTTGGTCGCCGCGTTCTGCTATGCGGGGCTGCATACGCTGACGCGCCGGATCGGTGGTACGGAAAGTGCTGCGACGATGGCGTTTTATATCCAGATCGTGTTCATCATCGTGGGTCTTCTCTTTGGCTTTCTTGTGGGTGACGGGCGCTTTGGCGACCAGTCCGATCCGTCGCTTGCGTTCCTGTTTCGCGCATGGGGCTGGCCAGACCCTGCGGACTATCTGATCTTCTTGATCGTCGGCGCTGGCATCGCGGCTGCGGGGTATCTGATCAGTCAGGCCTACCGCGTGGCAGAGGCGTCTTATGTGGCACCCTTTGAATATCTGGCGCTGCCAATGTCGGTGGTCTGGGGGATGGTGGTCTTTGGCGAATATCCCGGCGGCTGGGATTATGTCGGCATGGGGCTGATCCTTGGTGCGGGGCTTTTCACGATCTGGCGCGATGCACAGGCGAAACCGGTTACTTTACAGCGGCCCTTGCGGCGTTAGTCTGCGCTGCAGAGATGACAGGAGCAGCGATGACACAGGTCAAGGCCGTCGTATTCGACATTGGAAACGTGCTGATTGAGTGGCAGCCGGAGCGGTTTTTCGACAGTGTCATCGGGCCAGACCGCCGCCGCGCCATGTTTGCCGCCATTGATCTGCACGGGATCAATGACGAAGTGGACCGTGGCGGCAATTTCCGCGACACGATCCATGCGGCGGCAAAGGCCAACCCCGACTGGCACGACGAGGTGCTGATGTGGCACGACCGCTGGATGGAGATGGCCGCCCCTGCGATTGATCATTCAGTCCGGTTGTTGCGTGCGCTCAGACAGGCACGAGTCCCTGTATTTGCGCTGACGAATTTCGGCATCCAGACCTTTGAAATTGCGGAACCTGTCTATCCGTTTATGGGGGAATTCGACAGACGCTATATCTCGGGTCATATGGGCGTCATCAAGCCCGATGCCGAGATTTACAGACAGGTCGAGGCTGATTGCGGGGTTCCGCCTGATGGCTTGCTGTTCACCGATGACCGGATCGATAATATCGAAATGGCCGCAGTACGTGGCTGGCAGACCCATCACTTTGACGGACCCCAAGGTTGGGCCGACAGACTGGTGGCCGAAGGATTACTGAGCAAGGAAAATGCGCAATGACGGTGATGATCCCCTTTGAAGATGGCCAGAAAAACCTTGACTGGCTGGCTCTGACCGATGCGCTGGCGGCGGGCCATGACGGGCCAAGGGCGGATGTGGCGGATGTGTTTCTATATGAAGGCGACAACACGCTGCTGAACCGGTCGGCATGGATCGCGGGGCTGGGTCTGGCGGTCAAGTGCGCGACGATCTTTCCGGGCAACAAGGACGCGGGCAAGCCGGTGATTGGCGGTGCGGTGAACCTGTTTTCCGGTCAGGACGGGGCCTTGGAAGCGATCCTTGATTTCGCCTTGGTCACGAAGTGGAAGACGGCGGGCGACAGCCTGCTGGCGGCGCGGCGGTTGGCGCGGCCGGATAGTAACCACATCCTGATCGTGGGTGCCGGGACCGTCGGACATTCGCTGCGTGAAGCCTATGGCACGGCCTTTCCACAGGCGCAGTTCACCGTTTGGAACCGTTCGCCCGAGGGAGCCGAGGCGATGCAAGAAGCTTTCCCGGATGTCGCGATTGCGAATGACCTCGAAACAGCAGTGAGAAGTGCCGATATTATTACATCCGCCACGATGTCCACCGCGCCGATTATCAAAGGCGCATGGCTGCAACCGGGCCAGCACGTTGATCTGATTGGCGCTTACCGCCCCGACATGCGCGAGGTGGATGATGATGCCTTGAACCGCGCACGGGTCTTCGTTGACAGTCGTGAAACCACGATAGGACATATTGGCGAGCTGAAAATCCCCATAGCTGCGGGGGCCTTCGATGCCGGGGATGTCGTGGCGGATTACTATCAGCTTGACCGGTTCCAGCGCCATAATCCCGACGAGATTACCCTGTTTAAGAACGGCGGTGGTGCGCATCTGGACCTTATGACGAGCAGGTACGTACTGGAAGCCTGGTCCGCTTAGGTCTAAGAGGCGCATCTCCTCTGTATGAAAGGCAATTCCTTGTTGGTGTGGTCTCTGGTTCCTTTGCTAGGTGTTGCCGTCGCGTTTATCGCTGCGCGGCCGTTCATGGTTGAGCGACGCCGCACGGCGATCGGCCCTGCTGAGCGGCATGGGGCGAAAGGCGAATTCATTCAACTGTCGCAAGGTGTGACCCATTACCGATGGGCCGGCTCTGCCCGCGGACCGGTGGCCGTGGTGGTGCATGGTGTTTCGACTCCCATGGCGTCTATGGAAGCCGTTGCCGACGGGCTTGGGCGGTTGGGATATCGTGTCTTGATGTATGATATTTACGGCCGTGGCCTTTCCGATGCTCCCGGCGGCAAACAGGACCGCGCATTTTTCCTGCGCCAGTTGTCGGACCTTTGCGCCTATCATGGCCTGACCGAAGAGTTGACAATTGCGGGCTATTCCATGGGCGGCAGCATCGCGACCGCCTTTGCCAGCGAATACCCGCATAGTGTAAAGCGCATTATTCTGATTGCAGGCGCTGGTGTCAGGATCAATGAAACCGCATTCACCCGGTTTTGCAGGCGCGTGCCGGTGCTGGGCGATTGGGCGCACGCGATGTTTGCGCGTACTCAGATTTTGAAGTCTATCTCCAAGAAGGGTGCAAACAGGCAGATCGACGTCGTCTTTCAGGCGCAGCGCTTGGCATTGGCACGCCGGGGCTATCTGCCGGCCATCTTGTCCAGTCGTCGCGAGATGCTTGCGGAAGATCAGGAAGGCGATCACCGAAAGCTGTACCGGCAGGGTATTCCCGTCAGCGCGATCTGGGGCGGTGCCGATCCGGTGGTACCCTTGCAGGCGGTCGGGCTGTTGGGCCTTTGGAACCGTGATGCGCGCCAAGAGGTCATCGAAGATGCAGACCACGGGATGCCCTATACACATGGCAAAGAACTGGGCGATGCATTGCGTGCTACCATGCGTGACTAAGACGGTCTGCTTTCCTTTGCTTTGGTTGGGCGGTATTCAAACCGGATGACAGTGCAGGAAGCATATCAGCAGGCTGTAGATACCGGCAAATTGCATGCAGATGATGCCCAGTTGTCCGTTTTGCCGGAATTGGAGCGTATCCGCACGGCATTGGCAGAGCCTGTCAAACGCGGGTTTTTCCGCAAAGCGCCTGATCCGATCCCCGGCCTTTACATGTGGGGTGGTGTGGGCCGCGGCAAATCCATGTTGATGGATCTGCTTTACGAACTGGTGGATGCCCCCAAACAGCGGCGCCATTTCCATGCCTTCATGCAGTGGGTGCATGCGGAAATGACCGAGGCCCGCAAACAGGGCGTTGACGATGCGATTGCGCCGGTCGCCGCAAAGCTGACCGACGAGGTACGCTTTCTCGCGTTTGACGAAATGCAGATTTCCGACATTACCGATGCCATGCTTGTTGGCCGTCTGTTCGAGGCACTATTTGCGCGGGGTGTTGTCATCGTGACCACGTCAAACCGGCCACCCGATGATCTTTACAAGAACGGCTTGAACCGAGAGCTCTTTACGCCGTTCATCGCACTGCTGAAGGAAAAGATGGTCGTTCACGAGCTGGCAAGCGAAACCGATTATCGTCAGGACAGGCTGGCCGGTACGCCAAGCTATTTCACCCCGATCGATGCTGAAGCGCGGAAAGCGATTGCAAGAATATGGGCGCGGTTGAGCAACGGCAAGTCTGAGCCGCTGGTGCTGCATGTGAAGGGCCGACAGGTCGAACTGCCGGATTATCACAACGGTGTGGCCAAGGCGAAGTTCTATGACCTGTGCGGGCGGCCCTTGGGCGCGGGGGATTACCTTGCGCTGGCCGATGCCGTCCGCGTCTTGATCCTTGAGGATATCCCGACGCTGTCGCGCCACAACTTCAACGAGGCCAAACGCTTTGTCACCCTGATTGACGCGCTTTACGAGGCAAGGGTGCAGTTGATCTGCTCGGCAGCGGCAGAGCCGGAGATGCTTTATGTCGAAGGCACCGGTACGTTCGAATTCGAACGGACCGCGAGCCGCCTGCGCGAGATGCAGTCTGCGGATTGGTGAGGCTAGGGTCCAGTATCCGCGTGCTTTGATTTTCAGTTAAGTCAATTGATACGAAAAATGTTCGAGCAGATCGCAGGAAGGTTAAAGTTTTTTGCTATTTTGCGGCAGAACAGCATGGTATTTTCGCACGGCCCTTTCCGACACATTTACGGATCAGGCCAAGGGCGTAGAATCTATCGGACCTAGATTGCTTTGAACGCGCCCGATTTAGGGTCGTAGGATTCCAGGCTGCCTTCGCCGATATCGTTCCAGAGCCCATGGACCGTGAGCAATTCACTTTCCACAGCTTCCTTCACGAAAGGAAAGGTCATCAGATTCTCGAGCGAAATCACAACGGACGCCTTTTCAAGCGCCTGTTTGCGTGAGGCGTCGTCGCCTTCGGGCAGGTCGGCGAAGCCGGGGCGCAGGATATCCATCCAGCGGCCCACAAAACTGCTGGTCTCTTCCAGTTCCGGAGCGTTGCCGGAGCACATGTTGTAGCAGCCTTCCACACCGCCGCAGCCGGAATGACCCAGCACGATAAGATGTGCCACTTTCAGTCCGCGAATCGCATATTCGACCGCAGCGGACGTGCCGTGGTGATGTCCGTCAGGGTTAAAGGGCGGCACCAGATTGGCGATATTGCGGTGGATAAAGAACTCGCCCTGATCGGCGCCGAAGATCGAGGTGACATGCACGCGACTGTCACAGCAGGAAATCACCATAGAGCGCGGGTGCTGCCCTGCTTCGGCCAGCCTGCGGTACCAGCCACGGTTCTCTGTATAGATGGTGGCTTTCCAACCGTGATAGCGGTTGACCAGATAGGCCGGGAGGGGACGTGCGTGCTGCATGGATCTATCTTTCTTTGTTCCTGCACAGATACGTCGCATTTTCATGAATTTCGAGCGATTTTTCACATCTGTCTCAACCTTCTGGGAACCTTCTCTTTGTAAAATGACGATCATGAAGACGATAACACCATTTCCGGCTCCGGTTTCTGTCCCGTCATCTGATGTGGTTGTTCTTTCGTGTCACGATCACTTGCATTTTGACCCCGCACCCCTCGCGCGCATTTTCGCTGAACGTAATACGCAAGACGCGGAAGAAATAATCTGCCGTATGCTGGAAGACATCGCGATGCGTCTTGATATGCTGCAAGCTGCGCTGGCTGAACGCGCGTTTTCAAAGATGGAGCGCCCTGCGCGGCGTATTGCGGCTGTGGCAGATCAGATCGGCCTGACAGAGGTTTCCGTTGCAGTTGACCATGTGCGTACCTGTCTTGCGCAACACGATGCGATCGCGCTTGATGCAACGATGGCGCGCTTGGAACGCGGGTTCGATGTGGCGGTGTCGGAAGTATGGGGGGGGCGGGATATGTAGGCAGCGTGATCCGTCCTTGCGGCCCGTCGGCGGCTGGTTCAGATTATGGCATGAACAGAACCAAAAGGATACGCCATGCCGCTGGCTTTTGCCGAACCGACCGAAACCGCAATCCCAATTCATGTTGTGGAGGCGGTTGCCGTAGAAGATGCCTTGGCCAAACTCCCGCCCGAAGGGCAATCTTGGGCTAAGGCACAGGGATTTGACGGATCATTGGGGCATGTGTTGACGCTGCCTGATCCGCAGGGCCGTCTGTCGCAGGTGTTGGTGGGTTACGGCAGTGCCGCGAAGCGCGCGCGCGACCGCTTTCACATGGGGGCGGTGGCGCGTAAATTGCCTGCGGGCACTTATGAGATCGCCAGTGGACTAAGCGCGGATGATCTGGATGAAGCTGCCCTGGCATGGCTTTTGGCGGGCTATAGCTATGACCGATATGTGAAGCCATCGACACCGATTGCGGGATTGGTGGCCCCGGATAATGTTGACGCCGTCCGGATTGCGATTATCGCCAATGGCGAGGCGCTGACGCGCGAATTGATCAATACGCCCGCCTCCGACATGGGCCCGGATGAGCTGGAGGAAGCAGCACGGACCTTGGCAGCAGGGCATGAGGCCAGCATCAATGTCACCACGGGTGACGATCTGGTGACCAGCAATTTTCCGATGATCCACACGGTTGGCCGCGCGTCGACCCGTGCCCCGCGGCTGATCGATATGCGCTGGGGCGACAGTGGCCCGCAGTTGACCTTGGTGGGCAAGGGCGTTTGTTTTGATACCGGCGGGCTGAACATCAAACCCGAAAGTTCTATGGGGCTGATGAAGAAGGATATGGGTGGCGCGGCCACTGTGCTGGGGTTGGCCCATATGATTATGGCGCTGAAACTGCCGTTGCGTCTGCGTGTGCTGATCCCGGCGGTTGAGAATGCTATAGATGGGAATGCGTTCCGTCCGCAGGATATTCTGACATCGCGCAAGGGTCTGACGGTTGAGATTAACAACACGGATGCCGAAGGTCGCTTGGTGCTGGCCGATGCGCTGACCCTGTCGGACGAGGATGATCCGGCACTCGTGATCTCGATGGCGACTTTGACAGGTGCGGCGCGCGTGGCGGTTGGACCGGATATCGCGCCTTTCTTCACGGATGACGATGGGTACGCGGATGCGGTTACTAAGGCTGCACGCAAGGTCGCTGATCCGGTCTGGCGGATGCCGTTTCATGAACCCTACGAGGCGATGATCGAGCCGGGGATTGCTGATCTCGACAATGCACCGAAGGGCGGATTCGCAGGCACAATCATGGCGGCGCTTTTTCTGCGCCGCTTTGTCGAGAGTCCTTATATGCACTTTGATATCTACGGCTGGCAACCGAACGCCGCGCCGTCCCGCCCCAAAGGGGGTGTCGGCATGGGTGCGCGCGCAGTGCTTGAGGCGTTGCCAGAGATGCTGAAGCTGTGACGGATCGCCGGCTGACACCTGCCAACGGCCGTGTCGCTGCTATGCATCTGGCGGGGCAGGTTGAGGCAGAGCGCTATGTCGCAGGATGGGCCGCAATGGTCGGCGCGCCTGTGATTGACCTCTGCGCTGGTCCGGTCGGTGCGCGTGATCGCCAACTGCTGCAAGGCGCGGAGGTCGCTGTGTTCGAGGACCATGAGGGCTGGTCGTTTGTGCAGGCGGTGGATGGGTATGTCGGCTATGTCCGGTCTGATTTGCTGACAGAGGTCACTGCCCCTTCACATTTCGTGGCGACTGTCGGGACACATGCTTATGCGGCTGAGGATTTCAAGTCGCCCGACCTGCATGGGCTGCCTTTCGGCGCGCGCGTGACTGTTCTTGATGAACGGCGCAAGTTCTTTGAAACGAATGTGGGGTTCATTCCCAAAAGCCATTTGCGCCAGTTGGATCGTCCCTTTTCCGACCCTGCGACTGTGGCCCAGTTACACTTTGGCGTGCCGTATCTGTGGGGTGGAAATTCGACGCAGGGGATTGATTGCTCTGGCCTGATTGCTGCGGCTTTGTCTGTCTGTGGTCTGGATTGCCCGGCGGACAGTGACTTGCAGTGCGCAGGGTTGGGCCAATCTTTTGAGGGTGCCTATCAACGTGGTGATCTGGTTTTCTGGGGTGGTCATGTGGGCATGATGGTGGATGCCGAGACGATGGTTCACGCCAACGCACATCATATGGCGACAGTTTATGAGCCGATCAAGCGGGCGATCTTGCGGATCGAGGCGCAAGGCGATGGACCTGTGATTGCGCGCAAACGCCTTTAGTGGAGCCTGGGGGAAAGCGGTGTATCGGTCTGTGACCGGATCAACACGATCTGCTTTAACGAAAGCCCGATCTGGGTTGCCATGTTGGTCAGGATCAGGACCGCATCCGGCCTTACCAACGACAGCGCCAGCAAGAGTGCTTCTTCGCGCTCGCCTTCGACGGCTGAGACCAAGAATTTGGCGAAACTTGTTTCATCGATGCCAAGATATGCATCATAGATGGCGTGTGGCACTGCGGCGTCTAGCTGGTAACAACGATAGATTTCAAGAAATTCGGTCCAGAGGGTGATGATACGCTGTCCACGCTGAGGGCCAAGCGCGTTATGGATTTCGCAGATCATCCTGTCGCGACCTGCTTGCCCGTCCGCCCAAAGCTGCAAGTATGTGGTACTGAGTGCGGAAAGCCCGCGTTGATCAGACAATGGGTCGGCATACCGGTCCCCCGATGATCGAAGAATAGCGTTCATTTCGTCAAGATGAGTTTGCCTGCGCGTGTGATGCGCAGAGTATAGACCTGATCATTCAGCGTAATCTGCGCCTGATTGCCGCCCAGTGTCAGATCGGTGGCGGCGTAGACCGGCATGCTGGATGTAGACCGCGCTGTTTGCATCGGCACACTGTGGACCGTCATTTCTTTTGCTTTCTTTGCGGTGCCACCCGATCAAAGAAATGTTCCAACGGTACGCTGTCAGCCGTGTCGAAATGTGTTTAGTGTTGTTGAAGCTGAAGCGGTTTCTTCTAATCAAGTTAAAGTCGTTTTTTCTGAAAATTTAGCAGCTAATACGGTTGATGTGAGTGATTTTAGTTTGACTGGTTTTACAATTAATACGGTTACGATTCCGTACGGAGGAAAATACAATGAAGTATTACTTGAATTAGGGAGTGATTTGAATCCGGGAAGTTACTATACATTAACGGTCAATGACTTA
>NZ_JAWOAN010000096.1:0-14699 GCF_046498525.1 Yoonia sp.
TTTTAAATCGTAATTGGAATAAAATGGTAGCTCATAAGTTAAGAATAATACAATTAAAACCTTCTTTCCTTAGAAGGTGGAAAGAGGCATGGCCATTCGGCCGCTTTTTCAATTATAATAAGGCTTCAGTATTGCTAAGTCCAAAACTTCTCGTAAGAGCATTTCTCCGGACTCAATGAAATAAGGTCATATCCTGTTGAATTCTGAACACCCAAATATTGCACTGTGGCATTAAATTTACTTCCTTTTCTGTTTGTCATTTTGTATCACTCATTGCGGGCAGTTGAAACTATGACAGCATCGCGCATGACTTATACCTCTTCTGTGCCGCACCAATCGGCGATGAAAAGTGCGGTTGCCTTGGTGATGCGACGCATGCTTTCAAGATCGACACGTTCGTTGAAACCGTGAATCGCTTCGGCACGTGGGCCATAGACCAATGCAGGTATGTCCGCATAAAGCCCGAAGAAGCGTGCATCGGTGGTGGCAGTGATGGCCTCGCGCTGCAAGGCCTCTCCGCTGACTTTGTGGTGCGCCTTGTCCAGCGCCGCAATGGCTGAAGCAGCGTTCGCCGAACTATCGCGGGACAGTGCATAACCTTCTGCGTGAAATCCGTGGTAGACGATTTCGGGCAGTGAATTGCGCAGGAACGCGTTTTCGCGCGCCGCGTCCATGATCACCTGTTCGATTTCGGCCTTCGCGACCTCGATTGACTGCCCCGGGAAGATCGCCATGCGAACATCGAACACGCTCCACGCAGGAACAGAGCTTGTCCAGTCGCCGCCCTCGATCTTGCCGATATTGAGGTTCAGCGCGTGATCCACATGCCCGTATTCGTCAGGCCGGTTTTCCGACGCATTCCAGCGATGCTCCATTTCATGCAAAGCGCGGATCAGCGGAAAGGCCGCCTCGATCGCGTTTGCCCCGGTCCCGGCATAGGCGACGTGGGTCGGCAGCCCCTTGAGGTGAACCTGAAACCAGATGACACCCAGCTGGGCGGTGACAAGGTGTTCGGAAAACGGCTCGGGGATCAGCGCGGCGTCGGCGGTGTAACCGCGCGCCAGACAGGCCAGCGCGCCATTACCGGTGCATTCTTCCTCGACCACGGATTGGAAGTAGACATCGCCACCCGGAGCAAGCCCGCAAGTGGCAAGCGCATCAAGTGCAAAGAGGTTCGATGCGAGACCGGCCTTCATATCCCCTCCGCCGCGCCCATAAAGCCAACCATCTGCGACCCGCGGTTCAAACGGCGGGCTGTCCCAGATGTCCAGCGGCCCCGCAGGAACGACGTCGATGTGCCCGTTAAGGATCAGCGATCGGCCATTTTGCGTTTTGGACCGATGGATGCCAACGACATTCACCGCATCGTCGTAAGGGCCCAGCACGGGCGAAAAGCCCGGCAAATGCTGGATTTCGGCGATATCGATTTGCCAGCGGTCAATCTCATACCCCCGCGCTGCCAGTTCATCGGCCATGAATGCCTGTGCTGATTGCTCGTTCCCACGGGTCGAGGGATGCGACGTCAGCGCGGACAGAAAGGCGACCTGCCGTTCAAACTTTTGATCGACAGCATCACACAGGTGATTTTTCAGGTCTTCATGCATCAGAATTCTCAGAATGTAGGCAGGGGCATAAAAGGCACACCCAGCGGCGCGTCGGTTGCCGCGGTTACGTCAGCGACGCTGACCCCATCCGCAATTTCAACAAGGACAAAACCACCTGCCGTTACATCGATCACGGCCATGTCCGTAAATATCCGCGACACACAGGCGCGGGCCGTTAGCGGCAGCGAACAGTCCTGTTTCAGCTTGGCGTTTCCCACTCGGTCCGTATGGGTGGTAAGAACAACGACGCGTCGCGCTTTTTGCGCAAGTTCGATTCCACCGCCAACGCCGGGGCTAAATTTTCCGGGGATTTTCCAATTGGCCAGATCGCCGGCAGCGCTGACTTCGAACGCGCCAAGCATGGTAAGGTCAAGCCGACCGGACCGTACAATGGCAAAACTGGTGGCACTGTCAAAAAAGGCCGATCCCGGAATTGTCGAAACATAAGCGCCACCGGCATCGATCAGGTTCCGGTCAGCCATTTCTGAGGACAAGGTCGGGCCGATCCCCGTCAGGCCGTTCTCTGTATGCAAGCAAACGGGGAAATCCGCAGGCAGGTGGTTGACCACCTTTGTCGGCAGGCCAATCCCCAAATTGACCACCATCCCCGGTGCGATTTCCCGTGCGGCACGGGCCACCATACGATCCCTAACGTCGGACAACTGCATACTCCTCGGACAATTCACCAAGCTCGGTGATGTGGTCGACAAATACGCCGGGCGTATGCACTTCATCCGCACGAAGCTGTCCAAGCGGCAGAACCCGTTCGGCTTCTACAATGACGCAACGGGCGGCCATTGCCATCAGGGGGTTAAAATTTCGCGCGGTCGCGACATAGGCCAGATTGCCGAAGCGATCGGCGCGATCAGCATGGATCAGGGCCACATCAGCGCGCAAGGCGGGCTCTACCACATATGGCTTGCCTTGCAGCTCCACCACCTGTTTGCCGTCCGCCAGTTCCGTTCCGATGCCAATATCGCTGAGGATCGCCCCGATCCCGGCACCACCGGCCCGGATGCGTTCGGCCAGGATACCCTGCGCATTGAATTCCACTGCAAGTTTGCCCGAATTCATCAAAGTAATCGCATTGCCGTTCAGACCAAGGTGCGTGGTAATCAAGTGCGCGATCTGTCCGCTTTGCAAGAGATGATCAATGCCCATGCCGGGCTCGTTCGCATCGTTCTTGATCAGGGTCAGGTTGCGGGCACCGTGATCGACCAGAGAATGGATGAGTGTCATGGGTGTGCCCGGTACGCCGAATCCGCCGACCATGACTGTGTCGCCATCTTTGATTTTGCCAATCGCCGCTGAAATGGCGCATTGCTTGTCAGGAAGCTTCATGCTGCCGTCTCCACCGACAAACCAACTTCGTCCGCAAAGGCATCCAGGGCATCACGCAGGATCACCATCATCTCTTCGATCTGCGTTTCGGTGATGATCAGCGGTGGTGCCACCATGAAATGGTCACCCGCCTTCCCACCCCGGGTCCGGCGCGAATAGATGATCAGACCACGTGCATAAGCCAATTCGACAAGTCGTTCATGCGCATTCAGCTTGGGGTCCAGCGGTTCCATTGTGGCGCGGTCGGCGACAAATTCGAATGCGGTAAGCAACCCCTTGCCGCGAACATCCCCTATGAAAGGGTATCGATCCATCAATGCGCGTAATTCGGCCATCAACACGTCGCCCATACGCGCGGCATTCTCAATCAGGCCCTGATCTTCCATTTCTTCCAGCACGGCCAGCCCGGCAGAACAGGCCAGAGGATTGCCGGCGTAAGTAAAGCCATGCAGGAACCCACCCGCATCCAGAACCGGCTCTACCAAACGCGCGCCGGCAACGATGGCACCCAAAGGCGCGTAGCCCGCACCAAAGCCCTTGGACATGGCCACGATATCGGGGATGATGCCCCAATGCTCTGCGGCAAGGAACTTTCCCGTGCGGCCCGCGCCGGTCATGACCTCGTCATAGATCAACAGCACCCCGTATTCATCACAGATTTCACGCACGCGGCCATAGTAACTGTCGGGCGCGACCAGCGCCCCGGTCGAGGCGCCGCCGACCGGCTCCATCAGGAATGCCAAAACGGTTTCTGGCCCCAATTCCTCGATCTTGTCGCGCAAGAGCTCCGCATATTTCAGCCCGCGCTCTTCTTCGGTCAGGTTGTCCCGATCCAGATATGTCGCAGGCGCGGCAATCTTCGGCATCCCGGCCATCATCGGGGCAAAAGGTTCGCGCAACGGGGCATAACCAGTCAGGTCCAGCGCGCCCAACGTACAGCCATGATAGGATGGAAAGCGGGAAATGACCTTGTAGCGTAACGCCTGCCCCTGTGTCAGTGCGTATTGCCGCGCAAGCTTTATGGCGCTTTCCACCGCCTCGGACCCACCGGAGACAAAGAACACCCGGTCCAGACCTTCAGGTGTCATCGCAACGGTCTTGGCGGCCAGATCTTCGGAAGGATGAGTACGGAAATGCAGGCGGTAGCCGAATGTGGCCTTGTCCATCTGGGACTTGATCTTGGCCAGAACCCGCGGGTTGGAATGACCGATATTCGACACCATCGCCCCGGAAGAACCGTCGATGTAGCGCTTACCGCTTTCGTCGAACAGGTATATGCCCTCTCCCCGATCAAGGAATGGGCGCGGGTTGCGGGACTGGTAGAACAGATAAGAGGGTTCGTTTGTCACTTGGCACCTGCCAGATGTTTTCTCAGAAACTCCTTGGTGCGGTCCTTGGCCGGGTTCTTGAACACCACCTCAGGCGGACCTTCCTCGACCACCACGCCCTGCTCCATGAACAGGACCCGGTCACAGACCGAGGCGGCGAAATCCATTTCATGCGTGACGATGATCATGGTCATGTGCTCTTCGGCCAGCTTTTTCATGACCAGATTGACCTCGTCCACAAGTTCCGGATCCAGCGCCGAGGTCACCTCGTCGAAGAGCATCAGCTTGGGCTTCATCGCCAACGCCCGGGCAATGGCCACACGCTGCTTCTGGCCGCCGGACAGCCGCGACGGGTAATAGTCGATCCGGTCGAGCATGCCGACCTTGTCTAGCTGTTCTTCGGCCAGCGCATCGGCCTGTTCCGCGGACAGCCCCTTGAGCATCTTCGGTGCCATGGTGACATTTTCGCGGGCGGTCATGTGCGGGAACAGATTGAAGTGCTGGAACACCATACCGATCTGCTGGCGCATCTCGTTGATATGCTTTTCATATTGCCTGTGCGGCAGGGTTTTATTCACCTGCACCCCGTCCAGATAGATTTCGCCATCCGTCAAGGGATCAAGATCGTTGATCGCGCGCAGCAGGGTTGATTTACCGGATCCGGAAGGGCCAATGATTGCTACAATCTGGCCGCGCTCCACATTCAGACTGATATCTTTCAGAACCTCGAGTGATCCATAGGATTTCTGAGCATGACGAATTTCGACGAAGTTTTTTTGATTGGTCATATTTGGCCCCTTAAGATCAGCGCGAGATTGAGATGCGGCGCTCTATTCTCCGCACGACCCATTCCATGCCGAGGTTGATAACGTAATAGAAAGCGGCGGCCATGAGGTAGAACTCGAATGGCCTATAGGTCGCGCCTATTGCCCGCTGGGCCGAGAGGGTCAGCTCACTCACCCCGATCACCGAGACCAGCGCGCTGTCTTTGAGAAGCGCGATCATGTTATTACCGATGGGCGGGATCACGTCCCGCACCGCCTGCGGTATCACGACCTTGCGCAGCGCCTGACCACGCGACAGGCCGACGGTGCGCGCAGCCTCCATCTGGCCCTTGTCCACTGACAGGATCGCAGTCTGGATCAGTTCCGAGTTATAGACTGCGAAATGCAGCCCCAGCCCGATGATCCCCGCGACGAAAGCCGGCAGGTCAATACCGATCTGGACCAGCCCGAAATAGATCAAGAACAGTTGCAACAGCAGCGGCGTACCCATAAACACCCATGCGATCAGACGAAACGGCAGCCGGATGAACCACGGTCCGTAAAGTGCCACCACCGCGAACACGATCCCACCAAAAAAGCTGAGTAAAGCCGCCGCAAGAGTAATGCCGATCGTCCATGCGCAGCCCAGCAAGAGGATGTCGAAGTACTTTGGAACAACCGTGAAATCGAGGCCCATCTTGTCAGTCCTTTCAGGTCAGGTGATCTGTACTTTGCGATCCAACCAGGCAACGCCCCGGCCGGTCGCGTAGATGATGATCATGTAAAGAATCCCCGCCAGCAGGAACATTTCGAGCGGCTTGTAGGTCGACCCGATATAGCGCTGCGCCGTATAGGTCAGTTCAATGACCGAAATCGCGGCCACCAATGCGGTGGCCTTGATCAGCATATTCAGGTTCACGCCAAGCGGGCGCACCATCAGCCGTGCAGCCTGCGGGAGGATGATCCGGTACATTGCCTGCCACTGGCTTAGGCCCAGCGTGCGTGCCGCTTCTCGCTGGCCCTTGTCGATCGAGATGATCGCGCCACGGATTGTTTCGGTCATATAGGCCCCGGCGTTGATCCCCAGACCGATGACTCCCGCCTCGAACGCGTTCAGTTGGATGCCAATCTGCGGCCCGCCAAAATAAAGGATAAACAACTGGATCAGCGCCGGGGTGCCGCGAAAAACGCTGACATAGACTGCCCCCGCAAAGCGCAGCAATGCAAAGCGCGACAACCGTGATGCGGCCCCAAGCGCCCCGCAGGTCAGCCCAAGCAGCGCCGTCAGAACCGACAGCAAAATCGTCACCCAGGCTGCCTCGAGAAAGAACGGATAGACCCTGATCATCAGGTCAATGTCCATGTCATGCCCCTTTTTTGCCGATCGCGCGAAAACGGGCGCATCGCCCAGGCCTGTTGACGACCTCTTTACACTTCAGAGGGTTTCAACAGGTCCGCATCAAGAATAATTGCCCCCGCCACAAACTGGCGGGGGCCAGTTCGGATTTAGCGGATATCCGCGCCAATCCACTCTTCAGCAAGCTGCAGGTACGTTCCGTCTTCCATCATGGCATCCAGTGCCGCCTGCATTTCAGCTGCCAGTTCGGGGTTGCCTTCACGAATCGCAATCCCTGCACCAAAAGGCTCGGTGGTGGGATCAGCGAACATCTCGAATTCCTGACCCTTTGCAGACATCGCCAGAATCGCGGCGATGGAATCGTTCACGATGGCGTCAACGCGGCCGTTTTCCAGCTCAAGCAGAAGTTCTGGCAGGCCTTTATAGGTATTGATGTCGTAGCCCCGCTCACGCGCCCAGTCCTCATGCGTCTCGCCCAGGGTCAAGCCCACGCGCTTACCTTCCAGATCCTCAAGGCTGCTGATGCCCGAGCCCGGCTTGGTAAAGATGGCGCGCTTGTCCGAATAATATGGGCCGACAAAGTCGACGACTTCGTCACGTTCGTCTGTAATTGTCATAGAGCCGACGATCGCGTCGTATTTGTTGGCCAACAGGCCACCGATGATGCCATCCCATGCAGTGGTGACAATCTCTGCCTCCATGCCCATGCGGCGGGCGATTTCAGCGCCGACAGCGGGATCGAACCCGACAACTTCGTTCTGATCGTTTACAAAGTTAAATGGCGGGTAGGCACCTGACATTGCAATGCGGATCACGCCCGCTTCCTTGAGGGTTTCCAGCTCATCGGCAGCAGCAGCGTTCAGCCCGGTGACGGCAAGGCCCACTGCAACAATGGCCGATTTCAGAATCGTACGGCGAAGTATCATGTTCATCTCCATGTTGGTTGTTCGAAGCAGGTATTTCACCCGCAGAAAAATGGCGGATTGCTCCCGCTCTGGATAAAAGACTTGCATGGTCACAAGAATTGATCAAATAGATATTCAACATCATCAGTATAGATAAAAACTATGGCCCTGCCGCATCTCAACCGCTTCCCCTGGAATCTGGACTGGAACTTGCTTCGCACCTTCATGGTCGTCATCGAACAGCGCGGCATATCGAAGGCAGCCACCTTTCTCGGCCTGAAACAACCGACGGTTTCTACGGCACTGAAACGTCTGGAACAGACCGTCGGCAAGACGCTTGTGATCCGCAAATCGAACGAATTCACCGTCACCCGTGCCGGGCATGTCCTTTACACAGAATGCGCTACTATTTTCGGGAGTGTTTCTCAACTTCCGGCCATCCTGCACGAAGACAACACGGAACTGCGCGGCCATCTGTCGATTGCGATCACCAGTTCCGTTACTTCCGAACACTTCGACCATTTCCTGCATCAGTTTTCAACCGCGCATCCGAGCGTGACCTATTCCTTTTCGGTCCACGAAAGCGACGAAGTTGAAAAACTGGTGACCCTGAATCGGCCCAGTTTCGGGATTTGCCTGCTGTCGAAACTTCCCGAGAAGCTCGAAACCATGGTACTCTACCAAGAATACTTCGGACTGTTCTGCGGGTCGAGACACCGCTTGTTCACTGCGGAAAACATCACGCATGAGGACTTGGAAGGCGAGCCGTTCGTAGCCTTCCAGACCGAAGCTGAGGGCGGGCCACTCGAGGCGATTTCAAAATTGCGGTCTCGCTTGAATTTTTCGCGCAACTGGCGCGGGGTTTCCTCCAGTCTGAACGAAATCCGGCGCATGATCATGTCGAACATAGGGATCGGTGCATTGCCGCTGCACGTGGCCCAACAAGACGTCGATGCCGGACGTATCCGCCAGATCCCGCCCTACGAGGACCTTCCGCAGGTCAGCATCTACCTGATCAGCAACTCCACGCGCAGGTTTTCCGAGGCCGAGGCCGCATTTCTATCCGCCATCAAAACGCACATGTCTTCTGTCGGCATCGCAGAACGAACCTATGGAAATCAGCGGATCCGAAAGAGCCAAACCTAGATCCCCGCAACCCAACGACCCTCTGGAACATGCGAATACAGACAAATTTTGGGGTCGCGCAATGAAAGCAGCGGCTGCGTCATCTTGAGACGAACCCTGATGCGCTAAAACTGCAGCGAACAACTCCTTCTCGTGGCGAAAAGACTAAGCCGTCCTGCCTGATGATTGGGGCCCTCTCAATCATCATACAATACAGGAGGTTCCGATGCCTTCGCGTAATGGCTCGCCCCGTTCCGCCAATCTGAATGGGTGGTCTATGCCAAGCCACCCTTCGGAGGACCCGAGGCCGTGCTGGCCTATCTCAGCCGATAGCCCCATCTCGTCACGATCTAGAAGCATCGCCTCGTCAGTGCGGATGCCAATACCGCTGCATTCCGTTGCGCAGCCGCAGGTTTGCATGAACCAATCGGCAGGGTACTCAGGTGCGCTTCACACTATTCGGCAAAGGAAGCGCCGGGTTGTCGCTATCGAGGAACTCAACAGTCGTAAACACGAGCGCTTCATCACCTGTATTTTCAAGATCATGAATTTTGTATTCACCCGGGCCATAATGGTGGTGCTTCGTATCGCCAGCCGCGTAGACGGCCTCAACCGTGCTGCCATCCTGCATGTGCGATATGGCCCTGCCCGGCGTAACCGCAGTCCAGAAGTAATCCAGCACATGCTGATGAAAGGGGATGCGTTCACCGGGCTCCAGACGAAGCGACCAGACCCGCACCCGATCACTTTCCGATACCAGCACCTTGCCAACACGGCCATCCCCAGCGGCCTGTTCAAACTCGGTACGTAGCGCATCACTCCAACCAGCAAATGGCGCGCGTGTTTCTGTGTCGGATATTGTCATGTCGGCCGTCCTTGTTGAGCATTTCAGCATTCGACCCGGGCCACTTGCTTGAAGTAATGGCCCGGGCCTGTCGGTCATTTCACGGTGTAGTCAACCGGGAAACTGAAGCCAGCAGCTTCGGCGGCTGCCAGATAGGCGTTGAAGATGGCTGGGCCGTCGTAGCCCAACTCTGTGAACTCTTCGGCCTTGCGGGTCGGCAAGGTTTGTAGACGCTCAGCCCATGCTTGCCGTTCTTCTGCGGAAAGTTCGGTCACGTCTGCACCGGCCGCGCGGAGTTTTTCGAGCCCGTCGGCTTGCGCCGCATCCAATGCCTGTGCCGTCATGTTTTCGTATTCCGCGGCTACTTCGCGAATGATATCCGCCACTTCTTGCGGTAGGCCTTCCAGCGTATCGTTGTTGATCAAAAGGCCGTTCACCATCATCGCGCCGAAATTCACGATCTTATAGTTTGGCGCGATTTCATGTAGCTTCAGTCCAAAATAGCTGGACGGGAACAGTGATGCCCCTTCAATCACACCTGTTTGGATACCGGTATAAAATTCAGGTATCCCGGCCTGCACGACGGTCATACCAGAGCCCTCGAACCAGTTGAGGTTCGCGCCAGCACCGCCAATCTTGTGCCCTTCCAGGTCAACAAAACTTTCCCAAGCGAACGATGTTCCCAGATTGTAATTATCATAGCCCGTGAGGGCCAAAAGCGTCTGACTATACTGTTCGGAGAACATCTCGGTCATCACCGGAAAAGCGTCATATACCTCGCGCGTGATCTCCAACTGTTGCACCGCTGACGGCGTCGAGAATGGCACGAAGTAATTTAGGTTTTGCAAAGGAGCTTTGGCAGGCTCAAAGCAGAAGCAAACATGCCCCATGTCGAGGATACCTTTCTCAACCGCTTCCAGCGTTTCGCCGGTCTTGGCAATCGAACCACCGTAGGCTTCGATGAAGCGGACAGTATGTTCGGTGCGTTCGGAAACACGCCGTTCGATCTCCGGCACAAGGAATTGGTTCGACGTATTCACATATGTCACCGGTCCAAGCGCGTGGCCCGATCCGATCCGCAAGGTGAATGTGTCGGCGAATGAAGCAGCGGGCACCAAGCCCAACGCTATCACTATGGCCTTGGAAACAAGGCCCTTTACTGAAACTTCCATGGTCTCCTCCCTGATGACTGAAAGTGTGGGTTGCGCTATTATTTATTGAATGATAATTTAAAACGCAACACATATTTCGACTGAAACCGTGCAAGCGTTTCAAGTTGAAGGGGGGAACATGAACAGATTTGCCATATGGACCACGTCGGCTCTCAATGTCGTGGCTGCTTTTTGGGCCTTTGTCCTTGCGTTCGTAATCGTCGCAGACGTGGTCGGGCGGATGTTCGGTCATCCAGTGCAGGGAACAGCGGAAATCGTAGCCAATTCGATCGTTGCAATCGTGTTTCTTCAGTTTCCACTGGCGATCGAAAGGGGCCAGTTCCTGAGGGCCACCTTGCTGTATCAGGTGTTGCCAGCCACCGCCCGGGGGTTGCTTGATGTGATGGCAAGCCTGCTGGGGTTATTTGTGTTCTATGCCATCGCAACGGGCAGTTGGTCGGACATGATTACGGGATTCCGGATTGGCGAGTTTGAAGGCGAAGGCGCGCTTCGCGTTCCAGTCTACCCTGTGCGGGCCATCATTTTTGGAATGAGCGTCCTGACTGTCGCCGTTTACGCCTTGTTGATCGTGCGAACTGTTTGGGGGCTTTTTCAACCCCGGGGCGATGATAAAAACGGCCTTTCCGGCCGAAACGGCGCGGGAGCGTAAAGCATGGACATCACTTTGCTAACGACGCTCAGCCTGATCGGGCTGACCATTTTGATCGTGTTTGGCATCCCCATTGGCGTTGCGCTGGGTACGGTATCGCTTGTCGGTATCTATGTATTATTTCAAAGCTGGGACATTGCATTTGCCATGGCTGGCAGCGTCGCGTTCAGCATGCTGCGCGACTACGTGTTTGCGACCATTCCCTTGTTTGTCATCATGGGTAATTTCATCACCACATCAGGTGCCGCACAGGATGTCTTTACGCTGATGAACCGGATGCTGCGGCGTGTACCTGCCCGCCTTGCCGTCGCGACGGTCTTTGGCAATGCCATGTTCGCGGCCATTTCCGGTGTCAGCGTCGCCGCCGCAGCAACTTTTTCACGCGTCGCCTATCCGCAGATGCGCCGCTATGGTTATGATCGTCCGCTGGCTTTGGGTGTCATCGCTGGCAGTGGCATGCTGGGCATGCTGATCCCGCCGTCGATACTCCTGATCTTCTGGGGAATCCTGACCGAAATTTCGATTGGCAAGCTTTTCGTCGCCGGCGTGCTGCCGGGGCTTCTGGTAGCATCGCTGTTCGTGCTCTATCTTGTCGTAACGGCGTTCATAAATCCGGAAAAAACCCCGTATACAGTCCAGACCGAAGCGGGCACGTCCCCTGTGTCCGAAGAAATCAACCGGAGCGTTTTGCTGTCCGGCCTGGGGATTATCGTGTTGATCGCACTCGTATTGGGCGGGATTTGGGGCGGCTTCGCCACACCAACCGAAGCGGCCGGAATCGGCGCTGTGGGCGCGCTTTGTCTCGCCTTGCTGAAAGGCGTACGCCTGCGTCAGTTGTCGGGGTCTATCATATCTTCAGGGCTGACGATTGCACCGATCATGTTCTTGCTGTTGATGGCAGGGCTTTATTCGCGGTTTCTGGTATCCAGCGGGGCGCTTATGGTGATGACCGATTGGATCACCGGCGCAGGCTTTGGACCGATCAGCCTCATCTTTGCTATGACGATCGTCTGGCTTTTGATGGGCATGATGCTTGATTCGACGTCGATCATCTTGCTGACAGTTCCGATCTTTGCGCCTATTGCACATGGCTTTGGTTATGATCCACTGGTTTTCGCCATTTACGGCATTCTCGTGATCGAGGCAGGGCTGCTGACACCACCGTTCGGCCTGCTGGTCTTTGTTGTCAAAGGATCGGTGCCCGAAGAGGTGTCGATCGGCGAGGTGTTTCGCGGTGCGACGCCGTATTGGCTGCTGATCGTACTGGCAGGCCTGATCATCCTCACTTTCCCGAATATCGTGACTTTTCTTCCTAACCGCATGTAAACGGAGTCCATCAATGAGCACAGATAACCTTCCTCGCAAAGCGATTATTATCGGCGGGTCCATGGCCGGACTGTTCTCAGCCATTGCCCTGCGCAAGGCCGGCTGGGATGTCGAGGTGCACGAGCGCGTGTCGGTCCCCCTGTCAGGGCGCGGCGCCGGGATCGTGACGCACGGATCGTTGTTTCGGGCCCTTTCGGCTATGGGTATTTCCGTGGACGACAGCATCGGCGTACCGACGACCGGACGCGTTGTTTTTGACCGGACGGGCGCGGGAACAGAACGGCTGGAACTTCCGCAGATTCTGACTTCTTGGAGTAAAATGCACGAGATCGCTAGCGCTGCCCTGCCAGACGCGCTGGTCCATCGCGGCAAGACCCTGCTCCGCTACGAGGAAACTGAAACCGGCGTGACTGCCCATTTTGAGGACGGGACAAGCACGACCGGAGATCTGTTGATCGGTGCGGACGGGTTTCGTTCGACAGTGCGCGACCAGATGCTGCCTGACACGCCCACTTCTTATGCCGGCTATATTGCATGGCGGGGGATGGTGAACGAAGCGGATCTTTCCGAACGGGCCCGCGCGGAGATGTTTCCATATTTTGCCTTTTGCCTGCCCGAGGGCGAACAGATACTGGGGTATCCCGTCGCAGGTGAGGGCAACGACATGCGTCCCGGTCACAGGCGGTATAACTTTGTCTGGTACCGACCCGCAGACGAGGCAGTGTTGACCGACTTGCTGACCGGGACTGATGGGGTCACGCATGAACTGTCGATTTCGCCATTACTGCTACGCCCCGAAAAGATGGCCGAGATGCGTCAGGCCGCAGACAACTTGTTGTCACCGCAGTTTGCCGAATTGATCTCCCGCACCGAAACCCCGTTCATCCAGCCAATCTATGACCTGTCCGTAACGCAGATGACCCTGGGGCGTGTCGTACTTCTGGGTGATGCCGCTTTTGTCGGCCGCCCCCATTGCGGCATGGGCGTGACAAAGGCCGCAGAAGATGCCGTCGTGCTCGCCGAAGTGATGTCACGTTCTGACAATAGTGTCGCTGATGCACTGGCTGCGTTCGACGCCACGCGCCGGCCTGTCGATCAGTATGTTGTCGAACATGCGCGTGCGCTGGGAGCTTACATGCAGGCCCAGGTTCTTACCGAAGAGGAGCGCAGCGCAGCTGAACGTCACCGTTCTCCTGATGCGGTGCTGCGCGAGACAGCAACAGCTGACTTTCTTGAAACTGTATAAGTATGAACAAAGCTATGATCAGTTTATCGGCATAAACCGATCATAGCCTGATGTCGTTATGTCATCTGGAACGGACGACAGCCCTGCGCACGACAACCTCAAAACCGACGACAAATCCCTCAACAATATCTGCAATGACAGCTTCATAATCCCGCGTCGTTTCAAGCTTATAAACATGCTTGCGAACGCCATGATAAAACAAGCCGCCATGCATGGTCCATACGGCTTCGAATTCGGCATCTGTGATCGGTAGATCGTCGAGGTCTGGCAGGCCCAGACTGACACGCATTTCATCGCAAATACGGTGGATGACACTCTGCTCGATAATGGTGTTGTAACGCCGGTTCAGTTGCAGATGTTTAAGCCCGGAGTCGAGATATATTCGAATCCATTCTGGTGCCTGTATGACCTGTGAATACTCACTGTAAAATTGAAGCAGTCGAAGGCTTAACGGACGCGTGCGATCTTTCAAAAGGGTATCCCACTCAGGATTCCAGCGCCCGTTGAATAGTTCGTCATATACCGCATCAATCAGATATTCCTTGTTGGGAAAATATTGATAGATCAGCGGTTGCGTGATGTTCAGTTCCTTGGCCAGCTGATGTGTCGACCCGTCAATACCGTGCTCTGCGAAAAAATGGATCGCGCCATCAAGAATGAGCTTCCGGCGCTCGTCAGGTGAAAATCGTTTGCGTGGCAGTCTTTTCCCTATGTCCGACACTGGCAATATCCTTCGCTCGATATCTTATTAATTTATCATTCAATAATCTATGATTATTACTCCCAAAGCAAGGCGGGTTAGAAAACGCAGATATCCACAAAAGGGCTGACAGCACTCCTTCCGGTCATAAAGGTCGCGTGAGCAAAGAGTGCACTGCCGCCATCCGCACATTGAAAATGCTGCAGGATGCATGAATGGCAAATCTACGAAAGATGCACTGCGGCGTTAAGCGGTCAAGCGCCTGATGGCTGATGCTTGCACCGATCAGGCGCGACTGGGCCCCGATGCTGCGCTGCCTCGAAAATCAACTTGGGCAA
>NZ_JAWOAN010000278.1:0-3958 GCF_046498525.1 Yoonia sp.
ATCATGGCTATGGCAACCGGGCTTACTAGAAAGAATAATTTGTTGAATAAGGAGAGAATTCCATGAGTGACACGATATCATTTTTGAAGAAGCAAATAAAGGAGAATATCCAGACATATGCCATTCTTTTAGCCTTAGTGTCCGTTTGGGTTTTGTTTTCTATTTTACCGCCGCGCCGTCGCCGCGGCAGACTGAACGCACATGCGCCTGCCTGTCCTTGGCAGGGCCTCTTGCGCGGCCCTGCCAGCTTGGCTAAGAGACATGCGACGGGTGATTAGCTCAGTTGGTAGAGCGCTTCGTTTACACCGAAGATGTCGGAGGTTCGAACCCTTCATCACCCACCATTTCAACCCTTTGAAATCAAACAAACCCCTTGCAAACAAGGCCGTATGGTCGTTTGAAGGTTACAGATTTGGTTACAAAGGCTGACGAACATGGCAGGCAAGATCAGGAACATGACGAACCGCAGCGGGCGCTACCACGCCCGGCTGGTGGTGCCGAAAGACCTGCGCAGAATCGTCGGCAAGACCGAGCTGCGCACCCCGTTGGGTGGCGACTACAAGCAGGCGCTCAAGTTGCTACCCGGTGCCGTGGCACAGCTTCAACACCAGATCGCACTTGCCGAGCAAAAGGCCGGTGCAGGCAAATCGCAGACCGGCCCGGCCCGGTATCCTCTGGCACCTGACCAGATCGCCGTGAGCCATTACATGCAGCGGCTGGCCTTCGATGACGAGCTGCGCAATGATCCACGCTGGCCATCAGTGGGCATTGATGACGTTCTGGTGCAGCAACTGCGCGAGGCGATTGCAGGCAAGGCGAGCGATGCAGTTCTGACCGATCTGGTCGGTGCGCAGATCGAGCGTTTCCGCGCCGCTGGTAATCTCGACGCAGCACCCGGCAGCAACGGGTGGCGCGTCATCGCCCGTGCTCTGTGCAGTGCAGAGCTGGAGGCGCTGGAACGGGTGGCAGAGCGCGACGAGGGCGATTTCACCGGCACCCCTAGCGCGCCGATCATCCGCGATGCGCAGCCCCCTGATTCTGCCCCTGCGCCGGTCAGCCTCTCGAAGCTCTGGCGCGAGTATGTCGAAACTCGGATGAAGGCGGGTTTCATGCGAAGCGGAAAAACACGCGAAGATCCGGTCATCGCGAACCTGCGCAAATTCCTGAAACATGACGACGCGCGCCGCGTGACAAAATCCGACCTGATGACGTGGCGCGACGAGCTGATGAAAACGCTGGCCGCCAAGACCGTGTCCGATATTTACCTGTCAAAGATCAGATCGCTTTTCTCATGGGCTGTCGAAAATGACCGCCTGCCCGAGAATGTCGCGGAGAAGGTCCGGCAAGCCAAGCCGCGCCGCCAACACAGCCGCGAGCAAGGCTTCACAGATGCCGAGGCGATCAGGATTCTCAAAGTCGCCACGACCTACGAACCAAACGCGGACGTCAACGGATACATCCGTGAGAAATCGCATCTTGTCGCGGCAAAGCGATGGGTGCCGATTATCTGCGCATTTTGCGGCGCGCGCCCCTCTGAAATCACACAATTGCGGAAAGAGGATGTGCGCGAGGTAGACGGGCAGTGGGTCATCCGCATCACCCCGGACGCCGGGACCGTCAAGGCCGGTGGCTATCGCGACGTGCCGCTGCATGAGCAAATCGTCAGTCTCGGATTTCCCGAGTTCGTGAAAGCGGCAAAGCCCGGCCCCTTTTTTCATGGTGGCACGGAACCGGCGAAATATGCAGATAAGGCAAAGCGGATATCGAACCAGATTTGCACTTGGCTACAGGAACGCGAGCTAATCCCGGATGGCGTTCGACCTAACTATGGATGGCGGCACCGCTTCAAGAGTCAGACCATCGAGCTTGGGATTTCACCGCGCGTCTATGATGCGATACAGGGCCATTCGGCGAAATCCGCATCCGATGGTTACGGCGACGTGTCCCTGAAAGCCAAGGCCGATGCGATAGGGCGGTTGCCAGCGTATGAGTTGGGTTAGTGACAAAGCGACGTAGCAGGCAAAGGTGTGTCTTGCGAATTGAATCGTCACTATAGAGAGGAAACAATATGGATCAGTATCTGATTTACTTCGTGCCGTTCATCATTATCGGCGTCGGCATGATGCTTGCACCATTTATATCCGATTTGTGGCCTGACTTGTTGGTGCGTTTCGTGGAATTCTGCGCCAGCATGGCAAACGGCGTGTGGGTTGCAGGCGTCGCAATCGTGATACTGATCGGGCTTGGTCTACCGTTGCCTGCTGCAGCCATTGTATCGTTACCCGTCATGTTTTTTGCTGGAAGATACATTGCGCGTCTTTCTGAAGCGGACAGGATAAGGACCAACGAGCGCAGGTGTCGTGCTTGGGAAGAACAAGAGCGACGTGAAGAACAAGAGCGCAACAACCCTAAACCGTAAAGTTATAACATTTCCCTTTCGCCGCGAATCAGGGTGTGGTATTATTACCACACCCACAATTTGCAGCGGATCACATGGCCTTTCAGAGAATCAAACACGCGCTTGGGTTTCGTGCCGAGGAAAAAGCACTCACCCTGACCGACGCAGACGCCCTGACCTTGTTCGGGGCGCTGCCTACCGCGTCCGGTGTATCCATCGGCCCCGGCAACGCCATGCGCGTTCCTGCCGTCGCCTGTGCCACGGGCCTTATCTCTGAGACCATCGGCGCTATCCCGGTCAAGGTCTATGACCGCGCCACCAAGACCGCCTTGACGGATCACCCCGCCTATCGCCTTGTGCATGACGAGGCGAACGAGTGGACCAGCGCCGCAGAGCTGCGCCGCGACCTGACACTTGACGCACTCTTGCACGGGGCAGGCCACGCGCAGGTGATCCGCCTGACAGATGGCACGCCCTATGAGCTGCACAGGCTGGATCCGGGCATGGTGCAGCGCGATCAAGAGACGGACGGTGAGCCGTTCTTTCGTGTCAGCACCGACGCAGGCACCGTGCGGCTATCCTATCGCGACGTGCTGCGCGTCGAGTCCATCGGCGGCATATCCCCGATCACACTTGGCCGCGAAGCAATCGCCCTGGCATTGAGTTTCGAGACCCATATCGGCGGGCTGTTCGCGAATGGCGGCCGCCCCTCTGGCGTCATCAAGGCAAAGAAAGTCCTTGATGTGGATTCCAAGAAGAAGCTGGCCGCGTCGTGGTTCAGCACCCATTCCGGCAAGAGCGCGGGCGGCACTGCCGTTCTCGACGAGGATATGGATTATCTGCCGCTGGCCACCACGCTGGCCGACGCGCAATTCGCAGAAAACCGCCTTGAGCAAATCCGCGAGATCGCGCGCGTGTTCCGGGTGCCACCCACCATGCTTTTCGAGCTGTCGCGCGGCACGTGGTCGAACACCGAACAAATGTTCATGCAGTTTAAACAGGTCACGCTCCAGCCTTGGCTGACCGATTGGGCATGGGCCTATGCGCGGTGCCTGCTGACCCCCGAGGAACGCCGCGAGACATACTTCGAGGCCGTCACCGACGATCTGCTGACCACCGACGCCGCAGCCCGTGCCACCGCATACAGCCAGTATCGCAGCATGGGTGCCCTGACCGCGAACGAGGTGCGCAGCGGATTGAACCTGCCGAAGATGCCCGGCGGTGACGAGCTATCCAACCCCTTCACCACTAGCACCACCAGTAAGGATGCAGCCGAATGAAGCTGACCCACCAAGCCTTTTTCGGTGATGCCGAACACACGTTCAATCTCACCGACACCATGATCACAGAGCTAGTACTACAGTTGCACATATTGCCGATTTCTCCGATGTGCGATGGCGGCAGAGAGCTGATGCTGCCTTCGCCATCGGGACCAATTCCAGATGAATCTCTCGGTCGGAGTTGAACGCGGCAACAATCGCGACAGGAGGCGTCGAATTACTGAAAGCCAAGCGGCGCTGATCTGCGCTGAGGCGCGCAAGGAAAGCAGCGGCTGCCATG
>NZ_JAWOAN010000148.1:0-10271 GCF_046498525.1 Yoonia sp.
GTTTCGGCCCCCCGAGCCTGCAACGAGCGCCCCGTCCTCCGAGGAGAGGACGGGGCGCCGTCGTTTCCGCTTCGCGCGAGAAGCCACTCACTGGTTATCGCTGCGACACTGGCGCCGGGCGCGCGCCATGGCCTCGGCGGCACCCGCCAGGGAGAACACCATGAACCAGGGATCATTCTCCACAGGAAGAAAGCAAATGGGATGGTGAGTGCTTTGTCTTTGATGCCCGCGTGAGTGTCGGGCACGGGTTGGAGGAAGGACCGCATATTCTGTGCCACGCCTGTCGCCGACCAATCGTTCCCGATGATCGCGCCCACCCTGCCTTCGAGCAGGGCGTGTCGTGCCATCAGTGCATCGACGAAACAACACAAGAGGATAAAGCCCGCTTTCGCGAGCGTCAGAAGCAGATGCAACTGGCCAAAGAGCGCGGCACGCATCATATCGGCGGGCTTTAGGCCGGATTGATGCAGCTACACCGCGCACCTATCAGGTCACAGTTACTGGCAGTCGTAATCGGTGTTGCAGGCGGTCTTGCAGCCTATTTCAGCGGCTTGCCGTTGCCTTGGATGCTGGGGCCGATGATCGCGAACACCATTGCCGCGATGATCAAGGTACCCGTGACGGGGCCTGCGAGATTGCGCCCCTATGTGATGCCGGTGATCGGCGTCATGCTGGGATCAGGGGTGACGGCAGATGTCGTTGGCCTGCTTGGCAGTTGGGTCATGACTTTGCTGTTGCTGCCGCTGTTTCTGGCCTGTGCTGCAGGGATTTCCTATGCGGTTTACCGGCGGCTTGGCCGATATGATCCGGTAACGGCGTTTTATTCCGCGATGCCGGGTGGATTGAACGAGATGGTCATCCTCGGGACCGAAGCAGGGGGCGATGAACGGCGGATCGCGCTGGCCCATGCCGCGCGCGTACTGATCATCATCGTGTTTGTGGCGCTGTTCTTTGGCCTTGTTCTGGGCGTGTCCAGCGGCGGTCGCGGGGCCAGCCTGTGGGTCGGGATTTACGAAATCACGGTGCAAGACTATGTAATTTTGGGGGCTTGTGCCGTTGCCGGAATGTTTCTGGGCAAACGGATCGGCCTGCCAGCCGCCGCTGTTTTCGGCCCGATGATCCTGAGCGGCATCGCCCATATTGCTGGTTGGGTCACGGTCGCCCCGCCTTCTGTTCTGGTGATCGCAGCACAGATAACCATCGGCACCATCATAGGGACACGCTTTGTCGGAGCGTCTCTGGCCGAGGTCCGCAAGGACATTGGCCTGTCGGCGGTTGCATCTTTCCTGATGCTGCTTGCGGCGATCGGATTTGCCGAAGTGATCGTTCTGGTCAGCGCAATCCCACTGGCGCAGGCGTTCCTTGCCTTTTCGCCCGGCGGTTTGACCGAGATGTCACTGCTGACCCTCGCGATGGAGCAGGATGTGGCATATGTTTCCATCATGCACATCATCCGGATCACCTTGGTGATCGCGCTTGCGCCGTTGGTGTTCAGGTGGGTGCGAGGGCGCAAGGGCCCTCTTTAGAAGTCCAGGTTTTCCACGTTCAACGCATTGTTCTGGATGAACTCGCGCCGAGGTTCCACCACGTCGCCCATCAGCTTGGTAAAGAGATCGTCGGCTTCGGCCAGATCGTCGACCTTGACCTGCAACAACGTACGCGCGTCAGGGTCCAGCGTGGTTTCCCACAGCTGGTCGGGGTTCATTTCGCCCAAGCCCTTGTAGCGTTGCAGTGACAGCCCTTTTTCGCCTTCTTCAAGGACCGCCTTGAGCAGGTCCAGCGGGCCATGGATGATCTGGCTGCGGTCCTTGCGCACCAGAGTGGCGGGCAGGTCGTAGACGTCTTGCAGGCTTTGCGTGAACGTCCCCGTGCGCCGCGCCTCGCCGGATCGCAGCATAGCGCCGTCAAGCGTGCGCACTTCTTCGACACCCCGCAGGATACGGGCCAGACGCATTCCCTGATCTTGGGTGATGCGGCCTTGCCAGCCGCGTTCCCATTCAAGGGCGATAAGGTTCAGCCGTTCCGCCACGCGGTCGGCGGTGCCTTGCAGGTCGCTTTCTACGACACCGGGAACGAATGCACCGGCAATTGCGGCCTGTTCCAGAATGTGACGCGGATAATGCGTCGGGAAGGCTTCCAGCACACGTTTGAGCTGGCGGGCCTCTTCCACGACGCGACGCAGGTCATTGCCGGTGATTTCCTCGCCATTGCCTTGGCGCAGCATCGCGCCATCAATGCCCTGTTCGATCAGATATTCGTCCATCGCGGGCTGGTCCTTGAGGTACACTTCGGACTTGCCACGCGACACTTTATAAAGCGGCGGCTGCGCGATATAGAGATAACCGCCTTCGATCAACTCTGGCATCTGGCGGAAGAAGAACGTCAGCAACAGGGTGCGAATATGCGCCCCGTCAACGTCCGCATCGGTCATGATGATGACCTTGTGATAGCGCAGCTTGGCGATATTGAATTCATCGCGGCCAATGCCGGTGCCCAGCGCCATGACAAGGTTGCCGATTTCCTGACTGGACAGCATCCGGTCGAAACGGGCGCGTTCGACGTTCAGGATCTTGCCTTTGAGCGGCAGGATCGCCTGCGTGCCGCGGTCACGGCCCGTCTGGGCGGACCCACCCGCACTGTCACCCTCGACAAGGAAAACTTCGGTCTTTGAGGGGTCTTTTTCAGAGCAGTCTTTCAGCTTGGAAGCGTTGAAGTTCACGTCCATAGCTGATTTGCGCCGGATTTCACGCGCTTTGCGCGCGGCTTCACGCGCGGCGGCGGCCTCGACGATCTTCGAGATGATCATCTTGGCAATCTGGGGGTTCTCTTCAAACCATTCGTTCAGCTTTTCACCCACCAGGTTTTCGACCGCAGGCCGCACCTCTGAACTGACCAGTTTATCCTTGGTCTGGCTTGAGAATTTCGGATCGGGCACTTTGACAGACAGCACGCAGGTCAGACCTTCGCGGGCGTCATCGCCGGTGAGCGAGACCTTTTCCTTCTTGCTGATCCCCGTCTCGGTCGCATATTTTGTGATCGCGCGGGTCAGCGCGCCACGGAAACCCGCAAGGTGCGCACCCCCGTCACGCTGCGGGATGTTGTTGGTGAAGGGCAGCACCATTTCGTTGTAGCTGTCGTTCCACCACATCGCGACCTCGACCCCGATATCGTCGCGTTCGCCGGTCACATAGATCGGGTCTTCCATCAGTGGCGTTTTCGACCGGTCAAGATATTTGACGAATTCCTTGACCCCGCCTTCGTAGAACAGGTCGGTCTTGAGAGGTTCTGCGGGACGCAGGTCTTCGAGGATAATCCGCACGCCGGAGTTCAGGAACGCCAGTTCGCGCAGGCGCTTTTCCAGTATATGGAAATCATATTCGCGGTTGCTGAACGTATCGGTCGAGGCAAGAAAAGTGACCTCGGTTCCCTTGCGCCCATCGGCGTCACCGACGACACGCAAATGTTCTGTCGTGAAGCCACCCTCGAAACGGGCGTAGTGTTCTTTGCCATCGCGCCAGATGCGCAGTTCAAGATAGTCCGACAGCGCATTGACGACCGAGACGCCCACGCCGTGCAAACCACCCGACACCTTATAGGAATTCTGGTCGAATTTGCCGCCGGCATGAAGCTGGGTCATGATGACTTCGGCGGCGGAAACGCCTTCGCCTTCGTGGATACCCACCGGAATCCCGCGCCCGTTGTCACCCACCGTGACCGAGGCATCGGCGTTAATTCTTACATAAACATGGTCGGCGTGACCGGCCAGAGCCTCGTCAATGCCGTTGTCCACGACCTCATAGACCATGTGGTGCAGGCCAGAGCCGTCGTCGGTGTCCCCGATGTACATGCCCGGACGCTTGCGCACCGCCTCTAAGCCCTTGAGAACTTTGATGGAATCTGCGCCGTAGTCTTCTTGTTTCTGGGTTTCGTCGGCCATGGGGGAAATCCTGTATTCTTATGCCCAAAATATATGCTTTTCAGGGGGCAATGTCACGCAAATGACACAAGATTTTGTGGTTTTTAAAGACTGCTCCGGCGGGCCTCAGGTGAGGCCGATCGCGACGCCCACACCGATCAGAAGGCAGCCTGCGATGATGTTCATCCGGCGCAAGGCACCCGATGATTTCAGCAAGCCCCGCACACGGTCGACCGATACCGCAAGAACCAGATTTCCGACCAAAGGCACGACAAAGCTGAGCGTGCAAATGACTGCCATATCGACGGCCGTGACCATGCCGAGATCGAAGAAACCGGGCAGGACGCCCATGTAGAACAGCACGGCTTTGGGATTGCCGATAATCACCGCAAGACCCGCAACAAATCCCGCCCATTTGCCGGGCCGGGTGAGCCTGCTATTGGCGTCAAGCGCATGGTCGGCGTTGCGGATAAGCGCCGCGCCCATCAGCATGAAGACGAGGACCGCCACGTATTTGAGCAGCTCCATGAAGCCTGCAAATTCGGACACAAGCCAAGCGACGCCAAGCACCGCGACCAACGGCCAGAGGATATCACCGAGGGCGACACCGACCGCCAGCGGCCAAGCGGCCTGAAACCCGCCCGAGAGTGACCGTGCCAGCAAGGCGACCCATACGGGGCCGGGTGTCATGAAAAGTATGATGAGCGCGCCTGCGTAAAGCAGCAGGTCATAGGGCGAAAGGGTCATGAGGTTGGCAAAGTCAGGCTACCATCTGCGGCGAGATCCCAAAACGGGTTATGCGCGAGTTCCCAGACGTGCCCGTCAGGGTCGGCATAGTAACCCGAATATCCGCCCCAGAACACCTTTTCCGGTGCCTTGAGCGGGGTCGCCCCGGCCTTGAGAGCCAAGGCATAGGCCGCATCGATCTCTGCATCAGTGGCGAAATTCTGTGCCAACGTCATTGCCCCGGTCCCCAGCTTGGCGTCTGGTCGTCCCTGATCGTTTGCAAGTGCTTGCAGACCAAATAATCCCAAGACCATACCGTTGATCTGATAAAAGACGACCTCGCCTTCGTCATTTGTCGGGGTCCAGCCCAACGTGCCATAAAATGCCTTGGACCGTTCCAGATCAGCGACGCCAAGGGTGATCAGGGTCACGCGTTGCGGGGTCATGGCGTATCCTTTTGCATGACGATGGACTGCCCGTCCAGTTCAGTGACTTCTGCGTATTGGGCGCGTTCGCCCAGTTCTATGAACAGTTCAGCCCCCGTGCCGGTCATGAAAGCCTGCGCGCCGAGGCTGCATATTTCATCATAAAGCGCTGCCCGCCGGGTCGCGTCAAGGTGGGCTGCGACCTCATCGAGCAAAAGTATCGGTGGTGCGCCGAAGTCGCGGGCAAGGGCACGGGCATTGGCAAGGATCAGGCTGATCAGAAGCGCCTTTTGTTCGCCAGTGGAACAATCCTTGGCAGGCACGCCCTTGTCGGCGAATACCGCATCAAGGTCGGCGCGGTGCGGACCGATCAGGGTGCGCCCCGCGCCCATATCGCGGCTGCGGTTTCCGGCCAGCGCCGCTTGCAGATCGTCGGGGATGGGCTCGGCGGATGTGAGCGCCAGTGTTGCCGTGGGAAAGGCTGTCGTCGCGGCCTCTTGTGCTGCTGTCAGTTCTTCAATGGTGCGGCTTCGGTTCTTTTGGATGATGGAACCGGCCTCGGCCATTTGCGCCTCGATCGCGGTGTACCAATGGGGATCGCGCACCATGTCCTTGAGCAACCTGTTGCGTTCGCGCATGGCCTTTTCATAGGTCAGCACGGCGTCTGCGTGGGTCGGCTCGAAACTCAGCGAGGCGCGATCCAGAAACCGTCGCCGCCCCTCGGCCCCTTCGATCCAAAGCCGGTCCATCGCTGGCACCAGCCAGAGAATGCGGGCGATGCGGCCCAAAGCCGTCTGCGGCGTGGCCTTGCCATCAATGCGCAATTGGCGGGGGTTGCCCGCCTCTGCCCATGTTTCGATCTCGTGGGTCTGGTGCAGCGATTGCAGCACGGCGGTGACCTTCCAGCCCAGCGCCTCTGGCCTGCGGGTCAGATCCTCTGCTCCGGCGCGGCGCAGGCCACGCCCGGGTGACAGGAGCGAGATAGCTTCGAGGATGTTGGTCTTGCCCGCACCGTTGGGGCCGAAAATGGCCAAGGGACGTGACTCAAGCGACAGCGCCACACGCTTGTGCGAGCGGAAGTGCGACAGCGTCAGTTCGGAGATCGCAAGTTGGGTCATGGATACCGGGCAGGACTTTCAAAAACCCCGCCTCCAGAAACTCTGAAAGTTTCTGGTTGCGTCACACGCGCATCGGCATGACGACATAGACCGCAGAGGTGTCGTTGCCTTCGCGCATCAGGGTGGGGTCGCCCGCAGTGTTGAACATGAAAACGGCGTTTTCACGGTCGACCTGACTGGCGATTTCAAGGAGGTATTTGGCGTTGAAGCCGATCTCGAGGCGTTCATCGCTGTAGGCCACGGCAAGTTCTTCTTCCGCCGCTCCGCTGTCCGGCGCGTTGACGGACAAAACCAGGCGGTCTTCATCCAGAGTCAGCTTCACGGCGCGCGAGCGTTCGGATGACACGGTTGCAACCCGGTCCACCGCTCTGGCGAATTCGCTTGCGTCAACTTCAAGCTTGCGGGTGTTGCCCTGCGGGATCACGCGCGTGTAATCGGGGAATGTCCCGTCGATCACCTTGGAGGTCAGTGTGATGTCGGGGGTCGCAAAACGAATCTTGGTTTCGGAGACTGAGACAGCGATCTGCATGTCATCGTCATCCAGCAGCTTGCGCAATTCGCCCACGGTCTTGCGGGGTACGATAACACCGGCCATATCCGCCGCGCCATCAGGCAGGTCGGCGTCAATCCGCGCCAGACGGTGGCCATCTGTTGCGACGCAACGCAGCACTTTGCCGCCTTCGCCATCGGCCACATGCATGTAGACGCCGTTCAGGTAATATCTTGTTTCTTCAGTTGAAATCGCAAATTTTGACTTGTCGAACAGACGCCGCAGAACCGGCGCCGGTGCCGAAAAATTTGCGGCGTAATCAGAGGACGCCATGACAGGGAAGTCTTCTTTCGGCAGAGGCGCAAGCGAGAAGTTTGACCGCCCCGCCTCAATCGTCAACCTGCCTGATGCGCCGTCTTCGATCAACGTGACCAAAGCGCCATCAGGCAGCTTGCGGACGATCTCGTTGAGGGTCACGGCCGCGACCGTGGTTGCCCCTGCCCGCTCTACTTTCGCAGGCGCGTGGTCGACGACTTCGATGTCGAGGTCGGTCGCCCGAAACTGTACGCTGTCGCCTGACGCTTCGATCAGGACGTTGGCCAGGATCGGGATCGTGTTGCGCCGTTCCACCACGGACTGCGCCTGTGAAACGGCCTTTAAGAGCACCGCACGTTCAATGCTGAATTTCATGTCCCAATCTCCGCATATCTTGGCCTCGGACGCTGCCGGGACGCGAAATGTACCCTATTCCGCGCTACTCTCAAGCGTTTTGTTGGACTGTTTACGATGGGTTTGTCGGCGTCAAGCGCCCCGCCCTGCTTTGCGCCCTTATTCCTGCAAAGCGCGGCGCAAGAGTTCCAGATCGTCGGCGATCTGACTGTCGAGCGCCTTGAGTTCTTCTATCCGCTTGACCCCGTGCATGACTGTCGTGTGATCACGGCCACCAAAGCGGCGTCCGATCTCTGGCAGGGACCGGCTGGTCATCTGCTTGGCCAGATACATCGCGATCTGGCGCGGACGGGCATAGTTACGCACGCGCCTCGGTCCGATCATGTCGGATAGGCGGATGTTATAGTGCTCGGACACTTTGCGCTGGATTTCCTCGACCGTGACCTTGCGATCAGAGGCTTTGAGCACATCCGACAGGCAATCCTGCGTCAGATCCAGCGTGATTTCGCGACCTACAAGGGATGCGAAGGCAAACAGGCGGGTCAGCGCGCCTTCCAGAACGCGCACGTTGGTCGAAATGCGATGGGCGAGGAATTCCAGCACGCCATCGGCGATCTCAAGCTCTGGGTACTGCGCGGAATAGACATCGACCTTGGACTGCAGGATGCCGAGTCGCAGTTCGTAATCGGTCGGGTGCAGGTCCACGACCAGACCACATTGGAGACGGGATTTGATCCGCTCTTCGAGATCCTTGATCTCGCCCGGTGCGCGGTCGGCAGAGATGATGATCTGCTTTTGGCCATCGACGAGGGTGTTGAAGGTGTGAAAGAATTCTTCTTGCGTGCTGTCCTTGCCACCGATGAACTGCACGTCATCGACCATGAGGACATCGACCGAACGGAAGAGCTGTTTGAAATCCATCATCTTGCGTTCGCGCAGGGCGGTGATGAAGCGGTACATGAATTGCTCCGCAGAGAGGTAAAGCACACTCAGCTCGGGGGAGCGTTCCTTGAGCTCGTGCGCGATCGCATGCATCAGGTGCGTCTTGCCAAGACCGACACCGCCATAAAGGAAAAGCGGGTTGAAGGTGACGGGTCCGCCTTCGGCCACGCGGCGTGCGGCGGCATGGGCAAGTTCGTTGGGTTTACCGACAACGAACGTATCAAAGGTAAAGCGGCGATCAAGAGGCGCGCCTGAATCCGGCTCGACTGGTCTCTTGCTGATCTTCGGCTTGGGGGCAGCACGCGCTTGGCTCGGCGCACGAAATTGGAGGCGTTGCACATCCTCACCGGCTTTGGTCATGTGATAGATGATCTGGTCGCCAAAATTCTGGGATACGTAGTTGCCGATGAAATTGGTCGGCACATCGAACACCGCGACGCCATCGGACAGCTGTGTAAATTCGAGAGGTTCAATCCAGCTGGAATAACTATTCGTACCCAATGCACCCTTCAGCGCGCTCAACACATTCGCCCAGATATCGTTCGTCATCTTGTCCCTTTGTCCCCAAACTTGCCGCACCACCGCTTTGGTGCGCATTGGCGCACCACGACACAAAGACCGAGACATAGAAAGCAGAGCGCTCAGGCTGCCCAACCTAAACGGGTCATCTTCTATCCAAAACCATAGACCGCAGCACAAACCAGCATCCGAAGAGATACATGTCAGCGCCAATCGGCAGCAAAAGAGCCATAACCCGCCACCATGACCAAGGAGCAGACCCCAGTCTTGTCGCAGACACAAACCGACATGGATTTACGCAGCTTTTGCTACTTTTCCCACGCCATCTTTGCATGAAGCTCGCTTGTTGACCGGTAGGTTCAAATAAACCGCAAGGCGCGATTTTCCGACCAGATCAAATGCAAACCCCCTCATGTCCCCCCGGAACGATGTGAATCGCATGAGCAACGTAGCAAGGGGTTTGGGGCTGCTTCAACATAACATCACGCTTGACTCAGCGAATGTCGGAAAAGAATCTACCGGCCCTTTGAAATGGCTTGTTTTCTGCGCAGCCTGAACACACTGGCACAAAAAAAACGCGCCCTGTTTGGACGCGCTTGAATTTTTGCTTTTTCGCTGATTTCGGCAGAATCAGGCGATCGCTTTGACGCGCGAAGCCAAACGAGACATTTTACGTGCTGCTGTGTTCTTGTGCATCACGCCTTTGGTCACACCGCGCATCAGTTCCGGCTGTGCCGTTTTGAGTGCTTCGGCGGCGGCTTTCTGATCACCAGCGACAATCGCTTCTTCTACCGCGCGCAGAAACGTACGGATGCGCGAGCGACGCATTTTGTTAATTGCAAAGCGCGCTTCGTTGTGACGGGCGCGTTTTTTCGCCTGAGGTGTATTTGCCATGTGTTCGTTTCCTAAGCTGGGCCTCGGTGGGCCAAATTGAATATGGTCAGCGCATTGAGCCCAAGCCCCGGGTTTTCGAACCGGTACATCTGGCCAAAGCGGGCCTCACACGCATGTCTGTCGCGGCGTTTAAGCGAGAGTACCGCTTGGTTCAACCCCTAAACCGCAGCAAGACAAGGGCTTTGCGTCCCTAATGTGCCACTTTTGAATGGTCCTGATAAAGATAGACCAGATCAAGCAGCACCACCCTTTCGTCTATCAACTGGAAATAGAGGTCAAAACGCTGTTGATCCGATATTTCCTCGCCTGCGGCGACCAATGCCAGAAGTGGCCGGTTCTGCGCCCAGACGCCGCCGATCTCGGCCAGCTTGTCCGCAATGCCCGGTGTTTGTGTGGCGGCAAGATCCCCATTGCGGACAAACCATCGGTGAGCGCCCTGAGACTGCCTTCGTAGTCCTGCATGGACTGCCTCAGATCGGCTGCGATCGCTGAATCCGTCTCACCAGACCAAAGCTGACAGGCCTTGCGCGCCATACCCTGATTGAGCGCGGTCATCCGTCCGGAAATCTGAA
>NZ_JAWOAN010000273.1:0-5514 GCF_046498525.1 Yoonia sp.
GGGGTAGTGTGGTTTATTGCTCTAAATCGAGGCTCAAGATCAAGGAGCACCTCGAATCAATGCGAGACTATCCAATGCTTACGGCGTGCATCAGATACGTTTCACTTTTGCCCACGCAGCCGTTTCCACAAACTGGATCGTTCGGGCTGCTGTATCATTAAAAGGTACCTCGCGAAGTCTAGCCGCCCGGAAACAACATCCTCACTCACCGCGTTCAAGAGACGAATATTGGACGCCATTCTTGATTGAAAAAGGTGAAAGAAATTGTTTTCACCATAAAAAGTGCCAATTCCGAAAATCCCAATGTCGGATAAAGGCCACTTTGGGATCAAGACGTTTCGGGGATAGGACAAAGTCAACGGAACACCAATCTCGATGGCACGGATGCTCAGAAGTTGTGCGGGATCATGTGTATCTGAATGACATAGAGATGGCTGACCCAACCGAAGATATGTTTCGTTCGAAAAAGCCAAGAACATTGGCCCCGCGTAAATGGCTGATGGGTCAATATGGTTTGCGACTTGAGCCAAGCCAAAAATACCGCCGCTTCTTGCTGTCTTGACAGCCAGTTCATACGCATCTCTGCTCAGTGGAAATGCATCAATGTCCACAAAGACTATAATGTCATCTTCAGAACTTTTGGCGACTCGATTCATCCAGTCTCCATGGCTCTCGCCATCCGTTGCTACCTGTTTCAAAGGTATCCCCAGCTTATCAAAAACAGATTTTTGAGAGCGCAGAATGGATTTGTCTACATTTTCCCAATAAGGACTTAGGACTGTTGGATCGTTCACTTAATTACCGCTCCGTTGAAACTGACGCGACAACTCTATCGCCCCGTTGTTGAAGAAAAACTGATCTTGGCAAAATCTTAGACTTGCTTTGCTTTGAAAAGCCTCTTGCATCGCTTGGATCACAACGGCGGTTGCATTCGCTTCCATCATGAAACCCACTTTCCAAGCCGTTTGTGGTAAGTCTTGCGCCAATAAGAGAGCCGCAGAAACCGCCGCGAACTGCGTCGTTTGCGGCGTGAGGCCCGTGGCCTACATGGCTCCCGGTCTTGGCGAATGTCCGACTTTGCCGATTTCATGTCCGGATGATCAACCAGTCTCGGCGCAAGTGCATAGGCCTGCATTTCCGAAAGATCGGTGGGCCAATCGGCTGGCTCCGTTATGGGCAAACTTTGATCAACCAGCTTTTGTGCGCCATCGCGCGTAATGATGTATCCCGTGGTCAGCCATGGCGTGGACATGCAGCGGTAAGCGATCTTGTTTTTGTCCAGTTTCAAACGATCGGTGCGGCGTACCAATGCGCGATAGTGGTCCAACAGTAAAAGATCACAGGCGGGCATCTGGACCGTCTTGATAAAACCGAAAAACGCTTCGTCAACGATGGCGTCATCTTCCAGAATGACGGCCATTTCGAAACCGCGCGTAAGGATTTCACGGTAAATAAAATGATGCGACAGGGCGCAGGCGAATTCGGCATTTCCCATTTCACGGCCAAGATACAGGCGGGCCGCTGGACGGTCGATCATGCTTTCATATTCCGGCGGCAGCCCATTGCGCCCGTCAATGGCATGCCAGATTTCATAAGGCACGTTACGTGTTTCGAAGGCGTTGATCAGAGGCGCACGCCGCTCGGTCGCATCTTCAAGGCTCAATATAAGAACAGGAGGGCTCATGAGTACTCTTTCGGCTTGCGGTGATGACGCGCCGACATCTTCTTGCTTTGCAAGAACAACCACCCCTGCACACGCCAGTCAAGTGGCCGGATTTGCTTGAGAAGTGCCGTGGCCGGAGTGTCCACACCCTTGTGTGCCGCGTGACGCAGGACCCGACGGATCAGAAACCAGCGGTCCGCGGAGCGCCGTGGAAAGTATGCATGGTTCTTCTGATAGGTTCGGATCCGGCACTCTGCTTCAACTGTCGTATCTGTCCCTGTGGACAAACGGTCCGCAACTTGTTCACCGGTATCGTAACCCCTGTGGATGCGGAACCCCGGCGCGGCATCGAACCAGCAGGCATGGCCAAGGCCATAGAGCCTGCAAAACAGATCACCGTCTTCGTCAACGGTCTGTTCCACGCAAAGCCCGCCGACATCCTGAAAAACCGCCTTTCGCACCCAGAACCCATAGCCAATACCCGGCATCTTGTGTTTTAGATGAACATCGGCGGGGATGACGCCGTGCTGTAGCGCCTTCCAGCTTTTCACTGTGGTGTTGTCTTCCGCGTTCATCCGGTGATTGACCAGCATGACAGCGGAAAAACCGAAGTCTGCCGCGCCCTGCTCTGCTGCGGCCAGCACGCGCGCAGGGTAGTCGCTCAGGATTTCATCGTCGTCATCCAGAAAAATGACCACTTCGCCCCGTGCGATGCTTACACCGAAATTCCGTGCACCGGCGGCCCCCTTATCACCCTCGTTCGTGACAATCGACAGCCGAGGATCATCGGCGACCGAAGCCAGCGCACCCTCTGCCGTGTCCGACTGATCGTCAACGACGATGATTTCCGAACCCTCCGGGCAGGCCACCAGCGCAGAGGCAACCGCCCGCGTCAAGATCGACGGACGATTATAGGTGGGAATAATGATCGACAGGCTGGGTGTCATCGCAGTGTGCCTTTGATGTTCACGTTCCGGATAGCAGCCATCATCCTGCACCTGTCAACAATGCGTCAACCTTTGCCTTGAAGGCCATCGTGGCCGCTCTGCAGGTATCAAGCATCTGTGGCTGTGCGATGCCGGTTTCCAGTTTATGCAGCCAGTTTTTGCGAGTGGCATAAGCAGGAGGCAGGCGATACCCGTAAAATTTGTTGGAAAACGGGATGCAGATCGTTTTACGCCCCAAAAGCAACGACCAGTAAACACCATGGTAGCTGTTAGAGATGACGGTTCTGCCACTGGCGATAAACCGGATCGACTCCTCAAAACTGCCGACATTGTTGGCCTTGTCAGGGATGCTGTCCGGTATGCGGATATGTTGCTTTGCAGTTTTGCCGCCATGCCAGTAAAAAAACCACATCGTGATCGGGTGTTATATCGGCATCAAACAACGGTGACATGCAACTTGCGCAGGGTGCAAAGTCATAGCGCCTATCACCCCAATCACGGCTTCCAACCAGGTCACAGAGCCTACGCGCACGCCGATATTTCGCTGAGATCGGGAAGGTCTGGCGCGTTCCGACACCCCACGCGATGTGCAACGGTGATCGGCCCAAATTGACGCCTTCAGCGTCAGCAAGGCCACCAAATATCTTACCTCCGCCAAAGACACAGGCATCGTATGGAGCAGACACTTCCCGCATATCTTTGACAGTGGCATCCCCCCAATCAAAATAATCAAATGGGCTGCACGCCTGATCCCCAACGTTATTTGTATTACGCAGATGTTGAAAAATCAGTTTCATAGCAGGACCGCACGAAATTCTTCATCAGTTTCTATGCCGTGGCGCTGCAAAAAACGTTTTGCGGTCATGTCGGGCTGCAGGTTCTCTTCTATCAGGGCGGCCTTTTCCAAAATTTTCCCCTTGCGCTGGTTCTGCTCAACACCGGACACAGCAGGCCCCGATATTTTTTGCGCCATCTCGGCTCGGGACCTGAGGTAATAATGGTTCAATTGCAATCTCGCATTGGTTACAAAACTGTGCGTAGCCCGCGTCTTGTTCCACGTCACTTTGCCCAGCATATTCGCAGTCTTGGGCCCCATTGAATGGGTCTCGAATTTATGTACGCCAACTTGCCTGACATCGCATGGATCCACGATACATTTGAAGTTCAGCAAGCTGCCGGTTTGATGCAGTGCCCGGTGAGCATATGCAAGAGGCACTGGCCCGCTTGGCATCTTATCGTGCCCGCCGTGGCCAAACATGACCCAAGGCAAAGAGATATTTGACACGTCAGAAAGGGCAGCCAAACTTTCCAGAATCGTAGAGGTGTTTTCAGGTACTAAAAATTCATCAATATCAATAAACCCCATCCAGCGATAAGCGCCCCCAAAATTGGAGATGGCATGACAATAGGCCAAGCTCTGACGCGGCAAGATCATCGCGGGTTTGTGGGATGAGGTATCTAAGGCCCAAGGGATGATGGTGACGTTCAGCGCAGGTATGGATTTTGCAATCTCAACGGTACGATCAGTAGACTGGTTATCGTAAATGAAGAAATCTGTGATCCCGCCAAGAGCATGAAACCGCAACCAATCGCCAATGTAATCAGCTTCATTCCGGACAATCGCTACAAGCGCCATGCCGTCCCGGTTCGGGGAAGCCACAGGTGGTTTTATGTCGATTTTCGAAGCACGCAAAGTCTTGCGCCAACTCCAGAGTTTCAAGCGGAATTCCTTTCGTCGCAAGCATCCCAAAACCCGTTCTGATCACGTCCCGCTATCCGCGTTTCGATTGCGGCGTTTTCTGGCTTTGAAATCTTGGGGTAATAACACGCGTCCAGATAGGACAAAAAGGCTTGCCTTGCTGCCGCATCAAACGTCACGGCATCCGGTCTTGACAGAACCTGTGCGACATCTTCTTGAGTTCTTGCCGACGCCGCGATACCGTCTATCGCCCAAAAGCAATCACCGCAAGCAACCACCGGCTTATCAAAAAACATCGCCTCCAAACCGACAGAAGAATTGACCGTCAGGATGAGGTTGGCTTGTTTCACCTGCTCGAACGTATCTGTGATGTTATCCAGAACAACGTTATCAACCCCCGCTTTGTCAATGGCATCCTTGACAAACGGCAGCGCCGAGGGATGTTCCTTTATACGGATATGCCATCCTTTGGGGGTTTGTTCCGCAGCCTTCAAAATAGCGGCAACAAAAAGATCAACTGTTTTGAAAGCCCCTCCATAGATGCGCAACTGGCTGTCGCCGGGAACTTGCAGCGGTACAAAGACAAATGGCTGGGTCAATGGAAGTACCTTATTGCTGACAGTCACTGCCGCGGATGGTTTGCGCTGCGCAATGGTATCACGCAGGGCGCGCCAGCTGTCTTTGTCTTTGGCATGTGTCGCGGCCCATTTGACATACGGATCCACATTGCGCGGCAGAGAGTTGGCGAAATTCACACCTTTCGGATCGATCGTGATGCGGTCAGCAAATGGCGCAAGTTCGAAGAACAAAGTTTTATTGCCTGCATCTTTCGCCGCATCCATAAAAACACGGCGCGTTCCATTGAGCCCATTCCAAGCGACGGCAACAACCTCGGGATTACGGGCAAAATAAGCGCGACACCCTGTATACTGTCGCTTTAGCAGCCAATGCTTCGCGCGCTGAACGAAGGCCGAGCGGGGCTGCTTTGTTGCAGTCGCCAAGGCATTCGCTGCCCGTGCATCGGCTTCGGCATAATGGGTCAGCCCGACCGGGGCTAAACGCATAAATGTGATATCCCCTGCCCCGGCAAGCATTGTCTGCATCCAGCGCTTTTTCGCTTTGCGTGGGTCAAGGCAGATAAAGTTGACTGGCATCGACGGCTCACTTCAAGCTGATTTACGGTCAGACCCCAAAGGATCTAACTT
>NZ_JAWOAN010000295.1:0-9093 GCF_046498525.1 Yoonia sp.
GATCTGGCACTGCGGCTTTGGCGCGACATCATCGAAACAGGTGATCCGAATAATTTCCACATCGCCAGCGCACGTGCGCAGGTCAGCGACGCGGCCTTCCGCGCAGGGGTCGAATATGCAGTGCCAGAGGCGCGCGGGCCATCGTTTGACCAAATGGATGCGGCCTCGGATATGACGCCAGAGGAACGGCAGGAGATGATCGGCGGCATGGTATCTGGTCTGGCCAGCAGGTTGGCGACCGAGGGCGGGCCGGCGCAGGACTGGGCGCGCCTGATCCGCGCCTATGGTGTGTTGGGCAACCAAGAGGCCGCGCGCACGGTCTGGACCGAAGCACAGCAAGTCTTTGTCAGCAGTATGCGCGGCATGGAAATCCTGACCAACGCGGCGCGCGACGCGGGCGTGCTTAACGAATGATCTGCGACACACCCGAGGCATTTATCGCGGAAATTCCAGCCATGGGCGCAATTGCGGGGCTTGACCTTGGCACGGTCACGATCGGTGTCGCTGTGTCAGATGTGATGCGGTCTGTGGCGACGCCGCTTGAGACCATCAAGCGCAAGAAGTTCGGTGTCGATGCCGCCAAGCTGCTGGAGCTGACAACGCACCGCATGATCACGGGCATCGTTTTGGGCCTGCCGATGAACATGGACGGATCAGAGGGGCCGCGCTGTCAGGCCACCCGCGCCTTTGCCCGCAATCTCGAAAAGCTGACACCGCTGCCCATCGCCTTCTGGGATGAACGGTTGTCCACCGTTGCCGCCGAACGCGCCCTGCTAGAGGCGGATACGTCACGCAAACGTCGCGCAGAGGTGATCGACCATGTCGCCGCGGCCTATATTCTGCAAGGAATGCTGGACCGCATGGCGCATCTAAGGAATCATCCGTGACCAAACCCGAAAATACCGATCACATCTGGGCCCGCGCCGAGATCGAAAGCCCCTGCATCAAGATTTGCGTGATCGAACCCAACAGCCGCCTTTGCACAGGCTGCCTGCGGTCGATCGACGAAATCGGGGCATGGTCCAAGATGACGGCGCAAGCGCGCTCTGCGGTGATGGCGGAACTGCCTTCGCGTGCGGGCCAGATCACGAAGCGGCGCGGCGGACGGGGTGCACGTTTGAAGTAGCTTGATGTCTTTCGGGGCAGAACGAAGATGAACTATCGTTCGACTTCTTCCATCTTGTCATCTGTCTGCCAGTCGATTGACGCGACAGACAAGGCTTTGATGAGGTGACGGTGACTTTTCTGGCGGGATACAGGCGAGCGTGACGACCGGCGTCTGGATGCTCGGATCTTGCGGCACGGATGTTTCGCGTTTTCTTGCTGCCGCAGGCCGTCGCGATGGCCCATCCACCACCATCACAACGGCCAGCAGCACAACGAGTAACAATTCAAACATTTACTTAACTCGAACTCATTATAAAAGTCCGCGGCGTTTGAGCATTAATGGTTACAAACAATTATGCCTATATTCGCCGCTGAACCAACACTCGCAACGACTGGTAAACAGAAACACTCGCTAACAAGATCAGCCTTTTACGGAGTACTTACTACCTTCACTCGTTACTTGACGGACACAAACACGCGCGCCCGACGGCTGCTTCTTGCCGCAAGTCCGGCTGTGCAACAATTCACTAAATTTCTAACGTGATGGGTATATTTTTCATACCTCATTGTATGATTTTTTATACATCCGATCTTGCAGACGTGTAATCTGGCGGCCAGAACTGATCGCGCACCGCGGCACCTTGGCCGCACTGATCAGTGGCTTGGAAAAACAAAGCACCGGTCGCGCCGGATCATCAGCCACAACGGCATTCCCGGCTTGGGCAGGAATACGGACGGCACGATAGCTTTCAGGACGGACCCGTCGAAATCCATCCGGAACTCCACCAGACTCGAGGCACCCATGAAGCGCGCGCGTTCCACCACGCCACGCGCGGCAGTGCCGTCTTCTGCGGTGGGGTTGGGACCACGACCGCCGCGATCAAAGTCGATCTTGATGTGCTGCGGGCGAATGACGATATCGACATCTGTTCCATCAGGCACCCCCGGCGCAAGGAACTGTCCGAAGGGCGTATCAGTCAGAGCCCCCTGAACCTTACCATGCAAAACATTGATATCACTGAAAAATGCAGCCGCAGCCATATCTCGGGGCGCATTGTAGATATTATAGGGCGCGCCACGCTGCACGATCTTGCCATCGCGCATCAGAGCGATTTCATCAGCCATGCGCATCGCCTCTCCCGGCTCGTGAGTGACAAGCAGCACGGCGGTGCCCTCGCTTTTGAGAACTTCCAGCGTTTCATCGCGGATGTCATCGCGCAGGCGGTCATCGAGGCCGGAGAACGGCTCGTCCATCAGCATGATCTGTGGGCGGGGCGCCAGGGCACGCGCCAGCGCCACGCGTTGCTGTTCACCGCCGGACAATTGATAGGGGTAATCACTGATATGGGAAGACATCCCCACCTTGCCCAGCAGCTCGTGTACGCGGTCCGTAATCTTGCGCCCCGTAAGTCCGAAAGCCACGTTCTGCGCCACGGTCAGATGCGGAAAAAGGGCGAAGTCCTGAAACATCAGCCCGATATTGCGCTGTTCGGGCGGCAGCGACAGATCGGCGTCAGAGACCAGTTTGCCATCGACATAGATTTCACCGCCGTCTTGATCTTCAACACCCGCGATGATGCGCAGCGTCGTCGATTTGCCGCAGCCGGACGGCCCAAGCAGGCAGGTCACCTGCCCGGGCATGACGGTCAGGTTGACATGGTCCACCACCCGGCGGCCACCGTAGTTCTTGACGATGTTCTTGATCTCAAGGCGGGGGGGTTGCATGGGCGCCGGCTTATCCCTGACGAAAACTATTGGGTACAGCGCACCTAACAACAGTTGCACTGCGGGGCAAGGTCTGGGCCTTTGCCCCGCAGCGCTTTCTAGAGCGCGTGATCAGATGGTTGCATTGATCGCGCCGCCATCCAGCACAATATTCTGACCGACGATAAAGCCTGCGTGCTGCGAACACAGAAATGCACACATGGCGCCGAATTCTTCCTTGGTGCCATAGCGACGTGCGGGGATCGTGGCCTTGCGCTGTGCCGTGGCCTCCTCGACGGTGATTCCTTGTGCTTTCGACACGCCAGCATCAAGGCTATCGGCACGGTCCGTGGCATGGATGCCCGGCAGCATGTTATTCACGGTCACACCGAACTGGGCCACCTGCCGCGAGGTCCCTGCGGCATATCCCGTCAGACCCGCACGCGCGGAATTGGACAGGCCCAATTGCGGAATTGGTGCCTTGACCGAGCCGGAGGTGATGTTCACGACACGCCCCCAGCCCTTGTCGATCATGCCGGGCATCAATGCTTTCATCAGCGCGATCGGAGCCAGCATATTTGCGTCCAGCGCCGCGATGAAATCATCGCGCTCCCAGTCGGACCACAACCCCGGAGGCGGGCCACCAGCGTTATTGACAAGGATATCCACATCACTTGCAGCCTCAAGAAGTGCCGCCTGCCCCTCGGGGGTCGAAACATCGGCAGGCACGGCCACAACATCGACGCCGTACTTGCTCCTGATGTCGGAGGCAGTCGCCGCGAGCGCCTCTGCGCCACGGGCGTTCAGAACCAGATTTACGCCTGCTGCGGCCAAGGCTTCGGCACAGCCGCGCCCAAGCCCCTTTGACGATGCACACACAAGCGCACGTTTTCCTTTGATCCCCAGATCCATGATGATGTCCTTTATGTTTCTTCGTTGCGTTGCATCTAGCACCACACCGTGCATTCGGCAAACATTTGAAATGTACGCCGTGTTCCTGCTTGGCCTTACCCCTGCTCCGGTGTAATCCCTTTTGCCATGCCCAGACGCCCGATCACTGTTGATGTCTTTCGCGCAGCCCAAGTCATCGTTTGCGGTGGCGTCATGAAGGGAGAGCCGTTGTCCTTTGCCGATGAACTGGTGATGGACGATGTTTTTCAAATCGCAGCCAAGGCATCGACAACAGCCTTGGAACTGGTCGCGGATGCGGCAGGACTGCGTCTCAGCCGCAATACCGTGCATCTGGACAGCTGCCTGACAATGATGGCCCCCGATGGCAGCACCCACGAGGCGCTGATCCTAGTCGAAATCGAGCAGGACTGTGCCGCAGAGGTGTTCCTGCTGCCCTTGGGTGAACTACTGCCGTCGGTCGACTACCGGCTTGTCGGGATCGAACGCCACACGGCAACCCGCCGTTTTGCCGAGGCCGCGAGCGGTTCTTTCGCGCGGGGGACGCGGATTACGCTGGGTGACGGACGGATGATCCCGATCGAGCATTTGGGCGCAGGCGACATGGTTCTGACACGGGATGCCGGCAGGCAACCGGTGCGTCATATCGGGTTGGCGACATTGCGCGCAACCGGGCGGTTTGCCCCTGTCGTGATCACCAAAGGTGCGCTGCACAACGATCGTGATCTTGTCGTGCGCCCCGACCACCGCCTGTTTATCTATCAGCGTCAGGACCATCTGGGCGCTGGCCGCGCCGAGGTTCTGATCAAGGCGCGGCATCTGGTGGATCATAGCACGGTCTTGCGCCGCCGTGGCGGGTTCGTGGATTATTATCAGCTTATCTTTGACGACCATCACATCATTTATGCCGAAGGAATTGCCGCAGAATCGCATTTGATTGCGCCACATACACGCCACGCTTTGCCTGCCGGTGTATCCTCGCCGAATCATGCGCATCGCCCGCATCTGGATTATGAAGTGGCAACAAGCCTGATACCGGCGGCAAAGGCGGCATCCTTGTTGCGCAAAGCCTCTGCCAGCTAGGCGGCGCGGCGTCATGGCGCGGGAACCTGCTCGAAGGTGACAACCACCGTTGCGGTGCGCGGCATGCCATTTTGCACGACAGCAGCCTCGAGATCGGCTGCGGACAAGGCGACGGTCGGGTTACCGCGGAAAACCCCGTTCATCGCACCCGAAAAAACAAGCGTCTGGTCACCGGCACTGAGGGTCCCGTCGTAGCTTAGCGGCATGTTCTGTGTCGTGGCGGTGCCTTGCATGGTGATCGCGCCGGTGTAATCCACAATCTTCCCGTCGGTGGTGGCCCCAAAGGTATTTTCGATCACGCCGGACGCATTGCTGTTGCCAAAATCAACCTGCATTTGCGCGTCACCCAAAAGGGCAAGCGGTTGCCCGCCCGTTTCGATCCGGATTGCGCCATGACCGGCAAAGGTCATGACCCCGCCCGCAGGCATGTTTTCATCTGCCGTGGCCGCCATGCCCATCACCCCGGCACCGTCATCACCCAGAACCCGTAGTTTCTGCGCCTCGTAAAGGTCAAGGCGGGCCAGACGCGGATCAATCCCACCGCCGCCACCGCCCCCGCCGCCACATGCAGCAAGCCAAAACAGCAGACCCAAACCTGTTGCAGCGTGTTTCATTCCAGTCCCCCGCCCCCAACCTAAGCGACAATTTCCAAATCTTCGGTTAAGCGCGCCGCAATGATTGCCCTTTCCCGGTCAACCGCATAAAGCGTGAAGCATGACAAATCGCCCTGCCCTTCCCCCTGAAATCGCCCGCCGCCGGACCTTTGCGATCATTTCGCACCCTGACGCGGGCAAGACGACGCTGACCGAAAAATTCCTGCTTTATGGCGGCGCGATCCAGATGGCCGGACAGGTGCGCGCCAAAGGCGAGGCACGGCGCACGCGGTCGGACTTTATGCAGATGGAAAAGGATCGGGGCATTTCGGTTTCGGCCTCGGCGATGTCGTTCGACTTTGAAAAGTACCGTTTCAATCTGGTCGACACCCCCGGCCACTCGGATTTTTCCGAAGACACCTATCGCACGTTGACGGCCGTGGATGCCGCCGTGATGGTGATTGACGGAGCCAAGGGTGTAGAAAGCCAGACGCAGAAATTGTTCGAAGTCTGCCGCCTGCGTGACCTACCTATCTTGACATTTTGCAACAAAATGGACCGCGAAAGCCGCGATACCTTCGAAATAATTGACGAAATTCAAGAAAGCCTTGCTATTGACGTAACGCCGGCCTCATGGCCCATCGGGGTCGGTCGCGAGTTCATCGGCTGCTATGATATCCTGCGCGACAAGCTGGAACTGATGGACCGTGCGGACCGCAACAAGGTGGCGGAAAGCATCCAGATCAGCGGGCTTGACGACCCCAAGCTGGCCGAACATGTGCCCGCGCATCTGCTGGGGAAATTCCTCGAAGACATCGAGATGGCGAAAGAATTGCTGCCGCCGCTGGACCCCGAGGCGCTGCTCAATGGGTCCATGACGCCGATCTGGTTCGGGTCCGCGATGAATTCGTTCGGGGTCAAGGAGTTGATGGACGGGCTGGCCACTTATGGCCCAGAGCCACAGGTGCAAACCGCCCAGCCCCGCAACATCGCGCCGGAAGAAAAACAGGTTACCGGTTTCGTGTTCAAGGTGCAGGCCAACATGGACCCCAAGCACCGCGACCGCGTCGCGTTCCTGCGCCTTGCCTCGGGTCATTTCATGCGCGGCATGAAGCTGACCCATGTGCGCAGCAAGAAACAGATGGCCGTCACGAATCCCGTCCTGTTTCTGGCCGCCGACCGCGAACTGGCCGAAGAGGCGTGGGCAGGCGATATCATCGGCATTCCCAACCACGGGCAATTGCGCATCGGCGACACCCTGACCGAAGGCGAGGCGCTGCGCGTCACCGGTATTCCGTCGTTCGCGCCGGAACTGCTGCAAACCTGCCGCGCGGGTGATCCGATGAAGGCCAAGCATCTGGAAAAGGCCCTGATGCAATTTGCCGAAGAAGGTGCCGCCAAAGTGTTCAAACCGACCTTCGGGTCGGGTTTTATCGTTGGCGTAGTGGGGGCGCTGCAATTCGAGGTCCTCGCCAGCCGGATCGAAATGGAATACGGGCTACCTGTGCGGTTCGAGCCGTCACAATTTACCTCGGCCCGCTGGGTATCGGGGGATCAGACCGCTGTAGACAAGTTCGTGGCCGCCAACAAACAGCACATCGCGACCGACAATGATGGCGACACAGTCTATCTGACACGTCTGCAATGGGACATTGACCGTGTTGACCGCGATTATCCAGATATCACGCTGACGGCCACAAAAGAGATGATGGTGTAGGCTAACGGTTTCTTAACCAAGTTGGCCCAAGCCAGCGGCATGCGTGCCTTTATGATCATTGCCGTCTTTTTGCTGACTGCCTGCACCCTGCAGCCCAAGGTCACACAGCGGGTTGACCTCTGGGCCGGATTTGCTGAACTCATCACGGCAGAGCATGAAATCCTGCGTGATCGCACCGCTATCATGACGGCGCGTGGCATCATGATCGCAAAGAACGGGCAGCGGCGTTTCGGTGTTCTGACCAGCCTGCGCAGACTGGGCCGCAACGGGCCGATCATCATGCACATGTCATCAGGCGACACACGGCTGGATTATCGGCGTCATGACCGGCTTTTGACGCAGTGCGCCGACAGGTGCCGCCGCACCGAAACCGGCGTGATCATCATGACAGAAAAGGCATTCAGGATCGCCAGCCAGACCGGCCTGCCGCTGCGGGTGCAGGGGCGGCGCGGGCGATACGAAACGCACGTTCCTGCGGCCCTGTTTCAACAGACGCTGTCCGCCTTGTCATCCGGCGGGCTTGCAAGCGCGGAGTGACACCTTGATAGTGTTGGAAAATATCGCAAAGGCAGCGGCACTTTGAGCAAGACCAGACAGACTTTTCCCGGCGGCATCGCATCGTTGCTGCCGCAATACCAAAAGCGCCGCGCGCTGCTGACGGGCGACGACCTGCCGCCACTGGACGTGGATTTCAAGGCGCTTGCCGCCATGCCCCTGCCCGCACAGGAATTGCCCCGCCCGGAGGGGCTGACCCGCGTGCAAAAGAAACGCCATATGCTGCTGGGCGAACTGGCAGGCCATAGCGAACTGGCGCTGCTGCACGGACTTTTGATCTCGCATTTGCGCAAACACAGCTACCCTGCAAACGCACCGGCGCTGTTCGTTCGGTTATGGGCCGAAGAAGAAACATGGCTGCTCAAGACATTACCCACCCGCTGGCTGATCTCTGCTGTCATCACCTTTGCCGAACACGGGACAACAGAGGCCGACCGCAACTTGGCGGCACGTATGGACATGCTGTTTTCGCTTATGAAAATTTATGAGGCTGAGCGCTGCTTCTCTGGAAAATCCGCCCAACAGCCTTTCCGCACCCAGGATCGCGACACATCCCCCCTGCCCATGGGCATGAAGGATTTTTCGGTTCTGAAAGGCGATCTGGAGGCACATCTGCTGGCCCCGCTCTGGCGCGATGCGCAAACCGCACCGCATATCGGCAAACTCACACGGCATCTGCTGACCGCGCTGGACCATGACGATGGAACCGTCTTTCGGCGCTTTGCCATTATGCGTGAAAAAGCGACCAAATTGCGCTCAACTTGACGCCTGAACGCTTATCCGGTATCGCCACTACAGGCCTTTATGGGCCAACGCCGCAGGACGCCCGGAACAATGCGTCCTTTCACAAAAATGTGGACCGATCCACATGCATAGGACGTATATGACCAAGTTTTCTGATTTGAACCTTGCCCCCAAGGTTCTCAAGGCCGTCACCGAGACCGGCTATGACACCCCCACACCGATTCAGGCAGGCGCTATCGCCCCTGCCCTCGAAGGCCGCGATGTCTTGGGCATTGCCCAGACAGGCACCGGCAAAACCGCCGCCTTTACGCTGCCGATGATCACGCTTTTGGGCCGTGGCCGTGCGCGGGCGCGGATGCCCCGCAGCCTTGTGCTGGCGCCGACGCGTGAACTGGCCGCACAGGTGGCCGAAAATTTCGACACCTACGCCAAGTACACAAAGCTGTCCCGCGCCTTGCTGATCGGTGGCACCAGCTTCAAGGATCAAGACAAGATCATCGACAAAGGCGTCGATGTGCTGATCGCCACACCGGGCCGTTTGCTCGACCATCTGGAGCGCGGCAAGCTGATTCTGACTGATGTGAAGATCATGGTGGTGGACGAGGCCGACCGGATGCTCGACATGGGGTTCATCCCCGATATCGAGGAAATCTTCAAACGCACGCCGTTTACGCGCCAGAC
>NZ_JAWOAN010000176.1:0-4155 GCF_046498525.1 Yoonia sp.
CACCAAAGAGGCGGCGTTGGAGTACGCGCGTGAACATGGCATCGATGCCGTGGTGCGCGAACCAAAACAGCGCAAGACCAACATCCGCCCCGGCGGTTATGGCGAAAATTTTGCAACCAATCGCCGCGGTGTCTGGACGCATTAAGCGGGGCTTTTGCTCTTGCCAAACATGCGGCCCGCGCGCCATACCACCCGCGTGCGGTCCGATAGCTCAACTGGATAGAGCAGCTGACTTCTAATCAGCAGGTTGAGGGTTCGAGTCCTTCTCGGATCGCCAGAATTCAATGGGCAACAGTCAGCCCGCTTGTCGGCGCAATCCGCACTGCATCCTTGTGACGTTCATCTGTTCTTTCTGTGCCCTGAGTGCCGCTGTTTTCCTGCACATCAGGCTATCAAATGAGCGGCGCCAAATCGCGACAGGTCCAGAACTACCGCTCTGAGCCATGGCAAATACCCTTGGCACCTAACGCCACCATCCTTTCTTCCAGATGTACCAAACGAGTCCGGCAGCTGATGCGCACATCAGAAACAGCGCGAAGGGATAGCCGAGATACCAACCCAGCTCAGGCATATTCCAAGGCGACTTCTCACGGTCAAAATTCATGCCGTAGACGCTTGCGATGAAGCTGAGCGGCATGAAGACGGTTGCCACGATGGTCAGGACTTTCATGACCTCGTTGAGCTTCATACTGACGCCCGAAATATGTAGATCCACAAGCCCTGACGCCATCTCGCGATATGTCTCGACAATGTCCATCAACTGTATCGTGTGATCGTAGCAGTCGCGGAGGAACGGCCTTGTTGCAGGGTCAATGAGGGGATGTTCGTCGCGAAGCAGACTGTTGAATACTTCCCGATGTGGCCAGATCGCACGGCGCAAAAGCAGCAGCCTACGCTTCATGTCGTGCAATTCGGAAATATTCTCGGGTGCAGGTGCGCTGATGACGCGGTCTTCGAGAGCCTCAAGCTGATCGCCGGCCTTTTCCAGGACGGGGAAGTAACTGTCTATGATCGCATCCAGGAGGGCATAGGAGGTGTAATCCGAACCTGCGCTGCGAATGCGCCCTGTTGCCTTGCGAATCCGATCCCGCACGTTTTCGAAACAGTCTCCGGGTCTTTCCTGAAACGTGATGAGGTAGCCGTCGCCCACGAAGAACGCGACCTGCTCGGTTTCGACCGAGCCGGCCTCATCGGGCATAAGGGCGACAATGAACAGATGATCGTCGTATTCCTCAACCTTCGGGCGCTGGTGCGTATTGATCGCATCTTCGAGAGCAAGCTGATGAAGATCGAATGCATCGCCGATCGCAGAAATCAGTTGGGCGTCGCCGAATTGTACGATGTCGATCCAGATCGTCGGGAATGCTTGTCGCATCTCGACGATTGACCCAACGTCGTCAACCTGCCGCTCGACGAGATCATGCGGCCCGAATGCCATAATCCGAATTCTGGGCTTTGCAGCCGACCGGGTGATCTCTAATTTACCGGGGACCGAACCTGGTGGAGATCGTCGGGCCGCTTTGACATGCTTTCGCTTGGCGCTCACTGATTTTACCCCGACCTGATCCTTCGTCGTTGTAACCAGATAATACAACGGAAGCGAATATAAGATATTTGCATTGCCGCATCCGAGGATATTTGCATCGTCTTGCAGCCTCGGAGTTTCAGGCATCACATCTGCTTTCTTCACCGGATAACCGGTCAAGAAACCGCTTTTTGACCAAGCGTATCTTGATGAAGTTTCCCGCCGCAACGCAGCGGCCTCATGCGGAGGCTCGTGGCTGTCGCGATAGGATTTCGCGATCAAGTGTATGAAAAGCAGGACGAAGCTGAAGTGAAAGGGGCTGCCGATAGGCCAATGGAACTGGCTGAACATGTCAGCCATCAACGCCCAAGAATAAATATGCAGCGCGCCCAGTCAGTTTGACTTGCAAACCTTTGGCTTATCTGGCAACCAGTTCTGACCACAGGGGAGCCGCGTAATGCCGCGGCTGAGATGGGGGCGCAAGCCCTTAGACCCTCGAAGCTGATCTGGATAATGCCAGCGTAGCAAGGAGGACAGAAATGTTTGCAGGCGCACAAGTTTCCCTTTATCCGATGACCGATGGGTTCGTTGACGTTATCGTGTCATCGCTCGACGCCCTTGATCCGTGGCGCGACAGGCTGCGGATCGAAACGGATGACATCTCGACCTTGATCGTCGGCCCCCCCGAGGTCCTATTCCCCGCTCTGCGTGATCTTTATGCGGCGGCGGCATCGTCCGGCCAGCATGTTGTCTTGCGCGCCACACTGTCACGCGGCTGTCCGGGTGAACCGGATGATCCGATCTGCCGGACCGGTGCATTGGCCAACCCGTCAGAGCCGCTGGCCCTGCGCCAGCAGAACGCGCTGGCGGCGATTGCCGCGACACCTGAAAAGAGACAAACAGCAGATGCGCAATTCTCGCTCTATGTGATGGGGGCAGGCGATCACATGGCCGAGATCATGGGCTGTATCGACTTTCTCAAGCAAAGCGGGACCTTTGACCGATCCAAGAATTTCTGCACGCGCCTGACGGGTGACGCGGGGCCGGTCTTTGCAACGCTCCAGCAGGCGTTTTGCCAGTTCGGGCCACCGAATGGCCATGTCACGATCGATCTGACGGTTTCTGCCAACAGCCCTTCCAAGCGCTGATCCGATGCAGTCTGATGTGCCTCGCCGTCGCGGCAGAGGTCTGGCCCGCGGCATTCCTGCCGTTCTGAGTGTGGTCAGCGCCTTTTTGATCTGGGAAATCTATGTTCGCCTGTCGGGAATTTCCCCGCTGATGCTGCCGGCGCCCTCGCGGGTGCTGGACCAGATCGCGCTGAACCGCACGTTGCTGTGGAACAACACGGTGCCGACACTGAAAGCCACCTTTGCGGGGTTTGCCTTGTCGCTTACCGTCGCCTTCGGCCTGTCGGTCGTGCTGGATTTCATGCCCCGTGTCCGTCGCGCGCTGTTCCCGATCTTTGTGGTTAGCCAGACATTGCCGCTTGTCGCTATCGCGCCCTTGGTCGTGCTGTGGTTCGGGTTCGATCTGACGCCCAAGGTCCTTTTGGTGGCGCTTGTGACGTTCTTTCCAATGCTGGTCGCGCTTGTGGATGGATACGCCGCGACAGACCCTGAAATCGAGGATCTGATGCGGTCGATGGGCGCCACGCGCGGCCAGATATTTCGTGCTGCGCGGTTTCCTTCCGCGATGCCCTATTTCTTTGCTGGCCTGCGCATTTCGATCACCTATGCGGTCGTGGCGGCCATTTTCGCGGAATATGTGGGCGCGCGTGCCGGTCTGGGCATCGTGATCCTGAACGCCAAGAACAGTTTTCGCCCCGATCTTGTGCTGGCGGCTGTGGTGATCAGTTCGGCACTGACCCTGGTGCTGTTTGCCGTCACCGCCCTGTTGCAGCGGGTCGTGTTGCGCTGGCGCGATGTGGGGACCACCCCATGAGCGTTCTGGACATGCAAAATGTCAGCGTCACCTTGGGTGGAAAGGACATCTTGGACGGTATTTCATTGCACGTCGCCAAGGGCGAGTTCGTATCGATCCTTGGGCCATCGGGCGCGGGTAAATCGACCATATTCCGCCTGCTGACCGGTGCTGAGCAGCATGACAGCGGCACGATCACCTGCAACGGTCAGCCATTGGCTGCAAACCGGCATGGTTTCGGCTTCATGCCGCAGCGCGATGCGTTGATGCCGTGGCGCCGGATTATCGACAATCTGACCTTGGGGCTGGAGGTGCAGGGCATCCCCCGCAAAGATGCGCGCGCCCGGGTCACGCCGCTCTTGGCAGATTTCGGTCTGGAGGGCTTTGCCTGCCATTACCCTGCCCAGCTATCCGGCGGAATGCGCCAGCGCGCGGCCCTTTTGCGGACCATCGCGCAGAATCGGCCTGTGCAGCTTTTGGATGAACCTTTCGGTGCGTTGGATGCGCTGACGCGGACCCAAATGCAGGCATGGTTCGAAAAGCGATGGCGCACAGCGCGCTGGACAACCCTGCTTGTGACGCATGACGTCCGCGAGGCTGTAGCGCTGTCGGATCGTATCTATGTCCTGTCGCGCCGACCGGCCTGTGTGATCGCGGAAGTGCATGTGCCCGCCCCGCGGCCGCGGCTTGGGCGCCCCGTCAGCGCCGAC
>NZ_JAWOAN010000276.1:0-7685 GCF_046498525.1 Yoonia sp.
CAGTTCTTCTGCACTCTCTATATCCAGTTCCCCCCGCTTTTCTCTCAACTCAGGCTCGATGTAGGGCAAGCCTAAGGCCTCATATATATCATCTTCTTCTTTACCGCCTATCTTATCTTCTCGACAACATCTTTGTCGAACGACTGTGGCGGTCTCTGAAATACGAGTGCGTCTATCTGCATGCTTGGGAGACCGGGTCAGAAGCTAAGGCTGGCGTCAGAAAGTGGATCGAGTTCTACAATCACAAGCGACCGCATTCTGCCCTTGGCGGCCAACCACCTGCCGTGGTCTATTGGCAGAGAATTGACACAAACAACCCCGATCAGCAGGTGCAAAGAGTAGCTTAAATTACGTCAGATACTGTCCAACTAATGGGGAGTAGCTCAAACCTGCAAAATCGATGCCCGCTCGTGCAGCGCGTGCTCGGGCAAAGCCCGACAAAGAAGCCTCCGGACCGTGCTCAATGCAGCAGATTATCTTTTCAGCAGAAGCGGCGAATATCAGACATTCGTGTCATCGGCACTTGCTGGCGCAGCATTCGATATGAAGTGCGGATAGTTTTGACAAATGATCATGCGCTTAAGCTTCGAGAAAAATTCAAGCTGGCGGTTGGGGCCTGCCAAGTGCTGAAAGGTCCTACAGGCGGGCTGGCCGCATTCGAAACTGACGGGTAGCCTCTGCAAAGAGCCCTGTCTGACTTGATGGGCATCGGTAAGGTCAATGTGATAATCTACGCAACACATCGCTGTAAACTTGCGCCATCTCAATTACAACGCGGCAAGTTGATTTTCAGATAAGACGAAACTGCCTTTGAGAAACCGGTAATTCCAACGCTTGTTCAAAGCCACACGACGCAGCTGTTTCGCAATCAGGACAGTCAGGGATGTGAAGGACATTGCTGAAAAACAGCCTTGGTAAAAGCGTGCCAGGCGTAGAGGCCTGAGAAGTGGAGCCCACCGAATGGTACGATAAACCTGTCAAACTCATGCAATAGCCCCACACGTGTTTGGCATTTTTGCGTTGAAGCCGATCAGGAAAAAATGACGACGCGTCAGATGATACGACATGGGATCAATTTGCGGCAATAACCTCCTCCGCTTGATAACTGCTCCCCGCCCCGAGGCTGACATTAAGCGCGATATAACTGCGCCCGAGTTGCCGACGCGCATTGGCAAGGCCTGCATTTGCGACAGATAGGTTCTGTTCGGCATCGATCAGATCACGGACCGTTCCACCGTCCTGTTTGACGCTTTCGCGGGTCAGGTTCACGGCTTCGGTATAAAGGCGTACGGTTTCTTGTGCAGCACTGCGCGCCTGCCTGCTAGCTGCATATTCGCCGAGCGCGCTTTCTACATCGCCGATGGCCTCAAGCACCGTCAACTGCCAGGTCATATGGGCTTGCCGAACGCGCGATTCGCGCAAGGCCACTGTCGCGCGTTGGCCGGTCGTTGGCAAAAGCGGCAGGCGCAAAGCCGGACCAAAAATATAATCCGTACTTTGATCCCCTGATAACCCGACGAGGCTGAGCACCCCACCAAGCGACAATTGCGGATACAATGCAGCGATGGAGGATCTGACATCGCGCAGTGCTGCGTAGTAAGTTCGCTCGGCCACACGTACGTCCGGACGATTGCGCAGCAGGTCGGCGGGAATCCCGATTTGCGGTGACATCGATACGCGCGGTTGCGCCGTGCGGTTGTCCAGATTTATCGTTGCGCCTCCGGGTGTTTGACCGGACAGCACCGCAATCTGGTTTTTCAAGCGCGTGATCGTGGCCTCGATCCCCGGCAATTCGGCCCGTATCTCAGACACAAGCGCGCGCGCGCGGACCACTTCAATCCGTGTTGCGCTATCGGCTTCCATCAGTGTTTCAACCAGTTCGAGCGTCTGACGCCTGGACTGGAGTTCAGACCAACGCAAACTCTGGCTTGTTTGTTGGAAGCGCAGGTCAACATAGGCATTCGTGATATTCAGCAGCAACAATAGGCGCGCCGCGTCCACTTCGGCATCGGCGGCGGCGACCCGCGCACTTGCTGCATCGGCCTGGGCGCGTCGCCCGCCATAGATATCAAGCAGCCATTCAAAGCCAAGCGTGACTTCGGTCCGGGTCAGATCGGACCCGTCTTCACCTTGCCGTTCGCGTTGCAGCCTTGCGCTGGGTGACACCGAAGCGGCCAGCGGGATACTGTTGCGCACGGCACGCGCCTCGATGACACGTTCGCGGGCCAGATCGAGAGACAGGCTTCCTTGCAGCGCAGTTTCGACCAGAGCGTTCAGGGTTGCGTCCTCGAAATTGAGCCACCAGCCCTTTTTGTCCAATACGCGCGGGGCCATGACCGGCTGACCGGTATAAGACGTAGCAAAAGGAAAAGTCGGCGGTGCATAAGGATCATCCGTGCAACCCGCGCCCAACACCACTGCGGCAACAGCGGCAATTCCGATCTTGGTACTTCGCTGGCGTGTTGCGGCGCCACACTGATTTACAGCCTGCATTTTCGGGGTATTGGACCATAGAAAAGAAGGCATGCGCCTGAATATCTTGAATGTAGCCGTCATTTTCAAATGGATCCTTCAATAATCTCTAGTCGGTCAAAAAAGGCGGGCCTCATATGGTCCAAGAGCGTTTCTTCACACCGGACAGCTTGGGTAGGCAACGTCATCTATTCTTCGCGGAAAGCGCGGGTCATACTGTCAAGGATCGGCTTTGCCAGATATTGTGCAAAAGTCCTTTCCTGCGTCTGGATCATGATTTCCGCAGGCATCCCCGGCGTCGGCGAAAACCCCTGAACGCGCTGCATTTCGTCTGGCGATACCGTGATGCGCGACAGATACACCTCGCGGCGGGCACCTGTGGATCCGTCGGCAATGGCATCAGCCGATACATAATCAACCAGACCGTTCAGGACCGGCGTCGTGCGCTGGTTCAGGCCCGTCAGTCTGACTGTTGCTTCTTGGTTAACACTGACACTGTCGATGTTGGCGCGAGGTACCAGCACTTCGATGATCAACGGTGCATCTGCGGGTAAAATCTCGACGATGGGGCGACCCGTTTCTATCACGCCGCCAATCGTGTGGTAATACATCCTGACAACGGTGCCTGACACGGGTGCGACCACCTGCGTGCGGTCAAGAATGTTTTCGGAGCGCCGGAGTTGTTCGCGGACGCTCTCGAGCTCGCTTTCGATCGCTTGCAGCTGTGTCAGGGCGTTGCGGCTGTATTCGTCGCGTGTCTTGGCGATTTGTGCTTCGAATTTTGCCCGCATCTCGGAGAGTTCCGCCAACTCCGCTTCCAGCCGCCCCGCCTGACCTTCTGCCTCGAAAATCGCGCGCTGCAGCGCCAAAGCCTCGCTGCGTCGCGTCAGGCCGCTTTCGACCAGTGCCGCTTTCGCGTCCAGTTCTTCGGTCAGCAAGGCCAGTTGGTTGCGGGTCGACTGCAACTGTATGCCATAGCCGGTCATGCGTATATCCAGAGCGTCAAGGTTGCTGCTGATGACACTGACATCATTGGCAAGGCTGGCCGTCGACGCCTCGAAGCCAAGCGACTGGCTGTCGAGGATCATCGCGGCGTCCGGGTCGTATCTTTCGGCCTCCAGATGCGGTGGAAACGTCAGATCGCCGTGATGTTCATGTTCCGCAACCAGCCGCGCCTGTGTGGCTTCAAGCCGGATCCGCCGCAGGTCCAGTTCACGGTTTGTGGCGAGGGCCAGTGTTTTATCAAGTGTCAGCATGGCCTGGCCCTGGCTGACGCGGTCGCCCTCCTGCACCAAGATATCCGAAATGATGCCGCCTTCGAGGTGCTGAACGATCTTGTTCTGGCCAGTTGCCACAAAGCTGCCCTGCGCGATCACAGCCGAGGCCAGCGGGGCCAGCATGGCCCAGCTTCCAAAGCCGCCGAATGTGGCCAGAAGCATGGCGATACCGAAAAACGTCTGTTTCCCGATAGAGCGAGGGACTTCTTGATACCAGACATCGGGGCGCGTGAGTGCGGGAAGATCGGACATGTCAGGAACTACCTTCTTGCTTTGGTTTGGAAATGCTGGCGGCGCTGTTGCCGCCAAGCGTGCCGTCCTTGGCGGAAGCCGGGTTCAATTGGGCCATGACCTTGTCGCGATGGCCGAAAAGGGCCACGCTGCCATTTGCCAACAGCATGATCTTGTCGACGACGTTCAGCAGCGACGGTTTTTGCGTAATTACGACCACAGTGATCTTTTCCTTGCGTGCATGGGCGATTGCCTGGGCCAGCGCCTTGTCGCCTGCGGTGTCGAGATTGGAGTTCGGTTCGTCCAGCACGACAAGACGGGGGTTGCCGAAGAAGGCCCGCGCCAGGGCGACGCGCTGTTTTTGTCCACCCGACAAAGGTGATCCATCGGCGGCAACCATTGTCTCGTATCCCTGTGGCAGGCTGGCGATCATTTCATGCACATCGGCCAGCACGGCGGCGTGGTGAATTTGTTCGTCCGTTGCATCTTTTCGCATACGACCGATATTATCCTTGATCGTTCCGGGAAACAGTTGCACGTCCTGTGGCAGATAGCCGATATTCTCGCCCAGTTGCCGCGGGTCCCAGTTGCGCAGGTCCATCAGGTCCAGTCGCACATTGCCCGATGTCGGCAGGATGGACCCGACCAACATTTTGCCCAACGTCGTCTTGCCAGCACCGGAGTTTCCGATCACGGCCAGCGTTTCGCCCGGTTCAAGTGCAAAACTGATCCCGTTCAGAATCACCTGCTTGGTGCCGCCCGGTACATAAAGCAGCCGTTCCACGTTCAGACGCCCTTCGGGATGCGGCAGCCAAAGCCGCTCGAATTGCAATCGCGAAGACCGCAGCAGCGACGCCACCCGCCCATAGGCAGCGCGTGATAGGATAAACCCGTTCCAGCCTTCGATCGATCCTTCAATCGGGGCCAGCGCCCGGCCTGCGATGATCGAGGCGGCGATGACCATGCCGCCGGTGATTTGCCCGTCAATCGCAAGATAGGCGCCCCAGCCCAACATGCCGACTTGTGTCAACATGCGCACCGCGCGGCTGATCGAGGCGCTGATGATGTTGCGATCCTGCGCGCGGACCTGCGCGATCAGCGATGCGGCCGTGTCGCGCCCCCAAATTGTCACGGCCTCAGGTATCATGGCCATCGCGTTGATGATCTGGCTGTTGCGCGACATCGAGTCCAGATGCATGTTTGCCTTGGATTGCGACAGGTTCGCTTCGGCAAAGGGTTTTGCAGTCATCCGCTGATTGACCAGTGCCACCACCAGCAACGCCAATGACGTCACAACCACGATAAGGCCCAGATGCGGATGGATCAGAAAGATCACAAGGATGAAAAGGGGCGCAAACGGCACATCCAGAAACGAGATCAGCGTTCCCGAAACCAGAAAAGACCGCAACTGCTGCAGATCGCCCAAGGTCTGATATTCGCGCCCTGACCCATGAAGCGACGCGGCCGCGGCGGCACTCAGGACAGGGGCGCCAAGCCGCGCCGCCACTTCAACCGCCGTACGCATCAGCATGAAGCGGCGTATCGCGTCAAAGACGGCCTGCAAGATGACCGCCCCCGCGATCACAATGGTCAGCATGATCAGCGTGTCGGTGGAGCGACTGGTCAACACCCGATCCGAAATCTGGAAAAGATAGACTGGAATGGCAAGGATCAGAATATTGGTGGCACAGGTCATCACCATGACAAAGCTAAGGTTGCGCCAGACACAACGGACAGCATTCTTCAGACTGGCCTGAAAATCTTCGGGTCCCATCCGCCTGTGAAACTTCAGACCGCCATCGTGTCCGCCACCGCCGCCACCTTGGCCGGATGCCGTCTTGCCGGTGTCCGGCATGACCGGCCCGCCGGTTTGGCCATCGATGGTCACGCCGAAGACGGAATCGGCTTCGCTCTTGCGTAAATCATCTGTCCGTGTAGTTTCGGCTGATGTCCTGTTATCTGCTGCGGGGCTCTGCGCTTTTTCTTGAGGCTTTGCAGGTGGCTCCGCAGATGTAGCCTCAAACGAAGATTTTGACGGGGTTGGTTCTTCCGGCCAGACCCTTTGCTCCGGTGTCAGGGGCAAAAGCGCGGCCCGCCGCTTGTCGGAATGGGCTTGCACGACCGTCCCGTATGCGGGCGATCTTTCAATCATCTTGTTCAAAGCGTTTCTCCGCTAAACTTGGGGGTAGGGGGATACGGTGTCTAGGCCAGCATCGTCTGCATCACGTCCGACGTTCCAGGATCATCCTGATGGAGCACACCGTGACCGGCACCTTCATCCACAGGATCGGGCGCGATCATGTTGTCGGCCAGAAACGCGACGGCCTCCGATGCAAGCGGGTCCAGATGCACTCCCGTTGGCGCACTGGTTTCGTCGATCAGTTCAGCCTGATAGATCAACGCATCGCTATAGGTTTCCCCGCCCGCCAGAACCGTGGAATCCAGCCCCTCCGAGACGATCGTGGCTGCATTGATTTGTGCGTTGGAACCGGTTGTCACCGTGGTCTGAGCACCCTCGGCGCTGGCGATCATGTTCTGAATGAAATGAATCTGGTCGGAATCGCCCAGATAGCTGATCTGTTCGATCACCGCAGTCTGGATCAGGTCACCGTCGACATACAGAACAGAAAGCATCTCTTGTCCGGCAAAAAGCGACATCTGCGCCACATCCGCAGAAATCGTGTTGCTGCCAGCTTTCAAATCGGTGATTGCCTGAAGAAATGGCTCGTTCGCCAGACCCGTGCTGTCAACGCCGGTGGTCAGGATGGCGGCTTTATTGACTTGCAGGTTGTCGCCGGCATTGAACGCGGCCCCGGCGAAGGCACCATTGGTAAAGCTGTCCTGATCGAGCATCACGTTGATCTGAAAGATCTGATTCAGCGTGACCATGCTGCCGCCGATCATGATCAGGTCATAGTGAAAGCCCATGTTCATTGCCAGCGTCTCATTGAACACAAGGTTTTCGCCCGTACCGATATAACTGGCTGCGCCCGTGAACTTGACCTCGACCCGGTCATAATCCGTCGCAAAGATATGTTGCTGTACCCAATTCGACAGTATCAGGTCGCCCTCCAGCCGTGTCACGTTCCAGAAGCTGGGCAACCCGTCATTGATCACATCCGTACTGTCGGTTACGGACGGATCCTGCACCATCGCATAGCTGTATTCGAGATGCGCAATATTGAAGGACGACGATGGCGCGGATATTGCGTGCAAAGGCAATGCGGCGGATTCAACGCGCAGGTTGATCTGCGATATCATATCAAGGCGCAGCACATTGTCGGCAACGGCAATGACCGGGGCGTCGACCCAAACGGATTTCAGGACGGCTTCATTGATAACGCGGTTGCCACCCGTCACCACATGATGTCCGGGGTCCACCGCAAAAGGACCTGGGTCATAGTCCGTTACCCCGTCCGATGGCATGTCTGGTGCACCTGACTGTTCATCCGTGACTTCATCCTCCTGCAGAAAAACCGGCAGCAGATCGTTGACGTCTGGCGCTTCGTCGATGCGCGCGCCGTTGACGAAAATACCCTCTGCGTCATCGGCCCGCAAAAGGGTGGTTTGCAGGTCTGCGATCGGCAAGGCGGTGACACTGTCGAGACTTTCGTAAACTTGCATCGCAGCGTCAAAAGCAGCCTCGTCAGTTTGCACCAGATGCCACGGATCGATCTGATTGAGTGATTGCGCAAATGTTCCCAA
>NZ_JAWOAN010000283.1:0-4621 GCF_046498525.1 Yoonia sp.
ATGGTGAAATAAGTGTGGAAAACCCCGGAATGCGGCGTCTAAAGTAGAAGTTTCCGCTCTTTTTAAACAGGTATTTCTGATGTCCCATAATTCGTCCTCACGCTGGGGACGATCATCGCTGAAAAACACGGGACGCGGCGGCCTTGTGTGACCTCGTGTGTAACTTTTTGCATAAATCAGCCCAAAACCATCGGAGCTAATCAATTAGCTCTAATGTTTTCAGACACTTAAGGGAATTTTGGCTCCGACGGTAGGGATCGAACCTACGACCAATTGATTAACAGTCAACTGCTCTACCGCTGAGCTACGTCGGAACACTCGCGCCCATATAGCAACGCGATTCCGAGACGTCCAGAGGGTTTTGATCAGTTTGTTGGAAACTTCTTTGTCGGGCTTACCGTCCCTGCGTAAGCGCAAAAACTGCCGCAGCCGAAAGTCGTGGTGTCGCGGTCACTGTGCCGCGCTGAACAAGGTCGATCAGATGGGCAAAGACATTGCGTTCAGCCGCGCGCAGCAAATCAGGGGCCACATCATGATAGATTTCCGCAGCAATCTGCGATGGGATTGCTGATCGCCGGGCCAGCGAGTTGAGAATTTGTGCTTCGCGGCGCTTGCGATGGGCAATGAGCCAATCCAATCGGGCACTTGGATCAGAAACGGGGGCACCATGTCCGGGGTAGTAAACATCGGCAGGATGCTCTTTCAGCCGCGCGCAGGACAGCATGAAATCCGTCAGGTCGCCATCGGGTGGCGAAACAAGCGAGCTGGCCCACCCCATCACATGATCGCCGGTAAAGATGACGTTCTTCCAGACAAAACAAAGGTGATTGCCGATATGTCCTGGCGTATGAAGAGCGGTGATCTCTCCCCATGCGCCCTTCAGAACATCGCTGTCATGCAGTGTGTGATCCGGTTTGAAGTGATGGTCGATCCCTTCGCCACCTCCCGCAAACCCGTCTTTCACCAATTGCTGCATCACGACACTCCGACCGGCGAGGCTATTGCCGAAGGCGTAAACCGGCGCATCGGTGCGTGCCGACAGGGCGATTGCAAGCGGTGAATGATCCAGATGGCTGTGGGTCAGCAGGATATGCGATACCGGCCGACCGGCGATTGCGGTCTCCAGTGCGTCCAGATGCGCAGGGTTGTCTGGGCCGGGATCGATGATGGCGAGGGTCTCGCGGCCAAGGATATATGTATTGGTTCCCCAATATGTCATCGCTGAAGGGTTGGGTGCCAAAAGCACCTTCAGATCATCCGAGAATTTGTGCGGTCGTCCCGCGATCGGTTCAAATTCCACGTTCACAACCGCTTTCCGTTTCCTGTCAGTGCGGATAGCCTACCCGCATGTTCTTTGGTTGGCTCAAGAAATACATGCCGCGTGGCATTTACGCCCGGGCGGCGCTTATTCTGGTATTGCCAATCCTGTTGCTGCAATTGCTTGTCTCTGTTGTATTTATTCAGCGCCATTTTGAAGGTGTGACACGCTTGATGACAAGTGGTGTCAACATCGAGTTGCGGTTTTTGATCGACACAGCCAACGCCGAACCCGATCTTGCTGCGGCACGCGCTGCCATCGCAAAGATCGACGCGCCGCTGGAGATCGCCACGGCGCTGCCTGCGACCGATGTGATCAGCGAAGATATCAAACCATTTGTCGACCTCACGGGTGCAACCGTCATTGCCACCCTGCGCGACGGCATCTCCGACGTCCTGGCCGTCTCGCTTGAAGATCGGCGCACGGTCGTGGTCTGGGCAGACACCCGTCACGGACCATTGAAAATGGAACTGACACGGCGGCGCGTATCTGCGTCGAACCCGCACCAGCTGATCGTGATCATGGTTGTGCTGGGTGGATTGATGACTGCGATTGCCTATGTATTCCTGCGTAACCAGCTGCGTCCGATCAAGCGGATGGCGCGCGCGGCAGCGGACTATGGCAAGGGCAGGATAACGCCATTTACACCGACCGGAGCCGTGGAAGTGCGGGCCGCAGGTATGGCCTTTCTTGAGATGCGCAACAAATTGGAGCGCCAGACGCAAAGCCGCACGATGATGTTGTCGGGCGTCAGTCATGATTTGCGCACACCGCTGACGCGCCTGCGGCTGGGCCTGTCCATGCTGGACCCGAATGACGCTGACCCGCTGGTCAATGACGTCGATGATATGGAACGGCTGCTGGATGCATTTCTGGATTTTGCCCGAACCGATGCGAGTGACAGTCTGGAGCCGACCACCCCTTCGCAGATTGTGTATGACGTTCTGGAAGATGCAAAGCGGTCAGGGCAAAACGTGACATTGGGCACGATCGAAGGCCCGGATGATCCGGTACGCCTGCGGCCCCTCGCGATCCGGCGCGCCTTGGACAATCTGATCGGAAATGCGTTGCGTTATGGAAGTCACGCAGAAATCGGGGTCAGCGTGACAGATCGCGCGGTGCGGTTTTGGGTCGAAGATGACGGACCGGGTATTCCACCAGAGCGTCGTGAAGAGGCGCTGAGCCCCTTTGTCCGGCTTGACCCCGCGCGCAATCAGGACAGGGGAAGCGGCGTCGGGTTGGGGCTGTCCATTGTGGCGGATATCGCGCGGACCCACGGCGGTGTGTTGCGATTGGGGGAAAGCGAACGGTTCGGTGGGCTGAAAGCCGAGGTGGTGTTGGCGCGGTAGACAACCGTAGTCAGCTTTGAGGCCGCATTCCCTATCCAAAGCGTGATCTTGATCCCAAACTTGCTGCCGATCCCCCAACAGTCTCGCAACATCACCGATTAAGCAGTCCTTGTTATCCTGTTCGTGATATTGAAGGGCGTCAGCATTCGACAAGACACCTCAGCCGCATTGAAGTTGCCATGCGCGCGGGGCCTACTCGCGCAAGGGTTTAAGAAACCGCAATCACCGTTCGTGTGTAGGAAACAAATGTGTTCCTACTTGGTTTTTGAATACCGGGTTGACCTGCTCCCCGAAGCTCCCTCATTCATAACGAGAGTCTGCGGGTCTGGATTTCATATTCTTCGGTTTCGGTTTGGGCAAGCGCGCCGGAAGCGGAGCCCTCAAATTGCTCAAGCGCCCGGCGCGCTTCTGTGGGTGTTTTGTTGCCGAGCGATGAGTGCGGCCTGCCCATCCTTCGATGGTTTTTCCGCAGACGTCACGATTGTCGGTTCCGATTCGATCGGCCAAGGCATGATGCCCCTGCTGATGACCGGCTTTGCCGCATCCATCAACGCCGACGCAGAGTTGACCAACGCATCTGCCGGCGAGACAGTGGCGACACTGATCGACGATGGCGGTTTTGGTGACGAGATTGGCACCTATCTGGTTTCAACAACGAATGATAGCAATGCCTTCGAGGCCCTTCTGGCAAAAGAGGCCAATGTCGGAATGTCGGCCCGCCGCATCACTGTTGACGAGGCGCGTGCGCTGCGTGCTGATGGCGCAGGCAGCATGGTCAGCCCCAACCAAGAGCACATTATCGCCGTCGACAGTATGGTTGTGGTGACACATGCCTCGAACCCGGTGGACCAGTTGAACAAAGACCAGCTTGCCGGCATCTTTTCCGGTGAAATCACAAACTGGTCAGAAGTTGGCGGCCCGGACCGCCCGATCAACGTGATATCGCACGAGCAGGATTCCGCCAGCTATGATTATTTCATGACGTATCTTTACGATGAAGAGCGTCCTGCATTCCACCCACAGGGTATTTCATCTGACGATCAGGTGCTGTCGAACGTCATGTTCCATGACCGTAACGCGATTGGCTATCTTGGCTATGCGTTCCAGCGTGGTGCGAAACCGCTGACCCTTGTGAACGAGTGCGGCATTGCTACGACCGGATGCATTTTCCGCCAAGACCGAGGAATACACGCTGAGCCGCCGGATGTACCTTTACAACCGTTCGGACAACATGAATGCATCAACGCAGCAGTTCCTCGATTTTGTCGTATCCAATCAGGCTGATGCGGTCATCGGCAAATCAGGCTTCATTGACCTGGGCATCCTGCGCCGCAGCCAGACAGAAGGTGACGCACGTCGCGCCGCTTTGGTTGACGAAGTCGCACGCTACGACGTGGGCTTCGAAGGCGAAATCATCAGCAATATGATTGCCGAGATGGACCAGCACGACCGTCTGTCGACAACCTTCCGTTTCCGGACCGGTTCCTCCAACATCGACGAGCGTGGCCGCTTGGACACGCAGCGCCTGATCGCTTATCTGCAACGTGCGCCCGAAGGTACCGAAGTGACCTTTGTCGGCTTCACCGACGATGTAGGTGCCTTCGATGCAAACCAGCGTCTGGCAGAACAGCGTGCTGCTGCCGTGATGGAAGAACTGCGGGCGTTTGCCGGCGAACAGCTGGACAACATCCAGATGTCTGCGGCAGGCTTTGGCGAAATCGCCCCATCGGCCTGTAATGTCTCCGAGCGTGGCCGCGGCATCAACCGTCGGGTCGAGGTTTGGATTTCCAAAACAATGGAGAGCTAAATCACTGGCAGCGATACGTGTCCCAAAAGGTGCGTATCGCTGCAACGATACACCGGTTTGCCCAGAGTAAAGCCAGTTTGGACAAAGTGCATTTTCGACAATTATGAAATACGGCCGCGTCAAGACCAGTTCAAGTGTTCCCGATGA
>NZ_JAWOAN010000012.1:0-9605 GCF_046498525.1 Yoonia sp.
ATACCAACGGCGATGCCGCCCGCAATCAGGGACGATCCGCCATAGGATACGAACGGCAGGGTCATCCCCTTTGCAGGCAACAGCCGCACGGCAACACCCATGTTGATCATCGCCTGCACCCCGAAGATGCAGACAAGACCTGTCCCGGCAAGACGAATGAACACATCGCGTTCCTTCATCAACCGCAACAAGGACCGCACAACGATCACCGTGTAAAGCGCGATGATCACCAGAACACAAATCAGCCCGTATTCCTCGGCTGCGACAGCGATGATGAAATCGGTATGGGCGTCAGGCAGCGACCATTTGACCTGTCCTTCGCCTACGCCAACACCGAAAAAACCGCCTTCGCGGATTGCATTGGTCGCGTAGCCAAGCTGGGTGTTGGGATCAAGATCGGGGGACAGAAACCCATCAATACGACGGGCAAAGTGTTCCGAGTTTGCATAGGCGATCGTGCCACCAAAAACGACCAGCCCTGCCAGAATGATCAGCAAGATCATCGGCGCACCGGCGACGAAGTACATCACACCCCAAGCAAACAGAACCAGAGCGGCCTGACCAAAATCGGGCTGCACGGCAAGCATCAGCACAATGACCATAGTCAGCACGAAGGAGTAGCTTTTGCCGGGCGGCCCGCCCAACTGCTGGGATGCCGCCAAAAGCCAAGCGGTCATGACAACAAAACCCGGCTTGAGAAATTCCGACGGCTGCAAGGACGCAAACCCCAGCGAATACCAGCGCGTCGCCCCTTTGCCGAAATCCGTGCCGAAGACAGGCAGGAAGGCCAAGGCCACAAAAGCACACAAAAACCCCAGAATTGCCAAACGGCGCACCAGCGTCGGCGACATCATGGATACGATGAACATCACCGCCATCGCCATGCCGCCAAAAATCGCCTGACGGGTCACATAATAAAATGGCTCCAGCCCGTTCTTGGCAGCCAGAGGCGGCGAAGACGCCAAGCCCAACAGCAGGCCGATCCCGAACAACAGCAGGATGCAAGACATCGTCCACTTGTCAATTGTCCGCCACCATCGGGGCAGAACCGGGTCGCCGGATTGCACCGGGACCGTCCCATAGACCATTTCCGTCATGGATCACCGCTCATTTGCCTACATCGCCCGTTTTCCGGGTCTGGTTTTACCTTAACCGCCAATTGACGGTGATTCCACTGAAAAACCACGCCTTGGATTTTCCATGTTCATGCCCGGCCTTCACCGATGTCACAAACAAACAGGCAGTATTTGATCTCCCCTGCCGCTTGCGCCATATGAGCCGACATGGACTTTGAAACTTTGATCATTGGCGCAGGTGCCGCAGGCATGATGTGCGCGGCCCACGCAGGCCCCGGCGTTCTGGTCGTGGATCACGCAAAAGCCCCTGGCGAAAAGATCAGAATTTCGGGCGGAGGCCGCTGCAACTTTACCAATCTGCATGCCAGCCCGCAGAATTTCATCAGCCAGAACAAACACTTCTGCAAGTCCGCTCTCGGGCGGTACACGCAATGGGATTTCATCGAACTGGTCGATCAATATGGGATCGCATGGCATGAAAAGACTCTGGGACAGCTTTTTTGCGACAACAGTGCAAAAGACATTATCGCCATGCTGCGCGCCGAGATGGACAAGGCTGGTGCGCAGCTTTGGCTGCAAACCGATGTCGGGAAGATTGCCCACGATGGTTCAACTTTCACGGTCGCATTGACCCGCGAAGGAAGGACCCGAACGGTCACGGCACGCAATCTTGTCGTGGCATGTGGTGGCAAATCTATCCCCAAAATGGGCGCGACAGGACTGGGCTACCAAATTGCGGAACAGTTCGGACTGCCTGTGATCACGCCGCGACCGGGTCTTGTTCCGCTGACGTTCTCGGATGACAAATTCAAACCACTTGCGGGTGTCGCCATCCCTGCCCGCGTGTCAGCGGGCAACACCAGCTTTGATGAAGCGATCCTGTTCACACATCGCGGGCTTTCGGGGCCGGCTGTCCTGCAGGCATCTTCCTACTGGCATGAAGGCGAAACGATCCGCGTCAATCTGGTGGCGTCAAGTGACCTGCTGGCCGACCTGCAACACCAGCGACAATCCGAAGGGCGCAAGGCCCTGACCACGGCCTTGTCACAACACCTGCCGGGCCGTCTGGTTGACCACATCAGGACAGAACTGGCGCTTGACGGCAATATCGCGGACCAAAGCGATGCCAAGCTCACAGCACTCTGCGACGCCCTTGCCGACTGGACGCTCAGGCCTGCGGGTTCGGAAGGTTACCGGACCGCCGAGGTGACGCTCGGCGGCGTGGACACCGATGCACTCTCGTCAAAGACGATGGAGGCAAAACGCGTCGCGGGGCTTTTTTTCATCGGCGAATGTGTAGATGTGACCGGTTGGCTGGGTGGATACAACTTCCAATGGGCCTGGTCGTCGGGTTGGGCGTCGGGCAAGGCGATAGCGGACAGGCAAGCTGGATCGTGATCACCCTTACCTGAACAGCGCCATCACCCGTTCAATAAAATCGTCGCCCCGCGCTTCAAAGCTGTCGTACTGATCAAACGAGGCCGCAGCGGGCGCCAGCAATACAACCTCACCGGGCTTTGCATCGGCTGCCGCCCGTGTCACAGCCACATCCATCGTGCCGCAAACCTCGGTCTCGCAACCTGTCAGTTGGCGTGCGAAACTCGCGGCCTCGCGGCCTATCACGTAACCCTTGGCGACATGATCCAGATGCGGCAATAACCCGTCCAGCCCGCCTTCTTTCTGCAAGCCCCCACAAATCCAGCGTATCTTGGGAAAGGCCTGCAAGGCCTGCGCCGCGCTGTCAACATTCGTCGCCTTGCTGTCGTTCACAAAGCGCACGCCATCGCGGTCCAGCACGACCTGACTGCGATGCGGCAGCCCCGGATAGCTCTGCATAGCCGCCTCGATACCCTTGGGGCCCAACCCCAAGGTCCGACAGGCGGCATAGGCTGCACAGGCATTTTGATGGTTGTGCGCCCCCGGCAGACCGCCGATTGCCCGCAGATCAACCGATCCGACCTGCCGCCCCTTGCGGTACTCTGACAAGAAGCCCTTGCGCGCAAACACAGTCCAGCCTCGTCCCCCGAGCTTCTGACCCGAAGAAATCCGAATGACACGGTCATCCCCCGGACCCTCGGTCAACTGATTGGCCATATAGCGCCCTTCGGCCTCGTCCACACCAATGACGGCACGGTCAGGCCCACCTTCGGCAAAGAGCCTGCGTTTTGCCGCGAAATACCCGCCCAGACCGGCATGGCGATCCAGATGATCGGGGCTCAGGTTGATAAAGACGGCCACGTCCGGCGTCATGCTGCGGGCAAGATCGGTCTGGTATGAGGACAGTTCTAGCACCACCACTTCGCCATCATGCGCCGGTTCGATATCCAGCACACCACGCCCGATATTACCGGCTAGTTGTGCGGGACGACCGTTCTCGACCACAATGTGATGGATCAACGCAGCCGTTGTGGACTTACCGTTCGATCCGGTCACCGCAATCACGCGAGGTACCGTATCAAAGCTTTCCCATTCATCAGTCGCAAAAGACCGGAAGAACAGTCCGATATCATTATCGACCGGCACCTCGGCGTCCCAAGCGGCCGCAATCACCGGATTGGGGCTCGGGTAAAGATGCGGAATACCGGGGCTGACGATCAGACAGGCCACTGCATCGAATGCATCCGGTTTTGTCAGATCGCGCAGGTCGAAGCCTGCTTCCTTTGCTGCATCCCGCGCGACGGCGCTGTCATCCCATACGACAGGGTGCGCGCCACCAGCGGCTAGCGCGGCGGCAGCGGCCCGCCCGGAACGCCCCAGCCCCAACACGGCAACCGTCTTGCCGGTGTATCCTTGTACAGGTATCATTAGCGCACCTTCAGCGTGGCCAACCCGATCATCGCGAGGATCAGCGAGATGATCCAGAACCTGATCACTATCTGCGGCTCGGCCCAGCCTTTTTTCTCATAGTGGTGATGGATCGGGGCCATCAGGAACACACGCTTGCCGGTCCGTTTGAAATAAAGCACCTGAATGATGACCGAGAGCGCTTCGACCACGAACAGGCCGCCCACGATTGCCAGCACGATCTCGTGCTTGGTGGCAACTGCGATTGCGCCGAGTGCGCCACCCAAAGCAAGTGAACCGGTGTCGCCCATAAAGACCGCCGCTGGCGGGGCGTTATACCAAAGGAACCCCAAACCCCCTCCGATCAGCCCCATCGTGAAGATCAGAATTTCGCCAGTTTGCGGCACATAGTGCACGTCGAGATACTCGGTAAAGTCGGTCCGGCCCACGGCATAGGCGATCACGCCAAACGTGCCTGCCGCGATCATCACCGGCATGATCGCCAAACCATCAAGCCCATCGGTCAGGTTCACTGCATTCGCAGAACCGACGATCACGATGATTGTAAAAGGAACAAAGAGAATGCCAAGATTGACCAGCGTATCCTTGAAAATCGGCAGGGCCAGTTGATTGCTCAGATCATCAGGATGATAGGCCGCCGCCCAGTAACCCGCGATCCCTGCGATCAGAATACCCAGCAAAATGCGCACCTTACCCGACACGCCCGATGTGTTCTGCTTGGACACCTTTGCATAGTCGTCGGCAAAGCCGATCGCCGCAAACGACAAGGTCACAAAGAGAACCATCCAGACAAACGGGTTATCCAGCCGCGCCCAAAGCAAGGTCGAAAACGTCAATGCGCCTACGATCAGCAGGCCGCCCATCGTCGGGGTTCCTGCCTTGACGAAATGACCCTCAGGCCCGTCATCACGGATCGGCTGACCGCGCCCTTGTGTGCGGCGCAACACGTTGATCAGTGGTGGTCCGAAAATGAACCCGAACAAGAGCGCCGTCATGAATGCCCCGCCTGCCCGAAACGTGATATAGCGGAACAAGTTGAAAAAGTCGCCACCGTCCGAGAGTGCTGTGAGCCAATATAACATGACAGTTACCTTATTGTTGTTGCGAGTGGCGATGCCCGAGTTTTCGGATGGCGTCAACGACAAGGCTGACTTTGCTGCCTTTTGAACCTTTCACCAGCACCACATCGCCTGCATCGACAAGACGCGACACATGCGGCACCAACTCGGCGGCAGTTTGCGCCCAGCGCCCGCGCTTTTCTTCGGGCAAGGCTTCCCAAAGATGCCGCATCAGGGGGCCGGAACAATGGACCAGATCGAGGGTTCGCAGATGCGCGTTCTGTGCCATCTCGCGGTGCATCTCCGCCTCAGACTGGCCCAGTTCCAGCATATCGCCCAGAATGGCAACGCGGCGCCCGTTTACAATGCGGCCCACATTGTTGGCAGGCGTCGAAGCGGCCAACACCTCCAACGACGCCGCCAGCGATGCGGGGTTGGCGTTAAAGGCATCATCCAGCAACTCAAGGCTTTCGCCATCGTTGGCCATGTCCGTCACGATCACTTCACGCGTGCCGCGCCCCGCCGGGGGGACCCAGGCTGCGATATCGAGAGAGACCGCGACCGGGTCGGCACCCAGCGCCTCTGCCACTGCGAGCACACCGAGAGCATTCATTGCGAAATGGCGACCCGGTACGGAGAGTTTGAAAAGATAGTCCTCACCACCACCCGATGCGGTGATCACCGTCACATCGCCGGTGATGCGGACATTCCTGACGGTCCAATCCGGCGCGGTTTCACCAAAGAGAACCGTTCTTGCGCCCAGCGCGTGCGCGTGATCCTGCAAAATCCCGCTGGTCTCGATGTCACCATTAAGAACAGCAACACCTGCGGGCTCCAGCCCGTCCATGATGCAGGCTTTTTCAACCGCGATTCCGGCAAGGTTCTCGAATGACGCCAGATGTGCGGCTGCAACCGTCGTGACCATCGCAACATGCGGGCGCGCCATCCGGGACAGGGGCGTGATCTCGCCGGGGTTGCTCATGCCGATTTCAATGACAGCATAATCCGTATCGGCAGGCATTCTTGCCAAGGTCAGCGGGACCCCCCAGTGGTTGTTGTAAGAGGCCTCGGCAGCGTGGCACTTGCCTTGTTTTTCCAAGACAGCGCGCAGCATTTCCTTGGTCGAGGTTTTCCCGACAGAACCCGTGATCGCGGCGATTTTGGCATCGGTCCGCGCCCGGGCCGCGCGGCCCAAGGCAGCCAGCGCCTCAAGAACGTCGGATACGATCAAGAGCGGCGCATCCTCGGCCACGCCCTGAGGTCGGTGCGTCACCAAGGCGGCAGCAGCCCCTTTATCCAGCGCTTGGGCCACGAACGCGTGCCCGTCGCGCACATCCTTGAGCGCAACGAAAAGATCACCTTCCTGTATTGTCCGCGTATCGATCGAAACGCCCTGTGCCTGCCAATCCTGCGTCGACTGGCCGCCAGTTGCCGCTGCAGCTTCGGCAGATGTCCAAAGCGCCTTCATATCCAGCCTTCCAGTGCTGCCACCGCCACACTTGCCTGCTCGACATCGTCAAACGGCAGGACTGCGTCGCCGACAATCTGGCCGGTCTCATGTCCCTTGCCCGCGATCAGCAGCGCATCCCCTGCCCCCAGCATGTCGATGCCGCGCAGGATCGCTTCGGCCCTGTCGCCCACTTCGGTGATGCTGTCGGAACCGCCCGCCCCGACCGCGCCAGCCATCACCGCCGCGCGGATCGCTGCAGGATCTTCGGAACGGGGGTTATCATCAGTTACAATGACAATATCAGCGTTCTGCGCGGCGGCTGCCCCCATCAAGGGCCGCTTGCCCGCGTCGCGATCGCCTCCTGCACCGACGATGACGATGATCCGGCCCATCACATGCGGGCGCATTGCTTTCAGCGCAGTCTCGACCGCGTCGGGTGTATGGGCGTAGTCAACAAAGACAGCCGCCCCGCTTTGGCGTGTCGCCGCCAGTTCCATGCGGCCGCGCACCGTTGTCAGGTATTGCAGCGTGTCGAACACCGCGTCGGGATCAGCGCCCGCGGCAATCACCAGACCGGCAGCCAACAGGACGTTTTCCGCCTGAAAGCCCCCGATCAATTCCAGCCGCGCCTGCCGCGCGCGTCCCTGCCAGTCAAACAGCAGGTCCTGTCCTGTTGCATCAAACCGCTGCCCCGTCAGGCGTAGGCGGGCGTCCGGATGACGACCGACACCGATCACCTCTTGCCCACGGGCAGCACAGATTCCCACTACGTCTTCGCCTTTGGGATCGTCGAGGTTGATCACCGCGATGCCATCTTCGGAAAGAACACGCGTGAAGAGCCCCATTTTGGCGTAGAAATAAGCCTCGAAAGTTTCGTGATAATCGAGGTGGTCCTGACTGAAATTCGAAAATCCCGCAGCCGTCAGCAGCACACCATCCAATCGTCGCTGGTCAAGACCATGCGAGGACGCCTCCATCGCAACATGGGTGATCCCGTTTTCTACGGCCTCTGCCAGAACGCGGTGCAAGGTAATGGGTTCCGGCGTCGTGTGTTTAAGCGGGTGGTTCCATGCCCCCTCGACTCCTGTGGTCCCCAGGTTCACCCCCAACAAACCCAGTTCTTCCCAAATCTGACGGCAAAATGTCGAAACAGACGTTTTTCCATTCGTGCCTGTGACAGCGACCACGGTTTGCGGATGCGCCCCGAACCAGAGTGAAGCGGTCTGCGCGACCGCCTGTCGCGGGTCTTGTGCCACAATGACAGCGGCATCTGAGGCGGCCAGTTCGTCCGCCGCAATCTCGGCCCCTTTGGCATCTGTCAGGATGGCGCCGGCCTGCATACGCAAGGCATATTGAATGAACTCCCCGCCATGCACGCGCCCGCCCGGCAAGGCGGCAAAGAGGAATCCCGGCTGCACATCACGGCTGTCCACCGCCAACCCGGTGATTTGCGCCTCACGCCCGCCCCGCGCCGTCAGCCCCAGTTCCACCAGTGATTTCATAATCTGACCTCGCTTAATTCGAGGTCAGTGTTACACCGACCTGCCGAGGCGTGTCCACTTGTGGCCGCAGGCCTAAAAGAGGCGCTGTGCGGCGGATCATTTCGGCGGCAACCGGCACGGCGGTCCAGCCTGCTGTGCGACGTGGTTCATCGCCTGAATTCTCGGAAGGTTCGTCCAAAGTCACAATCAGAACATATTGCGGGTCATTGGCAGGAAAGACCGTGGCAAAGGTCGAAATCACCTTGTCTTCGTAATATCCACGACCCGCCGCGCGCGGCTTGTCTGCGGTCCCTGTTTTGCCGCCAACCTGATAGCCGGGAACTTCGCCGAAAGATGCTGTCCCGCGCACAACGACCTGCCGCAGCATTTCGCGCGAGCGTGCGCTGACAGCTTCACTGACAATGCGCGGCCCACGCTCTATGGTGTCGCGGCGCAACAACGTCGGTTCTACCCGTGTGCCGCCGTTCAACAAAGACGCGTAGCCCGCAGCCAGATGCACCGGCGATGACGAAAGCCCATGCCCGTAAGAAATGGTCATCGTTGAAATTTCCGACCAGTTGGATGGCAAGAGTGGCTTGCCTGTTGGCGCTTCGATCATCTCGAGCGGTGTTGGTTCAAGGAAACCGAGCGAATCGAGGAACGCCCGCTGACGTTCCGCGCCAATCTGCATGGCGATCCGGGCCGTTCCAACATTCGAGGATTTGACGATCACATCAGTGGTGCTCAGTTCAGGACCGTAATTGCGGAAGTCACGAATCCGGAAACGCCCCCAGCTCAACGGACCTTGTGTGTCGATAATTGTCTCCGGGCTTACAAGTCCCAGTTCCATCGCCTGCGCCACCGCGAAAATCTTGAAGACCGAGCCCAGTTCGTAGACACCCTGCACGGCGCGATTGAAAAGCGGGCTGTCAGCCTGATCACCCGTCGTCAATATGCGGGGACGGTTGTTGGGATCAAAATCCGGTAAGGACACCATCGAAATGATTTCGCCGGTATGGACATCCATCAAGACCGATGTCGCGCCCTTGGCGTTCATGATCGACATGCCGCCCGCAAGCACCTGTTCTGCGGCGGCCTGCACGGTGAGGTCCAGCGAAAGCTGCAATGGTGCGCCTTCGTTGGCCGGATCACGCAAATAGCCATCGAACTGCCGCTCGACGCCAGCGACACCGATCACCTCGGCACTTGCGACACCTTCGCGTCCATAGCTGGCACCGCCAAGGATATGTGCGGCAATCGGGCCGTTGGGATAAAGACGCATTTCGCGCGGTCCGAACAGCAAACCGGGCGACCCGATATCATGCACGGCCTGCATTTGTTCGGGGCTGATCTGACGCCTGATCCAGAGGAACCGGCGTTCACCTTGAAAGTCTTTGAGCAGTTCGGCTTCATCGAGCTCTGGAAAGATTTCGGCGAGACCCTTTGCTGCATTTGCCGGATCAATCATGTCACGCGGATGGGCGTAGAGCGAATGCGTTTGCAGGTTCGTTGCCAGTATCCGCCCATTTCTATCAACGATATCAGAGCGCTGTCCGATTATCGGATTGCCTATGGCAGACGCACGCGGTTCTTCCGGGACAGAGGACGCCAAAGCACCCATCCGCATCCCGATCAGGCCAAAAGCGCAAAAGAATGCAAGTCCCAGAACCAACAAACGCCCTTCGGCGCGCTGGCGCTGCTTGTCCGCCATCGCCTCATGGCGACGGGCACGGTT
>NZ_JAWOAN010000037.1:0-6889 GCF_046498525.1 Yoonia sp.
GTGACCTGTTTGCCGACCATGAACGCCGGTGACCAGCTATCCCAGCTACCGGTGCGCACGATCCGGTCCCCCGCAACCGCGTGGCGGGCCGCCCCCAACATCAACAACATTGCCAGTTCTGCTGTTGCATCCGATAACACATCCGGCGTGTTCGTCACCACGATCCCACGCCCCTTGAGCGCTGGCAAATCACAGTGGTCCACACCGACGGAATGGTTGGCAACAATCTGCAAACGGTCTGCGAACTGCGCGACAACATCTGCGCTGAAATGTTCGGAGTGACACGGAATAATCGCATCGAAGGCGGCGCTGGCTGCAATCAAGTCCTCTGCGGTGCCGGGTGTATCAGCATGATTAATGACCACATCATAGTCGCGCGCAGCACGTTCCAGTGTGGCGTCAGACAGGCGGCGGGTAATCCAGAGGCGTTTCTTGCTCATTTTTTGCGAACGCACTCGTCCCAGAAATCATAGACAGCCATGGCGCAAACCAAGATGGCGATAAGCATGAAAGGCAAGCCACCCATGAAACCCGCAAAACCGCTCGAGATGCTTTGGGACAGTCCACCGATAAAGATGCACAACAAGCCGGTCCCTATCAGTCCAGCTATCAATTTGACCGCATATGACATTTTCAGTTCCTCTTTAATCCGCAGTTTCAGCAAGATACTTTTGAACCCAACGCGCAGTGCGCAGCAGGCGGTCGTCTTTTTCGGCGGGGCCGATCAATTGCACCCCAATCGGCAGTCCGTTTTCGCCGACAAGCAACGGCAAGCTGACGCAAGGCAGGCCGGCCAAGGTCCAAAGCGTACAGAATATCGGGTCGCCCGTGCCTTTACCAAACTTCGGCGCTTCTCCGGCTGCCGACGGTGCGATGATAGCATCATAATCGACAAAGAAGTTGGCAAAAAATGCCTCGGCAGATGCTTTGACGGCAAGCGCGTCTTCATACTCCGTCTTGGTAATTTGCCGCGCGCGCGTGATGACAGGCTTGAGCGTCTCGCTAATTTGATCCCAGTACTTGTCGAAAACGGCTCCTTGATGCTGCACAATCTCGTATTCGTGTATCCGGGCCTGCACGACGACAAGGTTGGAAAGCGTGTCAGCGGGTTCCATCCGCGTCACCTGCGGGCCAAGGATTTCCAGCACGGCATCGAAACCATCGCGCGAGTCGTCCGATAATCGGTCATTGAACGGCAGGTTGAACCACGCAAGTTCGGGTGTCACGGGCACTTCGGCTTGCGCACCGGCCAACATGTTTGGGCGCGGGCGTGCAAAGCTGACGGGGTCATGCTGATCGTAGCAGCCGAGCGCATCCGTGAGCAAAGCCACATCCGCCAGACTGCGGCCAAAGCAGCCAACCTGATCGAGCGAAACAGACGTTTGCAAAAGCCCGCTGCGCGAAATTACACCGCGTGTCGGCTTGAAACCGAACGTGCCGCAGAATGACGCAGGGCGGATGACCGATCCGTTGGTCTGCGTCCCAACGGCCAAGGGCACGTGATGGGCTGCCACGGCAGCAGCCGATCCGCTGGATGACCCGCCAGGGCTGTGATCGGCATTGTGCGGATTGCGCGTCTCGTTTGCGTGGACGAACGCCAATTCGGTCGTCACGGTCTTACCCATGATAACGGCGCCTGCTTCGCGCAACCGCTCCACCAGCCGTGCGACATGTTCGGTTTGTCGGCCTGCGAAAATCGGCGTGCCGCGCTGGGTTGGCATCCTTGCAGTGTCAATGATGTCCTTCAGCCCGACCGGTATCCCATGCAGCGGGCCGGTGGCGAGGCCTGCCTTGCGGATTCGATCACATTCCGCCGCTTGCGCCAAGGCCGCATCGCCGTCCAAGAACGCCCAAGCCTTGATCGTGCTGTCCGTGGCTTCGATTTGCGCAAGACAGGATTTCACAAGTTCAACAGAACTGAGTTTACCCGAGGCGATGGCGGCCAGCGCCTCGGATGCTGTAAGTTTGTAGCTCTCATTTATCATGGAATATACGGACCAAAGAGGTATTCAGGGAACCAAAGCGCAATGCCGGGGAATGCATACATCAAGACCATCGTTAAGATCACGATGCCCAAGTAAGGCATGATGCCACGGAAAATCTGCATCAGCTCGATCTGGTTCTTTAGCACCCCTTTGAGATAGTAGGCCGACATGGCCATGGGTGGGGTCAGGAAAGAGGTTTGCAGGTTCAAGGCAATCAACATTGCAAAGAAGTACGGGTTCACGCCAAACACTTCGAGTAGCGGCAGGAAGATCGGTACGAAAATGATCAGGATCTCAGACCATTCCAAAGGCCAGCCCAGCAGGAAGATGATTATCTGCGCAAGGACAAGAAACTCCCAAGGCTCCAAATCCATCCCACCAACCCAATCAGCGATGATGTCGTGACCTCCAAGGTAGGAAAAGACCGAAGCAAAGGTCCATGAGCCGACGAACAGCCAGCATACCATCGCCGTGGCCTTCGCGGTCAGGAAGACGCTTTCCTTAAGCTTTGTCCACGTCATGGAACGATAGATCACCGCCAATACCATGCCACCCAAAGCACCCATTGCCGCCGCTTCCGCAGGTGTTGCCAACCCCCCCAGGATTGAGCCGAGTACCAAGGCAATAAGGACGGTAAGCGGGACGAAGCTGATTAAAAGATCTTTATAGATTTCTCGTGGCGGTGGCGGGTTTTCCATCGTCGGCTTGGGTGCCAGGGCCGGATTGAACCAGACGCGCACAATAACGTAGACGATATATAGTCCGGCCAGTAGCAAACCCGGGAACACCGCAGCTGCATAGAGCCGCAAGGGGGAAAGATCGGCGATCGCCGCGTAGACGATCAACATGATGGACGGAGGGATCAGGATGCCCAACGTACCACCGGCGCAGATCACGCCTGAAGCAAAACTCTTGTCGTAGTTTGCATTGGCCATCGCGGGAAAAGCCAAGAGGCCCATCAGCGTCACAACCGCACCCACAATCCCCGACGCCGTCGAGAAGACCGCGCAGGTCAGCAGTGCAGCAATAGCGAGGCTGCCGGGCAGGTTGCGCGCGGCCATATAAAGCGAAAAGAACAACTTATCGATGATGTTCGCACGTTCGACGACATAGCCCATGAACAAGAAAAGCGGGATCGCCACGAGGATCGGGTTTTCCATGACTGAATAGGTGTTCTGGTTCAGCAGATAGAAGATATTATTGTTGAAAATATCGCTGAACGACTCAATCGGGCCGCCTTGGTGGTAGGCGTAGTATCCAAAGGCCACACCCATCGCGAGCAATGTAAAGGCAATCGGAAAACCGAGGAGAACAAGGAAAATAAACAGCCCAAGCATGAACAGGGCGACTTCAGGATTTGTCATCTTTTATCTTTCTAGAAGCGCTTCAGTCGATTTATTTGTCAGCCGAACGGAAGGCGCTGATCGCCTCTAGATCGGCTTCGGTCAGCAGGTCTTCGGTTTCTTTCACATCGACCAATCGCTCAGGCCAGACACCTGTCCGCATCGCCATCACGCATCGCACAAGTTCGGCCACGCCCTGAAGCGCGAGCAAGCTACCTGACAACGGGATCAGGGATTTGAAAAAGTAGATCTGGATGCTTGCAGGGCTGTTGAAACTTACTTCCTTATAGCGCCAGCTATCGGAAGCGATCTCATACCCGTACCACGCCAGCGCCAAGACACCCGGGAAGAAAAAGAGAAAATAAAGTAGGAAATCCAAGGCCGCCTGCACCTTTACCGGGAATAGCCGGTAAACAACGTCTGCGCGTACGTGGGTGTCTTGCGCCAGCGCATATGCACCACACATCAAGAACAGTGCACCATACATCTGGATCATCATATCAAATGCCCACACCGTCGGGGAATTCAAAACATAGCGCACGAAAACTTCATACGATACGGATAGAGTGAGAATTAGGATGCACCACCCAAATGCACGCCCTACCCATAGGCTGATGCCTTCGATAGCGTGAACAAATTTCATGAAACTGCCGCTCCCCTGCAAGTCGTTTCTTATCGTTGCCGCACAACAATGTCCGGGCATCATGCGGACGCCCGGACATCTATGTTGTCACAGAGAGATCAACCGAAGTAGTGGTCGTAAGCCATCTGGTAGTTAGGCTGGTTCAGGTTCAGGTACCCCATAACTTCCTTGGCGTATGCCTTTTGGGATTCCATGACGCGGGCAAAGAACGGGTCTTCCGATGCGATGCGTTCCGCAACCTTATCCCAAGCGACCAGCTGAGCCTCCAGAACGGCTTCCGGTGTACGGTGCACCGATACGCCGTCCTGCTCCTGAAGCTTGATCAGGTCATCGGAATACCGCTTGGTATTGCCCCAGTAGAAGCCTGAGTTTTCAGCCATGGATGCGTTGCGGATCATCGCCTGATGCTCGGCCGACAACGCATTGAACTTGTCCTTGTTGATGGTGACCTCAAAGCATTCCTGGCTTTGGTGGTAGGACGCGAGCATGTAGTCTTTGGAAACATCCTGCATACCGAAATCGCGATCGGAGGTCGGGTTGTTGAACTCGGCAGCGTCGATCAGGCCGGACTTCATTGCGGGCTGAATTTCACCGCCCGGCAACTGCACCACTGACATACCCATTTCAAGCATAACGTCAGCAGCAAGGCCAACTGTGCGGTACTTCAGGCCTTGGATTTGTGACGCATCCGTAATTGGTTCACTGAACCAACCCAATGGCTGCGCAGGCATTGGCGAGTTAAAGAATGACACGACATTCAACCGCAGCTCGGCCATCAGTTCGTCGAACAACTCCTGGCCACCACCGGAATGAATCCAACCCAGCATTTCTTGGCTGGACCAGCCAAAGCAAGGTCCGGTGCCAAACAGCGACGCGGATTTGGATTTGCCGTACCAATATGCGGAAACATAGTGGGCAGCGTCCAGAACACCCCGGTGGACCGCATCTTGCATCTGGCTTGTCTTCACGACGGAATCGACGGACAGAACATCGATTGTCAAAGAGCCGCCGGACATTTCGTTAACGCGGTTTGCAAAGGACTGTGCGTTCTCCAAGAAGATGCCACCGCCCCAAGCAGCTTGCATCTTGAGTGTTGTGCCGTGGCCCTCGGCAATTGCAGGCGTTGCCAAAGCTGCGGCACCGGCAACGGCCGATCCACGCAGGAATTTTCTGCGATTAATAGTATCTGACATGGTTCCTCCCAAGGAATAGTGAAAGCCGGACGTTTGACTGGGGTCCGGCTCTGTCTTGTTTTGTGAGCCTCGGGTAAGAATTGTACACAAAGCAGCCTCTCCCAAAGCAACCCCGCGTAGAGCTTGATCCCGTGATCCAAAATAACTTTAGAAGAATTACCCCCTCAAACAAGCGTTTCATGTCATACGCGGTATCACACCGTTCAAACCGAGCAATTCCGGTAGATCTGGTAGAGAATTCGCCTCGATTTTCACCAAGCTGCCGTCGGGTAAAGGTGACTAGGATTTAATCCTTATAATACAATGTATTATATGATCTCCATCATGGCAATCAAAAATTCAGGAGGCCTTGTTTTTGAACAACGACCTCAAGAAAATGATACAAAACGCGCGTGATGTTTTTTACAATACCGTACGTCGGAAACGCAATCTGTCCACATAGCACCCACAGTTTTACTCGGATCGGCCCGAATCACTTGTCTGTGTTCACAATTGTATACAGTCTGTGATGATCAATCTGTCAAAGAGGTGCTCAGGCACCGGAGAATCGAGCGATGCCCGAAAAAAGTCCAACACAACTCGATCGCGCCTTACTTGGTTTGCGCTCGCTTGTATTGGCGGGGGACTTTGAGGAGGGGCAACGACTGTCAGAGGTCGCTGTTGCCAAAAAACTAGGGACATCACGCACACCCTTGCGCCAGGCCATGGATCGACTTGTTTCCGAAGGGATACTTGAGCGGATCGATACCGGGGGATGTCGCGTGGCGACATTCACGCGGGAAGACATCGCAGATGCAATTGAACTGCGTGGCGTCCTGGAAGGAACAGCGGCGCGTTTGGCTGCCGAACGTGGTGTGAAACCGGAAACCATGGCCGAGGCGTATGCAGTTCTGGCCTCGATCGACACAGCTCTTGCGGGTCCCGATGGTTTGGATTTCGACGCATATGTGCATCACAATGCGCGTTTCCATGATCTGTTGGCGGTTTTCCCCCAAAGCCCACTTATTCGAAAAGAGATTGAACGGCTAAAACTTCTCCCCTTTGCTTCGCCCTCTTCATTTCTAAACGAACACGCATTGATCCCCGATTTCCTAGACTCGCTGCGTTATGCACAACGCCAGCATCGTTCGATCCTGGAAGCTATAGAAAACCGTGAGAGCATGCGCGCCGAAGCACTTGCCCGCGAACATGCGCGACTGGCGCTTGTCAATTTCAACCAATTGGCTGATGCCAAAACGGGATTGTTGCAAGAAGTCCCCGGTTTGGCTCTGATGGCATCAACCCGGTCCTGAAAGGGGCGGCACTCGTTTGGGAGGTGTCTCTCTTTTCCAGATTCCGATTTGCGAGATTGACCGTGATATAACTCTCTGCATTGAGGCAGATAGAGGGATCATAGATAGGCAAACCAAAACATCTGTGGAGTTTTGAGGGCCAGACCGAGCGGATGAACCGCACAAGGAGGCGACTGTCAAACGCATCCACTAGACAGCCACGACCAGTCGCGGGCACACCTTGCCGACTTCTTAGCAGCTTGCCACTTCAGCCGCAAAAGACTGTGGCGGTTTCACGTGATGCAGCAATGGATACTTGCGGAAGAGTGCGGCGACTTCGGCGTTCAAAGCATCTTCCACATTTTCAAGCGTGGCACCCTGTTCTACCTGTCCGGCAGCATCGGCGCCAAAGTTCATGTCTTCACGGAAGGTGAATTGTTTCTCTGCCAAAGCA
>NZ_JAWOAN010000099.1:0-37101 GCF_046498525.1 Yoonia sp.
ATATAACTTAGGAATAGGACCCCATCGATGGGGTCCTATTCCTAAGTTATATAGTCGAAATTGCTTCAAGGGCTCTGAGGGCAAGTTCAAGAGTGTTTCTGTCAGGATTGACCAATAAGCCGTAGCGTGAATCATTCGTTTTGCAGATGGCAAATGCAAGGGTCTGGTGCTGGGAAGATCACGGTACAAAATGGAAACGGCGGATTGGCCAGTACCTCGAGCGGATGCATGCTTTGCACAAGACTCCCAAAAGAAAGCCAAAAAAGAATGGCCGAAGGCGGCGGATCCAACGTACCGTTGGCTGGAAAATCCAGGAGCAGGCCTTGCTTGCGACCAGATTTGACAGGGGGTGTTGAGAGGGGCCTTTGCCCCTTCAGTTTGGGGGTTTTGAAAGGGGGAGCGCAGCATCTCCCTTCACCAGAGAGACATAAAAGCAGGCCCTTGGCCGGTGTTATGTCTAGCAGGTTATTGGAGAAGCACGCCTCATAAGAAAAGTAGAAGACCAAAATATCGCAAATAAGGGTTTTGTACTTTCGCAAGGTTCAGTGATTCAATCGGGATGAAACATGAAATCCTTGCACCTCTTTCCGCTGACGCCAAAAGCAACCCACGCGCTGCATCAGTCCGCATCCTCGCCAAGTCATTGCCGCGTGCTTGCGGGCAACGCCGGCATGACATGCGCAACCGGTCTCGAAGGTCGCGACCTACGCGGTGGTGGCAGAGCTGCAGGATATCACGGCCGAAGTGATGCAGACCTATTGTCCCGATATTGAACGGGGGCACAAAAAATGGAACCGGATCGACAAGGGCGCTGATTATGCTGATACGCTTAACCGGTCGGTCAAACAATTGCATCAAGACTTGCCGCAAGAAATATCGGCAAGGCAGGCAGAGTTGCAAAGGCTTGTCGGCGAGGTTGAAGATTTGCAGAGCTCTATAGCGAAGACACAGCGTCAACCGGCCAATATGGGAAAGCGTCGCGACAAGACGGCCCAGCAGGCAAAGCAGATCGAGGCGGACGAACGTGATGCGGCGCACAGCGCGCGCGTCAAGGACTTCGTTGACAGCACGGTTGCGGAAAACGCGAAGATTGCGCAGGGGCAAGCCGCTCTTGCTCAAATGCAAAAAACGCATGCCGAGCAACTGCGCGATGACCACGTCGATTGCTGATGCGTGAAGGAGAAGGGATCAAAATAGTGGAATGTCAGCGCAATCCGCGGACCAAAATTCGGCAGATTGAGCATCTCATCGCGGTTGTTCATATTACCGCCCCAAGGATGATCCACCTGTCGGGGTTGGCTTCGCGGATGATTGGCAGCACTTTTGATAAAGTTCGACGGCGCGCTGCGTTGTCATGTGCTTGCGCGGCTCGTTCAACAGCTCGAAAATCAGCCTGTCATCGTGACCTGCAAATCGTTGCGCCAGTTCGGTCCAAATCGCGAGAAATACCGGTTCGCAGGTGTTGGGGTCAATCATCAACTGGTCAAAATGATGCAGGTCGAGGATAACCGACAGGTTGTGCTCATGTGTCCGATTGATCACCTGTTCGACTCGCGCCAGAAATCCGGGCCAGATCGTCCCGTTCCAATGAGACCCGAAACGCACAGGCAGGCGGATTGTGTCGAAACCGGCGCCTGCAATCCAGTCGAGGTCAAAAGTGGAAATGGCCGGAGCCCAAGCGCCTTCGAAAGGTGCGTCGAGTATATTGCCAAGGTTGACGCATCGGTGAACGGGGATATCATCCGTATGAGAGACCACCGCGGTCGGAACTGCGCCGATCACTGACGCTATGCTTGTTGACAGGTAGAACGCCAGCGTCCGCGCTGTAGCATGGCATTGGGCGGTGAAAAAAACACCCCGCAAGGTCCATTTGTTGACAATCGCGCTTAAAACGATACTCCTTGTTTTGGTTGTTATATTCACCTCTGCAATTGTGTGGAAAGATAAGGCCCATAATGACGGAGACGCCGCTTTATCCAGTCGGTCCTGAAGAGGCGAGACGCCTGCGGCTTTTGCAAACTTCCGGTTTTGCAGATTCTGTAAAGACACCAGAGCTTGACTTGATCTGCGAAGAGGCCCGGTCGAGTTTCGGCACGAAGTTTGCGTGCGTCACCCTGCTGACAGAGGGTTTGCAAATCCTCAAAGGGCGTGCGGGCATTGATATCGACAGCACACCCCGAGATGTCGCGTTCTGTAATTACACAATTTTAAACGATGATGTTTTCATCGTCCTTGATGCGACCACGGATGATCGTTTTCGTAACAATCCGCTAACTGCGGGGGAACCGTGGATTAGGTTCTACGCTGGGGCCCCGCTGATCTATGTAAACGATATCCGGCTTGGTGCCTTTTGCCTGTTTGACACGTCTCCGCGTACAGATTTCACACTCGGTGATCAGGCGGAACTGGTGGAATTTGCTGAACGTACCTCGCATAAGCTGATCAAGCATTTGCGATCGACCGGCTGAACTTGCCTGTTTCTGACACACGGCAGGTGATTGTATCTTTTTGGACAGGTAGTAATCAAAATTGTCTTATTTTGGACACTGGGCCGCTACAGTAGAGCCATAACGTTAGCACAGTATGATGATGCCAGCTCTTAAGGTCTCGTCATGAATATCGGCAATACCCTCGCAATCCTTTTTTCGACATTCGGGATGGCGTTGATTGCTTTGCTTGTGCCGCAAGTGCAAAGTTCTTATCGCCATTATTACGACACCAGCGATCAGATTGTCGTAGATCAGGCGCGCAACGATGTCTTTGAGGCAGTGTTGGCGATATCCGAAGGCCGCGCCGCTGTTGCGTTGCTGACAATCCAAGGTGTGGAAGAGGCCGACCTACTGGAAGACATGTCAGCCGCCGTCGGTTTCCTGAAGCGCGCGGCGGAAACAATCATAATGTCGGAAAATGCGGTCCTGCAGCCGTTGTCTGGACCGCTGGAAGAACAGACCGCCCGATTGTCTGACGAAGTTGCAAAGCTAACGGGCATTTTGGGCGCGGGTGATCCGGGTGACGTCGCCGCCGCAGTATTCCTTCAGGATAAAGTTTTCGCCGATTTGCAACGCGAGACACTTTTGGTCCGCCAGAAAATCTTGCAAGAAATCGGAATCCCCGACACGACGATTGCCGCTTTACAAGCGATCCGGACCTATATTTTCTCGGTCAACAATACGCTGAATAACGACCTTGTTCTGATCATTCCCGCCGAGCAGGCCACAAACGTGCCTTCTGACCGGAAGATACAGAGCAGCGTTGGTCGCATGGACGCCATCAATCAGTTTTTTGCCGACGTTGTAAGCGCATACAGAAATGACGCTCCTGTGGTTGCCAGCGATCTCTTCGATCACCTTAATGCCAACTATCTTCCAGCGCTTGCGGCTTATGCAGATGCAGTTGCACAAGACACAAACGTGGCTTCGGCGCGGCTTGACTGGGCCCAGGCGCTGGATGAGGCCGATGGTCGGATCAAGCGGACCACGGCGAGACTGTTCGAGTTGTCGCAAGCGCATCTGATCTCCGAAAGTGAGACCGCGCGGGCGCATTTAAGTAGTTTGCTGTCGTGGACAGCCTTTGCCGCGCTGATGTTCGTGCTGTCCATTTATCTGGTGACGCAGCATATCGTGAGGCCCTTGCTTTATGTGCAACGCAAGATCAACGACATTGCCACAGGACGGCTTGAGCCGATTACCAGACGACGGCTTTTACTGCGCGATCTCAATTCTGTCATTGACGCATTGCGCGCTTTGCTGATTTCCGCCCGTCGACGCGAGAGACTGACCGTAGAACGTCTGACCCTGAACGAGCAGATCGTTGAAGCGCATGCGACTTTGAAAAACGAGGTCGATGCGGCTGCAAAGGTGCAGCTGTCTTTACTGCCTCGCCCTGAAGATATCGGGCATATCAAGTTTTCGACCCTGTTTCAGCCATCGCATGTCGTGGCCGGTGATACCTACGATTACACCAGCCTTTCCGATACCCGCGTCGGTCTTTTCCAGATCGACGTTGCGGGTCACGGGGCTGCGGCTGGGCTTGTTTCCATGGCGGCGCATGTCAGCGCAAGACGCGCCTTGCGCAGTATCAAGCCAGGGATCGACCTCGCGAAGGCGGTCCAGACGCTCAACACCCATTGGAGCCCGGATCTGACTTATTTCACTGCGCTTATGGTAGAATTTGATGCAAGCACCCATGTCGCACGCTTGGTTCAGGCGGGCCATCCGTATCCGGTGCTGATGCGAAAGGATGGGTCCGTGTTCTGCATCGGCAAGGCCGGTTTGCCGATCGGAGTGATCGACGATGCTGAATATGAAATGATCGAATTTACTTTTGACCACGGCGACAGATTGCTTGTGTTTTCCGATGGCATCTATGAAAATTTCAACGCTAATGGGGAAATATATTCGGAAGACCGGCTGATCCAGCTATTGCGCGATAATGAAGCGTGCAGCACCGACGACTTAGTTGATATTGTTAAAGAGGCAGTGGTTTCTTGGAATGAAACAGGGATTCCGTCGGACGACGTCAGCCTTGTGATCGCGGAAAGGATATAACCGATGTTGCAATATTCTGAAAGAAAGGACGATTCGATTCTCGTCCTTGAGATTACGGAACAGCGGTTAGAGGCCAGCAACGCGCCAGATTTGCGCGATCTTCTGGTGGGGCGGATCGAAACCGGCAATGAACAGATCGTGCTTGACCTGCAGCAGGTTGCTTTCATGGATAGCTCTGCCCTTGGTGCGCTGATCGGCGGGATCAAGAAGATGCGCGGCCTCGGAACACTGGCTGTGTCGGGGGCAAATGGCCCAGTGCTGCAACTGTTGAAACTCACACGAATGGATAAGGTTTTCCCGCTATATACTTCGATCAACGACGCCGTAACAGAGTTGAAAGGATAGCGTATGGACCCGAGTCCTTCACAGGCATCTTGGACGCTTGAACGTGATCTGCGAGAGGTTCAGTCGGTGGCGGTGCCGGTAAAGAACCTTGCAACGCAGTTTCTGGATGCTGAGGGCGCTGCTGCTGTAGAGCTCGCTCTGGTTGAGGCGGTGACGAACGCGATCAAACACGGCAGCATCAACGGACGTGACACGGGCCAGATCATTGTAAAGGCAAAAGTAGACGAGGGACGCTTTGTCGTCGACGTCGTCGATACCAAACCCGTTGTGCCCGAGGATGCGCTGAATCGCGCCCGCAGTCGCGGTGCGTCTTTCGATATCGACGATGTCGCCGGATTGGAAGAAAGCGGCCGTGGTCTTTCGATCATGGTTCTCGCGATGGACGAGATCATCCTGAGCACTGCCAATGACAAATACATCCTCAGCATGGTGAAATACATCACCTGATCCAATGATCTGGAAAGCCGGAATTTTGCCGTCACAAACGCCATCACCCATGGTTACACGCTTTGAACGACAAGAACCTTGGCAACATGCGAACCATGGTGCGTTGCACATCTTCATCTGGCAGTTTCTCGCCACATCAAGCCTTGTTTTCGGAATCTGGTATCTATGGTGGCGTTGGAGCATGTCTATCAACTGGGATGCGGCATGGCTGTCACTACCCTTGGTAATCGCGGAAACGGCGGCATTCGTCGGCTTGATCTTGTTTACAATCAACCTGTGGTCGCCACAGTCTCCTAAGTCGGCGGGCTTGCCTGTTACGGTGTCTGATACGGTGGACGACAAACCGCCACAGGACCGACCGCTGATTGTCGATGTGTTCTTCGCCACCTACAGAGAGGATCCGGAGCTTGTCCGGCTTGGCGTCCGTGATGCGCAAATGATGACCTATCCGCATCCAATCGACCTACGGGTGCACGTACTGGACGATGGGCGCTGCCCCGAAATGGCAGCAGTCGCTGCGGCTGAAAACGCCAATTACATCACCCGCCCTGACAATATCGGTTATAAGGCAGGTAATCTGCGCAATGCGATGGACCATACGATCGGGGACTTCGTGGTTATATTTGATGCCGATACTCGCCCGTTCGCAAATTTTCTGACCGAAACTCTGGGCTATTTCTGCGACTCAAAAGTCGCATGGGTCCAGACACCGCAATGGTTCTGGGATGTGCCACCCGGCAGACCGCTGCCCGCCGTCCTGCAGCGGCGTATGGGCCGTTTTGGCGGCTGGCTTGGGTGCCGGATCGAGGGGCTTGTCGGTCCGATCCGCATCGGCGAGGATCCGTTCGGCAATGACCCGCAGCTATTTTATGACTTTGTCCAGCACCGGCGAAACTGGGCCAATGCGTCATTCTGTTGTGGTGCAGGTTCCATCCACCGGCGCGAGGCGATCATGGAAGCCGCGATCCGGTCCTGGACCGCCGAGGTGGCCAGCAGCGCCGATCAGGCGGAACGGATGGCGCAAGCGGTTACTGGTGAAACACATCTATCGAAAATCGTCCAGGCAGCCGCGCGGATCAGCCAAGCGCGAGAAACTGAATTCACGCCGTTCAAACTGCACGTCTCCGAGGATATCTATACTTCGATCGCACTGCACAGCGATCGCGACCGCGGTTGGAAATCGGTCATGCACCCCAAGGTCGTCTCGCGTATGTTATCGCCCAACGACTTGCTGAGCTGGACCATCCAGCGATTCAAATATGCTGGCGGCACTCTGGATATACTCCGTAACGATAACCCCCTTTGGCGGCGCGGACTGACCGTCCCGCAAAAGTTGATGTATGCAATGACGTTCTATTCTTATCTATCGCCTTTGTGGAACGTCGTCTTTCTGATTGCGCCGATCATCTTCCTGTTCTCCGGCGTCGCGCCGGTGGCGACCTATTCGCTCGATTTCTTTCTTCACATCATCCCCTTCCTGCTTTTGAACGAACTGGCGCAGATGATCGGTCTCTGGGGCACTCCAGTGATGAAAGGCCGACGCTGGTACCTTGCGATGTTTCCGCTGACGCTGAAGGCGCTATGGTCGGTGGTGCGCGGACAGAAAATCGGCTTTACAGTCACGCCAAAAGACCGCGCAGCGGGCCGGTATGTCAAGCTCGTGCGCTGGCAGGTCGTGCTTTTTGTCTTCAACCTTGTCGCGCTTGTCTATGGCTGGGGCACGTTTGCTGCTGGCGTGGCCGGCTACACTTTGGGCGCGATGATTGTGAACACATTCTGGAGCGCCAACAACATGATGTCGCTAGGCCTGATCATTCGCGCCGCATTCTGGCAGCCGGATCCTGCATTCGATTTACCTGTCATGGAAGGCTATCAGCATGATGAAACATAGCGGCTTGCACGCGGCGCGCGGTCAGATCGCGTGGATAATAGCACTAATCGTATCGACAGCGATTGTCGTAAAGCTTGAACAGCTGGAACTGGGTTCGCGACTTTCCGCACTGTCATCGAACCCACTTGCCCAGACCGAGCTGACGGCGGATATCATACTGGAACAGGCGCGGCTACGTGCCGCTGACCCCGCAAATGCCGCAGTGACCGACCAAGTCCACCTGCTGATCGCACTATCACTTGCGGGAACGCTGGAAGGCGCCGATCTTGATGCGTTGACCGATGAAGCTGCGCGCACCATCGCAGCCATCGAACGCATAGCGCCGTCCGATCCTGTACTCTTGGATGCGGTCGCCCTATGCCGGAGCGTGTTTAGTTTTTAGGGGTTTTGTTGCGCAAATCCGTCGCTGAACGGACTTCCCCTTTCCTCGGACACATTTATCCCGCGGTTTTCGTGACGGGTATGCCGAGCGCGGTATAGCCGTTCATGATGGCAAGGCGGACTTGGACCTCGGCGACTTGTCGGTCGAAGTCCCGCGCCATGAGGCGTTGCCGAAGTCGTTTCATGCAGTGCATCTTTGTCTCGAAGCGACTTTGGCGGTGGTATCCGCTCCAGTTTCGCCAGATCGCGCGACCCAGGTATTTTGATGCCCGCAGGGTCTCATTACGCGCGATGGCGCCCGCCGTGGTCGGTTTCCATGGTTTAGCATTTCTGCGGGGTGGGATGATGGCTTGGGCACATCGATCTGCAATAGCATTGTGGCGATTGCGCGTGTCGTAGGCACCGCCGGCGGTCATACTGCCGATCTCCTCGTTGGACGGGAACTGGGCCCGAAGGTCGGGCAGCACCGGTGCATCGCCAATGTGGTTCCCGGTGGTCTCGACCGCTCGGATCTCCAGCGTTTGTTCGTCGACCCCAAGGTGAATTTTGCGCCAGACGCGCCTCTTGGGCCTGCAATGCTTGCGCGCATGCCACTCACCTTCACCTTTACACTCGACCTTGATGCCGGTGCTGTCGACCAACAGGTGCAACGCGCCCTGCGGCACACGATAAGGAGTGTTCATAGCGAGGGTTTTCTTGCGGCGCGACAGAGTGCTGAAATCCGGCACCATCCAGTCCAGCCCGACCAGACTCAGCAAGCTTTCGACGAAGCCCGTCGTCTGCCTGAGCGCCATCCCAAAAGAGCACTTTCATCGTCAGGCATGTCTGAACAGCGGCACTGCTATCGGTCGGTTGTCGCCCGCGCTTGCCGGTGGGCGCAGCGTCCCAGCACATCTCAGGATCGAACCAAATCGTCAACGACCCCTGGCGCTGGAGCGCGTCGTTATATGCGGGCCAGTTCGTAGTCTTGTAGCTCGGGCGAGTGGGTTTGCTCATGCGCTTCCGCTATCACGCTAGATTCACGAGATGAATCCCCCACGGTCTTTGTGCAACAAAGCCAGCGCGATCTGAAATATTAAAAATCCACGAACAACGGCTGACCGTGACGATTGCCTATCCGGACGGGTCGCATGACGAAGGCACAAAGCCTGCACGGAGGTAAATACCGACCCCGATCTGCCTGAGCCTTGTGGACAAACCAGTCGTGGTCCACAGGGTCCAGGCAGATTGAGAGATCAGACGTCTCAGCGATAAATGAAAGTGCTGAGGGGCGTGTCGTGACCGACCATTCCACGATACATGCCCTCGCAGTTGAACGGCATCCCGATCCGGCCCTGTGCGTCGATGGCTATGACACCGCCTGACCCGTCGTTTGGTGCCAGATCATGCATGACGACGTGTTCTGCCGCCGTTGTCACTGGCTCGCCCAGATGACGCATTCTTGCCCCAATCTCGGCGGCTGCCGTCCAGCGTGTGAAAATCTCGCCGTGCCCGGTGCCCGAAACCGCACAGGTTGCATCATCAGCAAATGTGCCGGCTCCTATCACGGGGGTGTCACCGACGCGTCCGGGCGCCTTTGCGGTCATACCACCGGTCGACGTGGCAGCCGCGACATGCCCGTTCGCATCGCAGGCGACCGCACCGACGGTGCCATGACGGCGTGCAGGATCGTCGTCCTCTTCTCCCTTGGCGCGCATGTCCAGCGTGTTCTGCAATGCATCCCAGCGGGCTTGCGTGAAAAAGTAGGCTTCATCCTCGAACGTCAGGCCGGCGTCGCGCGCGATCCGCAAGGCGTTCTCGCCGATCAGCATGACGTGATCGGTTCGCTCCATGATGGCTCGCGCGGCAAGGATGGGATTTCGTGGCCCGAAAAGCCCTGCTACGGCCCCCGCGCGACGGCTGGCACCATCCATCACGGCAGAGTCCATCTCCTGCTTGCCGTCCGAGGTGAAGACAGCGCCACGACCCGCATTGAACAACGGCTCGTCCTCGAGCGCACAGACCGCCGCAGTCACCGCATCGAGCGCATCACCTCCGTTTTTCAGAACCGCCTCTCCGGCCTCCAGCGCACGGGCAAGACCTGCATGGTAGGCGACTTCGAGTTCCGGCGTGAGATTCGATTTCAGAATCGTTCCGGCGCCGCCGTGCACGGCAAGGGCATAAGTCATATCTTTCCTTTCAGTCCTGCCGTTCGCGCGCAATAGCGGGCTATGTCGGCATGTGTGGCGACCCAACAGTCACCTTTGGTGGCGATGCGCTCGAGAAGCGTTTCAAGAATGAACATGCGGCTGCGGTAGCCAATGACATGCGGATGCATCGTCAGTAGGAACAGACCTCCATCGGCGTGGGCGCCCTCGAATTCGCGGATAAAAATGTCGAGCACGGCCTCGGGCGACGTATAGGGGCGTTGGGCCCCAAAGCGGTTCATCATGAAATAGACCGCGTCGTCGCGGATCCATTCAACGGGCAGTTCGACTATACCGGTCGGTTCACCCTCGGCCACGATCTCGTAGGGGTCATCGTCCGCGAAAAGCGAGCTGTCGTAGATCAGCCCCAGTTCCTGCGCGATGGCAAGTGTGTTTGGGCTGTAGTCCCAGGACGGCGTGCGCATCCCCACTGGCCGGACGCCTGTAACCTCCTCCAGCGTGTCGGCGGCGCGGAACATCAGGTCTCGCTCAACGGGGCCGTCGAGGCGCGAGTTGACCTCATGTATCCATCCATGCAGGCCAACCTCGTGACCCTCCTGCACCAGTTCGCGCTGCTCATCCGAATGCAACAAGGCGGACACGGCGGGGACGAAAAAGCTCGCCTTGTAGTCATGCCGGTCGAGGGCGGCACGGATGCGGGGAATGCCGCGACGCGCACCGTATTCACCCCATGACAGGCGCGCGGGCGACAGTCCGCCATCGCGCAGTTCGTTCGTTTCGTGATCGCTGTCAAAGGAAAGCGCCACAGCGCAGCGCGCACCGTCCGGCCATGCCGCAGGCTTGAGGTTTTGTCCGGCACGCACCTGTCCGACCAGATTGCGCCAGGTGGCTTCGTCCCATTCATGCGGCTCGCTCATGTGTGCCCTCCGTCGACCGAGAGGATCTGTCCGGTGATCCAGCCTGCTCGGTCAGAGGCAAGGAAGGTCACTGCGTCCGCGATATCATCCGCACGGCCCAGCCGGCGCATATGGATGCCCTGAATGATCTGCTCTTGCCGATCCGCGCCGAACGCCTCCCATTGGCGTTCGGTCGAGGGGTTTGACAACACGAAGCCGGGTGCGACGGAATTGACCGTGACCCCATGCGGGCCTAGTTCCAGCGCAAGCTGGCGGGTCAGACCGACCAGAGCGTGCTTGGCCGACGCATAGGCTTGGATGCCGGTCAGGGTCGGCCGCAGCCCCGCGCCTGATGATATGGTGATGATCCGACCACTGCCGCGCGCCTTCATGCCCGGTGCCACCGCCTGCGCGCACCACATTGCCGCATCAACATTGGCGGCGAAAATCGCGTTCCAATCGTTCTCGCTGATCTCCTCGATCGGGCGACCGGTCTGCCCGCGCACCCCGCCGGCAGCCGTGACAAGCCCGTCGATGCGTCCATGCCGGGTCTCGATTTCGGCCATCACGGCACGCGCGCCGTCGCGGCTGCCAAGATCGGCGGAATGGGTCGTGGCGGGATCGGCGATCCGGTCCAGACCTGCGGCATCAATATCGATGGCGGCGACGGTTGCGCCCACCTTTGCAAGTGAGGCAACGATTGCTGCGCCGATACCTTGCGCCGCACCGGTGACGGCGAAAACCCGGTCTTCAAGGTTCAGATGCAAAGCGGCACCATCAGGTTGACGAGATCGGGCGACTGCCCGCGGCGTCCTTCCTCGATGTCGTGAATCAATTCTACCATGCGGGCCAGCGTAGGTGTCGCGATGCCATGCTTGCGGCCAAGGTCAACCAACAGCCCAACTTGCGCGTCCACTTCAGTGCGCCGTTTGCGTACGGCAAGATCACGCCAAATCCCCGAATGGGTCTTGGCGGTGTGACGGTTATGTTCGACCATCGCATCAAGCGAGGCCTTCATGCCAGCGGGATCAGCCGTGCGGAAGGCCTCCGGATCGAACCCGTTGAACCCCAGCGGCTTGATGTTCTGCGCGGCAGCAAGGCGCATCACCTCCTGCCCGAGGGCCTGATATACGGGCCTGTCGTCCGGGCGAGCCATCGCATCTGACATGGAAAGCGGTGTAAGGGCCGTTGCGAAAAGCAGGGCACCGTAGCCCAGCTTGCCCCAAAGGTATCCCCATATATTGTCGGTCAGCACGGCGTCTGGCTCGACGATTTGCAACAGCGCATGACAGGATCGGGCGCGTTCGGTGATCTGTCCGTCGAGTTCGCCCACCGCAACGGCAGCGCGGTTGCCGTAGAGAATACGGCCCGGCTCCAGCCAGTCGGCACCGTAATTCACGAAGCAGCCGACGGTGTTTTTGATCCCGATACGCTCGGCGATCGCGATTTCGTTCAATCCGTTCTGGGCCGACAATACAAAGCCATCGGGTGCAAGGTGTGGTGCCAGCATGTCGAGCGCACCGTCGGTGTGGTGCGCCTTGACAGCTAATACGATGCAGTCGAACTGGCCCTTCAGCTCGGAAGGTGTGCTGGCCGGAAGCACTTGGGTAAAAGCTTCGACAGGACCTTCGATAGCAAGACCTGTTTCGCGCATGGCTCGGACGTGGTCCTCGACGATATCCACCATGTGCACGGCATGGCCAGCGCGAGCGAGGTAGGCGCCAAGGATGCCTCCGATGGCACCGGCGCCCCAGATCAGGATCGGCTTCTCGGTCATGACCAGTCCCCTTCCAGCTGTGCGCGCGTTTCGGCGACTGCGACGGACCAGAGCCGGTCGGTATCCGCGTCGGGCTTCTGATAGTGACCGCCGTAATTACCATCCCCGATCAATTCGCGCACGGCTGCTGCATTCCTGTCGCGCAGCTTGTCGAAAGGCACGAACGGCTTGCGGTCTTTCGGTAATTCGCGCCCCGGCAAGCGAGTCCACGGAAAGTTTTCCATCCACGAGGCATGGCTTGCGACCGGGTCGATCTCTTGCACGCAAGCCCAGGTTTCGGGGGCACGCCACCAATCATGGAAACGGCAGCGCGCGCCATCATGTGCTTCCATCCATTCCATGGTGACCGGCTGCACTGGGCTGTTACCGCCATGACCGTTGACGATGAGAATGCGCCTGAAGCCTGTCGCATAAAGGCTGTCGAGGATATCCCGAACAAGGGCCGCATAGGTCGCAAGTTTGAGGGACACGCTGCCCGGAAAAGCCATGAAGTATGGCGTGAGACCGTATGCCACTGCTGGAAAGACAGGTACGCCCAAGGGTTCAGCTGCATCGGCGGCGACGGTTTCCGACAAGATCGAATCGACAGACAATGAGAGATAGGCATGCTGTTCGGTCGAGCCCAGAGGCAGGATGCAGCGATCATCGGTTTCGAGATACTTTTCGACCTCGAACCAGTTACTTTCGGAAATTCTCAAGGCGATGCTTCCTCTCGGTCTGATAAACGCCCGCGACAGGCGTCGATCGCCGGCAGCAGGTCTGTTTCTATGGCGTGACTGTCCGGCGTATGCCGGTATTCGATTGCGATCTGGTCCGGACGCAGGTCCTTGCGCAGATCCTCGGCGCCCGTAGAATGGATCAGGACGTCGGTACGATCCACGACGGTAGACAGGTCATCATCGTCGTAAACTGCAGAGGTGACGCGGGTGATATGCGGGGCGAACCGCAGAATTCCGGCCCGCATCACCGGAAGGAACTCGGGGAAATACGACACCACGGCAACCTGCGCCTGCGGCGAGATCGCAGCTAGCGCGACCCGCGTCGGCTCATTTGGGATAAGCGTGATCCCGATGATGGGCAGACCCGGGAAATAGCTCTGCGCCTCGACACTCAATGTGCGCGGCGCGACGATCAGGCTTATGCCTTCGGGTCGGTCACGTGCAAGCTGTTCGGTGGTGCGAGCCAGGATTTCGTCTCCGGGACGCAGGTAGGGACGGATGTCACCGGCGTACGCTTCGGTGGCGTCATGGAAGGTGCCCAGCATGAGGACACGCACTTGCCCCGGTCGTTCGGGCGCAGTGGAAAGGCGGTAAGCCAGCTCTGCCCGTGACAGTCCGGCCTCCTGACCGAGACGCACCAACTCTCCGATCCTCCGTTCGATCTTGCGCAGCGCCTGCGCCTGATGCTGCGACACGCCGCCATCGACGACGAAGGTTCCGTTGCCGACACGCCCCATCACGTGCCCTGCCTCTTGCAATACGGCGTAGACATTGCTGACCGTGACCGGGGACAAACCAAGGTGTTGCGCAAGACGCCGCACCGAAGGCAGCTGTGTGCCCGGGGGGATGTCGCCCGAGGCAATTCCATATTCCAGCGCGCCACGCAGTTGAACCGACACGGACACCGAAGAGCTCCGGTCGAGCCCGAGCGCAAGACGGGCAAAGATGTTTTCAAGATTTGGCGCTTCTGAATTCATACTGTATCATTGCCTAATAACACTTTGTCGCTCAAGCACTACTACTACGCATCAAACGTCAATTTGAAGCATTTTTTTGATTTTCTTGAAATGACTGTTGACGCTGCCGCCCAATTCGTTCCGTAATGTATCAGATAACTATAACATCAATCGGGAGACTAAAATGCTTAAGACCGCACTCAGAACGGGGATCGCAACCGTTGCCTTGTTTGCAGCAGCGCCCGCGGCGTTTTCACAAGAGCTGACCATCGGCCTGCGCGCAGGGCCTGATTCGATCGATCCGCACTGGTCGACGCTTGGCAGCCAGGCAGAGGCGCTTCGCCACATCTTCGATACGCTCGTTGATGCCGACGACACTCTGCAGCTTCAGCCCGGCCTTGCCGTCAGCTGGGAGCCGATCGAGGACACCACATGGGAATTCAAGCTGCGCGAGGGCGTCACCTTCCATGACGGCACGCCGTTCACCGCCGAGGACGTCAAGTTCTCCATCGACCGCATCCCCGAAGTGACCGGCCCAATGTCGATGACGCTCTACACGAAATACGTGGATTCGGTTGAAGTGATCGACGATTACACCGTGCACGTCCACACCAAGGGCGTAGCACCTGCATTGCCTAACGACTTTACGCGCATGTTTATCGTGCCTTCCGAAACAGGTGAAGGCGTCGGCAACGAAGAGTTCAATTCGGGCGAAGCCGCCATCGGGACCGGCCCTTATCGTTTCGTTTCATGGGAGCCAAAAGGCGACCTCGTGCTCGAGCGGTTCGACGACTCCTGGCGCGAGGAATCCGCTTGGGAGCGCGTGATCCGCAAGGAAATTCCCGATGACGCGGCACGTGTCGCTGCCCTGCGGTCCGGGCAGGTGGATCTTATCAACTATGTTCCCGCAACCGATTTCCTGTCGATGGAGAATGATCCGGAAATCGAGACCTTCACCTCTGACTCGGTCTACATTCTCAACGTCCAACCCTCGGTCAAGGACGAAGAACCGCAGCCGATCAAGGTGAACGGCGAGGAAGTCGACGGCAATCCGCTTCAGGATCTGCGCGTCCGCACGGCGCTGGACTTGGCCATCAACCGCGATGTTCTGGTCAACGTGGTGCTGGAAGGTCTGGGCACTCCCGCGAACCAGCTCATGCCCGAAGGCTTCTTCGGCTACACCGACAAGATCGGTGAAAAGGAGTACGACATCGAACGGGCCCGCGAGTTGCTGGCCGAAGCCGGGTATCCTGACGGGTTCGAGATTGATTTCACCTGCACCAACAACCGCGTCCCCGGCGATGCGGTCGTGTGCGAGGCGCTGGCACAGATGTGGTCGCGTCTTGGACTGACGGTGAACGCGCAGGCGCTGAACGGTACCGTGTTCTTCCCGGCTGCGGCCAACGAGGAATACACCATGGCGATGTCGGCTTGGGGTACCCTGACCGGCGAGGCCGCATACACCTACGGTGCGATGGTCCACAGCAAGGATCCCGAAAAGGGCTTCGGCAACTTCAACCGCACCGGCTACGCGAATCCGGAGTTCGACGAGGTCTTCGTCGAAGGGACCCAGACGCTGGATGCGGATGAACGTCGTGCGCTCTACGAAGAGGCGTCTCTCATCGCGATGGAGGATCGGGCTCTTATACCGACCGTCATCCTGCAGACTGTCTGGGCTGCCGAAGCTGACACCGTGACCTTCACGCCGCGCGTCGATCAGGAAACCCGGGCTTACGAGATCAAGCCCGTCGACGCCGAGTAATCACTGAAACCACTCGTGAAACAGGGCGCCCCGTCAGGGGCGCCCGACTCAAACTGCCAGAGGCACCATGTTCGGATTTATCATCAGCCGATTACTGCAAGCGATCGTCGTAGTCTTCGCCATGTCGATTATCGTCTTCGTCGGTGTCTACGCGATCGGCAATCCGATCGACGTCATGATCGACCCAGCCGCAACCGCGGAAATGCGCGCGCGACTGATCGCGCAATACGGGCTCGATCAGCCGCTTTGGAAGCAGTATCTGACCTTCCTTGCCAATGTGGCACAGGGTGATCTGGGCCGCTCGATGGTCTACAACACCTCGGTCACCGGGCTCGTTTTCTCTCGCCTCCCCGCGACGCTGGAACTGGTCCTCGTGGCCATCGCCATTGCGACGATCATCGGTATTCCCGCAGGCATCTATGCAGGCTTCCGCCCCAAGAGCTTTGCGTCCAAGGCGATCATGGCCCTTTCGATCCTTGGCTTTTCGGTGCCGACATTCTGGATCGGCATGCTGTTGATCATGGGCTTCGCAGTCGAACTGGGCTGGCTGCCCTCGGGTGGACGCGGCGATGAGGGTACCTTTCTGGGGATCTCGACCTCGCTCGCCACCGCCAACGGCTGGAGCCATGTGATCATGCCCGCGGTCAACCTGTCACTGTTCAAGATGGGCCTGATGATCCGCCTGACCCGCGCCGGCATGGTCGAGGCCATGCAGACCGACTATGTCAAATTCGCACGCGCGCAGGGCCTGCCGGACCGTCAGATCGTGTTCAAGCACGTGCTGCGCAATATCTCGATCCCGGTGGTCACCGTTTTCGGGCTCGAACTGGGCTCAACCCTGGCCTTCGCGGTCGTGACCGAAAGCGTGTTCAACTGGCCCGGAGTCGGCAAGCTGATCATCGACTCGATCCTCACGCTCGACCGGCCTGTCATGGTCACCTACCTAATCCTGGTCGTGATCCTGTTCGTCATCATCAATTTCACCGTTGATATCGTGTACGCCCGGCTTGATCCGCGCGTGCGGCTTGGAGGCACGAAATGACTGACGCAGTCACCACACCTGGCGTGGCGCCCGATGAAGCTGTCGCCCCACCCATCGAGACGCGGGTCACGCGGCTCAAGAACTTCTGGTCGGACTTCCGGCAATCGTGGGTGGCGATCGGCGCATTGATCGTGATCGTGACCTTGCTGCTGCTGTCCTTCGGTGCGCCGCTGGTGGCGCCGCAGGACCCTTACGACTTGGCAATGCTCGACTGGCTGGACGCGTTTCTGCGTCCGGGCACCGAGGGCTCTGGTGGATATGTCCATGTGCTGGGCACGGACAATGCCGGACGCGACATGCTGTCGGCGATTTTCTACGGCTTGCGGACCAGCTTTACCATCGGCCTGTCAGCCGGGGCGCTCGCACTGACCATCGGCGTTACCGTCGGGTTGACGGCGGCCTACTTCGGTGGCCGGATCGAGTCTTTCCTGATGCGCATCATCGACCTGCAACTGTCGATGCCTGCGATCCTTCTGGCGCTGGTGCTGGTCGCCCTTCTGGGACAGGGGATAATGCAGATCATCCTTGCATTGGTCGTGGCGCAATACGCCTATTTCGCACGCACGACCCACGGTGCAGCCACCGTCGAACGCGGCAAGGACTACATCGAAGCCGCCCGGTCCACGCCGCTGCCGACGCACCGGGTGCTTTTCAAGCATCTGTTGCCCAATGTCATGCCGCCGCTGATTGTCGTGGCCACCGTTCAGGTCGCGTCAGCCATCGCGCTGGAGGCCACGCTGTCTTTTCTCGGCGTCGGCCTGCCACTGACCGAACCGTCGCTGGGCTCGCTCATTTCGAACGGGTTCAAATACATACACTCCGACCGCTACTGGCTGTCGATCTATCCGGGGATATTCTTGATGATCACCGTCGTCGCCATAAACCTTGTGGGTGACCAGGTCCGCACCGTCCTCGACCCGAGGCACGGCCGATGACTGCCGCACTGGATGTCAAGGGTCTGACGACCCGCTTCGACACCCGAGCCGGCACCGTGACTGCCGTGGACGACGTGAGCTTTTCCGTCGAGCCAGGCCGGATCATGGGGCTGGTGGGTGAAAGCGGATCGGGCAAATCCGTGACCGGGTTTTCCATTCTCGGCCTGATCGACGAGCCGGGCCGCGTCAGCGGCGGGCAGGTGATGGTAGAGGATACGGATCTGCGCACACTCTCGGCGGATGCGCTGCGGTCAATGCGCGGGCGCAAGGTCTCGATGGTTTTTCAGGACCCGATGATGACTTTGAATCCCGTTCTGCGGATCGGTGACCAGATGGCAATGGCTGTCCGCGTGCACGAGCCGATGCCGAAGGCAAAGGCGCTGGAACGCGCACGAGATGCCCTTGGAATCGTCGGCATACCATCGCCCGAGGAACGATTGGCAGCCTACCCGCACCAGTTGTCAGGCGGCATGCGTCAGCGCGTGGCCATCGCCACGGCACTGTTGCACGGACCCGCAGTCATCATCGCGGACGAACCGACGACCGCGCTCGACGTATCGATCCAAGGCCAGATCCTGGCCGAGGTCCGTCGGCTGGCGGACGAGACGCGCACGGCAATCGTCTGGATCACACACGATCTGGCGGTCGTGTCCTCGCTCGCCGACGATATTTGCGTCATGTATGCTGGCAAGATCGTTGAACGCGGGACCGCCGAAGAGGTGATCGGTCAGCCGCGCCATCCCTATACCCGCGGCTTGCTCGATTCCGTTCCCGGCCAGCACGAGCCGGGAACGCGGCTTCCGCAGATCCCGGGCTCCACACCACAATTGTCGCATCTGCCGTCGGGCTGTCCGTTCCGCAATCGCTGCCCGCGTGCGACGCAGGTCTGCACCACGACGCCCCCGTTCACCAGCACCGGCAGCCATTCCGTCCTGTGCCATCACCCATTGGAGACTTCATGACCGCGCCGCTTCTTGTCATCGACCATGTGTCCAAGCGTTTCCCGCTGAAGGCTACGCTGGGCGACAAGCTGACAGCCAGACTGTCCGGACGTCGTCTGAGCGGCGCCGTTCATGCCGTAACCGATGTCTCGCTAACCGTCCCAAAGGGTGAAGTTGTTGGCATCGTGGGTGAATCCGGTTGTGGCAAGTCCACGCTTGGCCGCATCGTGTCGGGCATCTACGCGCCGACCGAGGGCAGTGTCATGCTGGATGGTCAACCGGTCGCTAGCGGTCGCGAAGAGCATGTCAACAAGCTGACAACACGGGTTCAGATGATCCATCAAGACCCTTTTGCCAGCCTCAATCCGCGCATGAAGGTCGGTGAAACCATCTCGGAAGGGCCACGCACCCACGGGCTGGTGCCAGCCTCCGAGGTGCGGGCGAAGACCCGCGCACTGTTGGATCAGGTGGGTCTTGAAGGTGCTTACGCCGACCGGTTTCCGCATCAGTTTTCCGGCGGCCAACGGCAGAGGATTGCCATCGCCCGCGCGCTGGCCATGCAGCCTGACCTGCTGGTGCTGGACGAGGCCGTGGCCTCACTCGATGTGTCGATCCAGGCGCAGGTGCTGAACCTGTTTCTGGACCTGCGCCGTGATCTTGGCCTGACCGCGTTATTCATCAGCCATGACCTTTCGGTCGTGCGTCATGTCTGCGACCGCGTGGCGATCATGTATCTGGGCCGTATCGTCGAACTTGCTCCGGCAGACGAGCTCTATGCCAAGCCCGAACATCCCTACACACAAGCGCTGTTCACCTCGGTGCCGACATTGGGCACGGGACGCCGCGCCTTCGTCCCGATCAAGGGCGAAATTCCCTCTCCTATCGACCCACCTTCGGGCTGCGCCTTTCATCCGCGCTGTCCCTTCGCGGGCCCCCGCTGTCGTACCGAGATACCGCGGATGACCGACGCGGGTGCAGGCCGCAGCGTGGCCTGCCACCTCAACGATGGTGGCGTGGAAGAACAAGGAGCCGCAGCATGACCGACCTGACGACACGTGTCGCCCACCTTAACGATGTGCTCTGCGCCGTGAACGCACTGACGTGGGATTCGCGCACGGTGATGCCCAAAGACGGTGCCGAGACGCGCGGACACCAGATCGCTACGCTCAAGGGGATGGCCCGCGAGATGATCCTCGATCCGGCGATGCGCGACGCCGTCGATGCAGCACTTGAAAAGACGGCAGGCCGAGACCCGCGCGATCCTGACCGCCGCGCAGCCGAGGCGGTGGACGAGGCCATAGATCACCACGCACGTCTTCCCGCTGAACTTCTGCGCGCGCAGGCCCAGCAAAGCACGCTGTCGGGTGCAGCTTGGGCCGAGGCCCGGGCGAAATCCGACTTCTCCATCTTCCGTCCCTATCTGGAAAAAACGGTGGCCCTCGCGCGCGAGCAGGCCGACGCTCTGGGTCATGACGGCCATCCCTACGATCCGATGGTGCAGATTTTCGAGCCGGGCGAGACGGCGGCGTCCCTTGCTGCGATGTTCACGCAATTGCGTGAAGGTCTGTTGCCGATCCTTGATGCAGCAAAGGGACGACCGAAGCCGCGGACCGATTTTCTCTATCGCGATTACCCCGAAGCGGATCAGCAAGTCTTCGCACAGGAAACAGCGCGTTTGCTGGGTCTTGATCCCGATCGCAGCCGGCTGGACACGACCGTTCATCCCTTCGAGATCAGCTTTACCCGCAATGACGTGCGGATCACGTCGCGCTGGATGCGCAATTACCTACCCATGTCCATCTTCGGCAGCATTCATGAGGTTGGACATGGGCTCTATGAACTGGGTGCCGATCCTGCTTTGACCCGCACGGCGCATGCGACGGATATGATCGGGCTTTATGCCGTTGCCGGGACCAGCTTTGGCATGCATGAAAGCCAGTCCAGGCTTCTTGAAAACCACGTCGGGCGAAGCCCCGCATTCTGGGCCCGCCATTATCCGCGCCTGCGCGACACATTCCCCAAACAACTTGCCGATGTGACTGAGCCTGAATTCGTCGCGGCGGTTAACAGGGTAGAACCGGGCCTGATCCGCGTCGAGGCCGACCAACTGACCTATGATCTGCACATCATGCTCCGTGTGGAGATCGAGATGAACCTGATGGACGGATCGCTTGCCGTGTCGGATATTCCAGATGTCTGGAACGCAGCGATGAAAAACGACCTTGGGCTCGACGTTCCAAGCGATGACCTGGGCTGCTTGCAGGACGTGCATTGGTCATCAGGCTATATCGGGTCGTTCCCGACCTATACCGTCGGTAACTTGACGGCCGCGCAGATCATGGCGCATCTCGATGCGACCGCCCCCGCAATCCGCCGCGACCTCGACGATGGCAAGACCGCTTCCCTGCGCGAAACGCTTGGCGATCTTGTCTGGCGTCACGGTCGGTCACGCAGCCGCCGTGAAATACTCGACGGGATCGGGGCCGTGCCAAACGACCCGACAGCCTATCTGCAATACCTGACAGGGAAGTTCGCCCCTTAGGGAAAAGGCATGAGATATTGACGACCCAGCCTGACAGTGCTGCCCCTTCGAGGGCGGCAGCCAACCTGCGCGGCGCGCTGCTGCTGGCACTGGCGGCTATTCTGTTCACAGCAGAGACGACGCTCGTGCGCGTCTCCGCCCCCGTTGCGAACGAGGCACAGATCGTCTTTTTCCGATCCGCCGCACAGTTGGTCGTTTCGGTGCTGATCATCTGGCGGATGGGTGATTTTACACGCCTCGTGACAACCCGCCCTTTTCTGCACCTCACCCGTGGCCTGATCAGTCTGCTGACCTGGTGGCTCTATTACACCAGCTTTCGCATCCTCGACCTCGCACTGGCGACCACGCTGACATTCACTACGTCGCTTTTCGTCGTCGCACTCGCGGCCCCGGTGCTGGGTGAACAAGTGGGCCGCGCCCGCTGGATCGCGACAATCGTGGGCTTCGTGGGTATCGCGGTCGCTGTGGGGCCATCTGCTGACGCCTCTCTGACAGGCATCTCCATCGGCTTGCTCGCCGCCGCTTGCGGCGCGGCTATCGTGGTTCTGAACCGCCTACTCGGACGGACCGAAAACACCGCCACGATTATGATATGGATCGGATTGGTAACAACGATCGGGTCTGCGCCGGTGGCGTGGCTTCTGTGGGAGCCCCTCGCGATTGCCGATATCGCGCTTGTCTGTTTGACCGGCCTGCTGGGCGCGCTGGGGATGTGGCTAACCATCGAGGCGTACCGGGTCGGAGAAGCAAGCGCACTCGCACCGGTGCCATATCTGCGCTTCGTCGCCGCCGCCGCCATCGGCATGGTGTTTTTCGGAGAGCGGCCCGGCCCGATGCTTTTGCTCGGTGCGACACTTGTCGTGATTGCTTCGCTCTTGGCAGTCCGCCACGAGATGCGGCAAGGGCTGACCGCACCGCACCGCTGACGAGAATGAGAAGTATCCGGTCGCCTGATGCGTTTGGCTCTGGCAAGCGTCAGTCCGGGTGAAACCACGCCAAGAATGCGCCAGTGCGAGGACCGGGCTCCGTTGCGACCGATGATGGTCTTGCTCGGGCGTGACATGGCCTGCGTTCTCCGGACACCGCAAGCCAAGGCACCGTTTATGCTTCAGGATAGACAGTCCGACGGGGTTGCTTTCTACGGCTGCACGGCCGCCTTGGTCATGGCTTTCGCGGCAGGCCACCAGAAACACACCCAAAATCTATCCAAGTGCTGGTTCTGCTGCAGTGACCTTGAACTGCGTGTCATTTCTAACATGCGACGGGACCCGACTGACCCGCAACGCCATCCTGAAATGGCAGGAGGACTGGAAAATCCAGTGGCACGTCATCGTGCCCGGCAAGCCGACGTCGAACGACTTCGTTGAAAGCTTCAACGGTCGAATGCAGTCACGCCTCAAGAGTAAGTTGCAAATCAACGCCCCGTGAATCTGCGTTCGCTATGATCCGGGCGGCACCTGCCTGGTGCCGCCCGGGTCTGTACTTTTTAGAACGGGCTGTCTTCGAAATAAAACCGATCTGCATTTTCGGGCGTGATCAGTTGCGAGCCGATGATGAACCGACCCGACACCGGCGTGTCGGAGATGAGCCCGAGCGCCGTAAGTTCGATCGCGGTCGAAATCTGCGCGGGTGGATAAGAGACGTTGGCGGGCAGTTGCGGATCGCCGTCGCGGATACGGGCGATAATTTCCTTCATGCCAGCACCGCCCATGACCCACATTTCATCCTCGCGCCCGGCCTGTTCAATGGCAGCAAGAACACCGATGGCCATGTCGTCATCGGACGCCCAGACCGCGTCGATATCATCGAAACGTGACAGGAAATCCTGCATTACGGTAAAGGCGTCGTCTCGGTTCCAGTTACCGTGCTGCATGTCGAGCACGTTAATCCCGGACCCTTCGATAGCCGCGCTAAACGCCTCTACGCGTTCGTTGTCCAGCGTCGTGGGAATGCCGCGCAGCACGACGATGTTGTCGCCATCATTCAGATTTTCGGCGAAGTATTCGCCTGCCATGCGCCCAAAGCCGGGGTTATCGCCCGCGACATACAGATCTTCGATCCCTTCGACAGACAGTCCGCGGTCGACAACCGTGACCCAGATCCCCTGTTCGGCCACCGCCTGCACCGGCGAGGTGAGCGGTTCACTTTCGAAAGGCAGCACCACCAGCGCGTCGATCCCGCGCGTGGCAACCATGTCTTCGATATCGTTCACCATCTTGGCGGCATCGCCAGCGGTCGCCAGAACGAATTCAAGATTGTCATAGGTGGCCTCCAGCCGCGCGATGGTGTCACGTGCGTGGAAATTGAGACCACCCATGAAACCATGCGTCGCCGAAGGAATCGCGACGCCGATCACATGGGTTTCGTCCTGTGCCTGGGCTCCCCCCGCTGTGGCTAGTGCCGCGACAAGTGCCGCGCCTTTAAAAATATCTCTACGGTTCATGATGTTTCCTCCCTTGGTTTGATTATCCGCCTCACTCTGCGGATTTGCTTTCCCGCTGTAGAACTACGGCAAGAATAACGATCACGCCTTGGATCGCGCCGTTCAGATACGGGCTGACGATCGAGGCTAGGTTCAGGATATTGCTGATCAGGCTAAGGATCAGCACGCCGATCACGGTGCCCCAGACGCGGCCAAAACCGCCCTTGAGGACGGTGCCGCCGATGATTACGGCAGCAATGGCCTCCAGCTCCCACAGGACGCCGGTGTTGCCCGACGCGGACCCCAGACGCGGGACATACATGATCGTGGCCAGTCCGACGAGCATGCCCAGAATCGCATAGGTCGCCATGCGAACGCGCGCCACCTTGACTGCGGAATAGACCGCAACCTGTTCATTGGCACCGATGGCGGCGCAATGACGCCCGAATGCGGTATGGCGCATCGCAAGTTCGCCCGCGATCGCGACCAACGCAAACACGATGATAGGCCACGACAGCCCTAAGATGCCGTCGTAATAGACCGGGCGGTAGACCCCTCGCAGCGTGAAATCGAGTGACAGCGTGCCACCATCGGCCAGCCATGTCGTTAGGCTGCGATAGATTCCCATGGATCCGAGCGTGACGATGAACGCCTCGATCCGGACCTTGGCAATCAGCACGCCATTGAGCAAACCCGCTGCGGCACCCGCCAGCAGGGCGATCACCATGCCGACGATGATCAGGGGCACGCCAGCCCCCATCACCGGCACAAGCGCGTTCATTGCCATGATCATGACGCCCGCGACAAACGCCGCCATGGCGCCGACCGACAGGTCGATCCCGCCTGCCGTGATCACGAACGTCATGCCGACCGCGATGATTCCGATGAATGCCGAGCGGGCGGCGACATTGGTCAGGTTTTCCGGGCTCAGGAAACTCAGGTTCAGCGAAGCGCCTATGACGATCAGCGCGACCATCGCCAACAGAGGGCCAAGAACGTGGAAATCAATCCGCGTGCGGCGATGCCGTGGGGTCGTGGTTACTTCGGTCATACCGGAAGTGTCTCCTGATCTTGGGATTGCATGGCCAATCGCAGAATGGCCCTTTCTGTGATGGCGTCGCCTTCCAGCTCGCCCGCGATGAAACCGCGCCCCATAACGATCACGCGGCTGGCAAGCCCGATGACTTCGGGCAATTCTGACGACACGACGATCACGCTTTTTCCGTCGGCGGCGAGCTGGGAAATGAACTGATAGATCTGCTGCTTGGTGCCGATGTCTATGCCACGCGTGGGTTCGTCGATGATGACAATATTGGGTTCGGCAAGCATCGTCTTGGCCAGCAGAAGCTTTTGCTGGTTGCCGCCCGACAGGTTGCCGGCGTTCATGTTGCGATCCCCAGCGCGAATGTCGAAATCAGAGATCGCCTGTGTGAGTGCGCGGTCTTCGGCGGCGGTGTCGATCCTGATGTTGGTGAACCTGTCAAGCGCCAGCAATGTCAGGTTTTCGCGCAGAGACTTGCCCAGTAGCAAGCCTTTGTCTTTGCGATCCTCGGTCAGATAGACCAGCCCCGCCCGGCGCGCGGCCAGAACAGACCCTGACGTTAGTGGCTGGCCCATGACCCGGACAGTGCCGGTGGTCTTGCGCAGCCCGACAACGCCTTCCATCAGTTCGGTGCGCCCCGCACCCACCAGACCGGCAAAGCCCAGCACCTCGCCCCGCTGCAACTTGAAAGACGCGTCGTGCACATGGCCCGGAACCGTCAGATTTGCCACCTCAAGCACGGTTTCGGCCTGCGCGACACGCTTTTCAGGGAACAGATCGGACAGTTCGCGCCCGACCATCGCCTCTGCCATCTGATCCGGCGTCATGTCGGCGGCGGTTGTTTGTGCGACGCATCGGCCATCCCGCAGCACGGTGATCCGGTCCGCAATACGCGCGATTTCATCCAGCTTGTGCGATGTGTAAAGGATAGCGGTACCCGACGCGCGCAACCGGTCAATCTGGTCGAGCAGGATTTCGGTTTCGCGGCCCGTCAGCACTGCGGTAGGCTCGTCCATGATCAGCACCCGTGCGTCGCGGCCCATGGCGCGTGCGATTTCCACCATCTGCCTGTTCGGGACCGATACGTCGGAAATGCGCAGCCGCGGATCAAGCGGACAGTTAAGCGCCTCGAGCTGCCGCCGACTTTCGGCTTGCATGGCGGCGTGATCCAGAAATGGCCCGCGTTTCAGTTCGCGGCCCAAAAAGATGTTCTGTTCGACCGTGAGTTGCAGCGCGAGATTGAATTCCTGATGAATCATGATGACGCCAGCAGCTTCGGCCTGCCGGTGGTCGGCAAAGCGCACCGGCGCACCGTCAAGCCGCAGGCCGCCGCCGGTTGGCGCAAGGTACCCGCCAAGGATCTTCATCATCGTCGACTTGCCCGCGCCGTTTTCACCGATCAGCGCGTGTACTTCGCCGGGGCGCAGATCAAAATCGACGTCGAACAAGACCTGGATCGGGCCAAAGCTGCGCGATACCGTTTCCGCTGACAGAACCGGCGCAGTCATGACAGGTTTACCCATGCTGCGTCGCGTTTTGACGACCGCACGCAGGCATCGATGAAGGCCATGCCCTCCATGCCGTCGTGAACGGTCGGAAATATCACTGCGTCCGGCGCGGCCTGCCCGTCGCGCGCCGCACGGATAGCCTGCGCAGCTTCTGTGTAGATGGTGCCGAACGCTTCGAGAAAACCTTCGGGATGCCCCGCCGGGATGCGCGATACCCTGTTGGCGTCACCGCTCGCGCCGGGGCCGTTTCGCGTGATCCTTCGTAGCGGTCCGCCCAGTTCCGAGACCCAAAGCCGGTTGGGATTTTCCTGAAACCATTCCAGCCCGCCCTTGTCGCCATAAACGCGCAACCGGACACCGTTTTCCTGCCCCACGGCAACCTGGCTGCACCACAACATGCCGCGTGCGCCGCCCTGGAACCGCAGCAGAACATGGGCGTTGTCGTCCAGCGTGCGCCCGGGCACAAAGCTGTGCAGATCGGCTGCAAGGCTTTCAGTTTCCAACCCGGTGACGAAGCGCAGAAGGTTGTAAGCATGGGTTCCGATATCGCCCACAGACCCGCCTATGCCGCTTTGCGCAGGATCGGTGCGCCACGCGGCCTGTTTGTTGTCGGACGCGGGCGTTTCGGCAAGCCAGTCCTGCGGATATTCCACCTGCACGACCCTGATGGAGCCCAAATCGCCCGCCGCTATCATGGCGCGGGCCTGCCGCACCATCGGATAGCCCGTGTAATTGTGGGTCAGGATAAACAGTGCTTCGGAACTTTCGGCCGCCGCCAGCAGCTTCCGCGCGTCGTCCATGCCTGCGGTCAACGGCTTGTCGCAGATCACATGGATGCCGCGTTTCAGGAATTCGCGCGCGGCAGCGAAATGGACGTGGTTGGGGGTGACGATCGACACCGCTTCGATCCCGTCCGCAAGCTGCGCCTCGCGTTCGGCCATTTCGGTGAAGTCGGAATAGACGCGTGCGGGGTCCAGCCCCAGTTCGGCCCCCGATGCTGCAGCCTTTTCCGGCGTCGCCGACAATGCGCCCGCGACAAGCTGATAGTGCCCGTCGAGCCGGGCGGCGATACGATGCACCCCGCCAATGAAGGCGCCCGTGCCGCCGCCCACCATACCCAAGCGGATCGGTCCGCTACGGTCTGAAAATCTGTTCATTCGTCCAGCCCCAGAAGCCTGCGATTGGCGGCGTCATCGGTGTCCGACGCAGCAAAGTCGTCGAACGCTGTGTCGGTGACTCGGATGATGTGATCGCGCACGAAGGCGGCCCCTTCGCGGGCGCCGTCTTCGGGGTGTTTGAGACAGCATTCCCATTCGACGACGGCCCAGCCGTCGAAATCCTGCGCCGCAAGTCTGGAAAATACCGCACCGAAATCGACCTGCCCGTCACCGGGGCTGCGGAAACGTCCGGCCCGATCAACCCAAGGCTGGTAACCGCCATAGACGCCCTGTCGCCCGGTCGGGTTGAATTCGGCATCCTTGACGTGAAACATGCCGATCCGGTCGGCATATATTTCCAGATTTTCAAGATAATCGAGACATTGCAGCACATAATGCGACGGGTCGTAAAGCATTTTGCAGCGCGGGTGCTGGTCAACCCGGTCGAGGAACATTTCGAAGGTGACGCCGTCGTGAAGATCCTCGCCCGGATGTATTTCAAAGCAGATATCGACACCGTTTTCGTCTGCCAGATCGAGCAAAGGGCGCCAGCGCCGCGCCAGTTCGTCAAACGCCGCTTCGACCAATCCGGCGGGCCGCTGCGGGAACGGGTACAGAAACGGCCATGCCAGCGCGCCGGAGAACGATCCCATCGCCGTCAAGCCCAGATTGCGCGAGGCACGGATGGTTTTTTCGATCTGATCCACCGCCCAGGCTTGCCGCGCCTTCGGGTTACCGCGCACATGCGCCGCAGCGAACCCGTCCATCAAGGCATCATAGGCGGGATGCACCGCAACCAGTTGGCCCTGCAGATGCGCGGCCAGTTCGGTCACGACGACCCCATTTTCCGCTGCCTGCCCGCGAAAGGTGTCACAGTAGTCTTTTGAAATCGCCGCCTGATCCAAATCGATCAACCGCGCATCCCAACTTGGCACCTGAACGCCGGCATAGCCGCAGCGCGCAGCCCAGTCGGTGATCGCGTCCCAGGAATTAAACGGGGCGGTGTCGCTGGCGAATTGCGCCAGAAACAGGGCGGGCCCCTGCATCGTTTTCATTGCACCATTCCTCCCTCTGGTTTGCGGATGCGTCCGCTAAATCGAATGTAATCGATTGCAGCTTCGAGATTACGAAATCTGCAATCGTTTACAAGATAATTTTTTGCGGGCATGGTAAGCTCTTGAAATCGTGAAACGGTGCGACGGCCCATGGCGACACTGCAAGACATTGCGCACATTGCCGGAGTATCTACAGCGACGGTCAGCCGGACGCTTTCGAATCCCGACGTAGTGGCGGAAGCGACGCGCAAGGCGGTGCTCGCAGCGATCGAGCAGACAGGATACCAAGTCAATCATGCGGCACGGAATCTTCGTCGGCAACGAACGTCCAGCGTGATCGCACTCGTGCCGAACCTCGCGAATCCGTTCTTTTCCCAAATCCTCGCCGGGATCGCGTCGGTGCTCACACCCGAAGGATACGGTCTGCTGGTGGCCGACACGCAGGCCGGGCCTGATCCCGAGGCGCGGCTGCGCCAATATCTGCGCAGTGGGGTCGCCGACGGGCTGATCCTTTTCGACGGCACGCTGTCCCAATCGGTGCTGGATCTGTCCAAGCGCCCGCCTGTCGTGGCTGCCTGCGAATGGCATGGCGACATGCTGCCGTCCGTCAGGGTAGAGAATGCCCGCGGCGCAATGATGGCTGTCCGGCATCTGTTCGACGCCGGACACCGCGACATCGGATACATCACGGGACCAGGGGCCAACGTGCTGAACGTCAGCCGTCAGGACGGATATCAGGCGGCGCTGGCGTCGCTGGGTCTTCGGGCTGATCCATCTTGGGTGTATGAAGGGGACTTCACCTTGGACTCCGGGGCGCTCGCGGCGGCGCGCTGGATGGCAGACCAAGACCGTCCGCGTGCGATTTTCTGCGCCTCGGACGAAATAGCTTGCGGGTTCGTGGGGGCGGTACAGCGGGCGGGTCTTCGGGTTCCCGAAGACGTGTCTGTAATCGGCTTCGACAATATCGAGGTCGCTGGGCACATCACGCCAGCCTTGACCACAATTCGCCAGCCGCGCATGCTGATTGGCGAACGCGCGGCTCTCAAGCTTCTTAAGATGATCGAAACGAAATCGCTTGAGGGCGAGACCGAAATCATCCCCGTGGAGCTTATCCGGCGCAGCAGCGTGGCACCACCGCCCCACCCGCGTTGACGCCACCCTGAAACCTGCCCGCATGCACGTAATCCGGCCGAGGGCTGCGCCAAGGAAGACACAAGCCATAATGCTTCCTTCCATTCCTGCGAAAGGATCGCACCATCAAACCATGGGATCAAACACCTCGTGGCAAAACCCGGCCGAGCGAAAAGTTTAGCAAGCCTCGCGCGATCACTTGCAATCCCTGCGTATTTTCGATCCCGCATGTAGCTGGCATCTTCCTCATGATGGCTTTTGATTTCAACAAGGCAGAAAAGACAGCATTGTGCTGGCGCTGAATACTTGGATCGATGTCGTCGTGCCGTATGCCGCGCAGGCAAAGCCGCTTAAGCATTGCTGCCCCTGCCGGAAGATGCGATTTCAGTGGCCCCGAACCCGATTTTGGCGGCTCGTTGCGACAACACGCGCCGCAACTCGATCAGCACCTCAGCTCGTGATGACACCTGCCGTTGTATCAATCCGATCCGTCGCGTGATGGCCCCATTGCGAAACTGGATGGAATATAGCGAAGAGGGGGCGGCATCCAAAAATGCGATCTGCGGAATAATGGCAAATCCTAGCCCCGCCTGCACCATTCCGACGACTGACGGCATTGTATTTGTGACGGCGATTTCACGAGGCGACACACCAAGGCGTGACAGCTCTGTCTCGATTTGCTTAGCCAGAGGGACGTCAGTTTCGTACCGAATAAATGGCAGGTTTTTCAGCAGTGAAAGCTCGGTCTGGCCGGTAGCGTGTTTTGGCGCGACCAAAACCAAAGGTTCAGAGAGAACAGGCGTCCACGACAACCCTGCCGGAACCCCTACATGTTCGGCAACCAGCGCGGCATCAAGTCGGCCTGCGGCTACATCTGCAGTCAATGTTTGTGACATCCCGACGGTCAGATTAAACGACAGGTCAGCATAAAACGCGGCCATATCGGCTAGCGCGAAAGGCACAAGTCGCATGGAAATTGTTCGAATCGCCCCAATTTTAAGCATACCCGCCGTTCGGCTACCGGAAATATTCGTCCGGGTTTCCCCGATTGTCTGCATGACAGAGCGTGCCGCACGCACCAGTTCTTCGCCATGTGCGTTCATCTGTGGTGGGCGTTTGTTGCGGTCGAACAACGAAACGCCAACATCTGCCTCAAGTGATTGAATTTGTTGACTTACCGCTGATGCAGTGAGGTTCACAAGACGCGCCGCACTTGCAAAGCTGCCAGTGTCCGCGACGGCGATCAAAGTCTGAAGTTGCCGTGTATCCATTGCGCTAGATTAAGCAAAGCTTAATAAAAATACAAATTTAAATCGCTTTATAAAGATAACCTACAACTCTACGGATGGGGGCATCGTTGAAACGCGGCTACTCAGCACAACACCGGAGATATTGATGACCTATATGACACGTACGATCGCAGGTTTCGGACTTGCTATAGCGACGCTCGCACAGCCAGCCATTGCCCAAGGCTATCCTGAAAAGCCAGTCGAATTTATTGTGCCATGGTCCCCGGGTGGTGGTAGCGATACGCTGATGCGGCTCGTTGCAAACAACATCACACCTTTTCTGGGTGAAGAAATGCCGGTTATCAACATACCCGGCGTTGGCGGCACCGTCGGCCTGACCGAAGCTTCGCGCCGCGCTGCGGATGGCTACACGGTCAGCCAGGTCCACGAAGGACTGCTAGCTGCGACTGCAACGGGCCTCACGGATCTTGCATGGGACGATTTTGAACCGATTGCCTTGATGACCGCCTCGGCACAGTTCCTCGTGGCCGCGACAGATCAGCCTTATGACACTTTCGAAGGTTTGGTCGAATATGCACAAGCCAACCCAGGCGAGCTGACAATCGGTGTCACCCTGGGCGGCGTGCCTCACTTGCACGCCGCGATGATCGCCGAAGCCTTTGATCTGGACTGGCGTTATGTTGGGTACGAAGGCACGGGCGAACGCGTCCGCGCCCTGGTCGGCGGCAACCTTGATCTGGCCATCGGCGATATCTCGTCCTCGCTGCAATTCGTCGAAAATGGCGATCTGGTTTTCCTCGCAGCAGGCTCTACAGAGCGTTTGCCGCAGACACCTGACGTGCCAACGTTGATGGAACTGGGGTCAGATCTCGACTTGTCGATCACTCGCGGCATTGTGATGCCCAAAGGTGCGCCAGACGATGCGCAGGCCGTATTGGAAGCAGCACTTCAAAACCTGTCGAACGATCCGACATTCATCGAGCAAGTGAACAATGCCGGCGCAGACGTCGCATTTCGTGGGCAAGACGGCTACACTGCGTATCTGACCAACCTGGCTGCATCGGTTGATCGTCTGGCGGAAGTGATCGCACCTTGAGCCGTAGCGCCGACATGATAAAAGGTGGGGAGGCGGGCGAAGTTGCCCGGCTCCTCTCTTATATCGCACTGCTTGCGGTATCGGCGGGTCTTTTTCTCGAGGCCCGCACCATCCCGACATCACGCTTTGAAGTGCTAGGCGCAGGCGCCTTTCCAATGCTAGTGCACGGGGTGCTTATTCTGCTTTTGCTAAGTGCAATCGCCGGATCAATCCGGATGCTTCCGGCGGAGGCTTACGGTCGTTTCGTGTCACAGATCGGCCAATGGGCCCGTGCAAGACGGCTGGTGTTCGTCGTCTTTGGCTGCTTGGGTGTGTACCTTTTTACAATGCCGGCCATCGGCTATCCGATAGCAACATTTGGATTCCTGCTTGTGCTTCAGATCACGTTTGCCCCCAAAACACGGAAAGCCATTGCTATCGCAATCTCGCTTGCACTGATCTTTTCATTCGGCCTCAACTGGCTCTTCGCCGAGGTCTTCAACGTATTTCTTCCGCGGGGACGCTAATCAATGGACGCCTTCCTTACCGGTGCAGCAGAGGTGCTGTCGCCAGCGACCCTGCTGATGATGTTCTTTGGGTCATTCGCAGGCATCATTGCCGCGGCCATTCCGGGTTTCACTGTGACAATGGCCATCGTACTGACGCTGCCGTTGACCTTTGCGATGGAACCGCTGCAGGGCATCGCACTGATGCTGTCGGTCTATGTCGGGGGCTATACCGGCGGTCTGATTTCGGCGGCACTTTTGGGCATCCCTGGCACGCCATCATCGGTTGCCACCACATTTGATGCCTTTCCGATGGCGCGCAAAGGTGAACCGGGCCGCGCCTTGTCATTGGGTGTATGGGCCTCGTTTTTCGGCACGATTATATCGACCATTGTCTTGATCTTTGCCGCCCCGCCACTGGCGATTTTTGCGGTGAAGCTAGGGCCTTGGGAATATTTTGCACTGATCGTCTTCGCGCTGACCATCGTGGCCAGTCTTGTCGGGGACTCACTGCAGCGCGGTCTGATTGCCGCGATGATCGGGCTTGTGATTTCAACGATTGGAACAGATCCGATGATGGGGCGTCCGCGCTTTGATATGGGGTTTGAGCTGTTGGCTGCTGGTTTGCCATTCCTTGTGGTCCTGATCGGTATCTTTGCCATCTCGCAGCTTGCGTCAGAAGTTGAAGACGTCAACGCGATCAAGGCCGGTGAAAAGCTGATACACGGCGAGATTGAATTCAAGACATGGGCCGTCATGCGCGAAGTCCTGATGCGTCCGGTTAATCTGGTCCGGTCATCGCTGATCGGCGTGGCAATCGGTGCCTTGCCAGGTGCTGGCGGGTCGATTGCAAACCTGGTGGCCTATGATCAGGCCAAACGGGCATCGAAAACACCTGAAGAATTTGGGACCGGTACACCCGAAGGTGTTGTTGCATCCGAGGCGGGGAATTCTGCGACAGCAGGTGGAGGCCTGATCCCGTTGATTGCACTGGGCATCCCCGGTTCTGCGGTTGATGCGATCCTGATGGCTTCGCTGATGGTGCATGGCATTTCCATTGGGCCGCGTCTGATTATGGATAATGCCGATCTGGTCTATGGGATGTTCATCGCGATGGCGGTGTCCAGTTTGATGATGCTATTCATCTGCATCGTGTCGATGCGCGGCTTCCTGCGGGTGGCCGAAGTGCCGAAATGGGTTGTTGTCCCGATCGTGCTGGTCTGCTGTGTCGTTGGGTCGTTTGCCCTGAACAACCGTGTGACGGATCTCTATCTTCTAGGCTTTATTGGGTTGTTCGGTTACGCGCTCAAGGCGCTTGATTATCCACTGGCACCATTGGTGCTGGGTGTCATTTTGGGCCCGATTGCAGAGACAAACCTGCGCCGTGCCTTAATGACAGACAGTGACTGGACCCTGTTCTTCACCCGCCCTGTCAGCCTGATCTTTCTGGTTGCTGCTGCATTGTCCGTCGGTTGGGCGATCCGCAGGATCATCAAATCGCGTCAAAAAATTAACCAAACAAAGGATGCTGTCTAATGCACATGCGTCATGATCCCCTTTATGCTTCACGTCGTTCGCCTGTGCTGGCAGACAATCTGGTATCTACATCACATCCACTCGCGGCACAGGCCGGCCTTGCGATGTTGGCAAAAGGCGGAAACGCAGTAGATGCCGCGGTCGCTGCCGCCGCCACTCTGACGGTTGTGGAACCCACCGGAAATGGTTTGGGGTCTGATGGTTTTTGTATCCTGTGGGACGGTCAGGAATTGCATGGTTTGGACGGATCAGGCGCGGCACCCGCCGACTGGACGCCTGATCGCTTTGCGGGCCAGAAAACGATCCCGTTTCGCGGCTGGGAAAGCGTTACCGTGCCCGGTGCGATCAGCACGTGGGTTACTTTGGCGGACCGCTTTGGCACGCTGGATTTATCGACCTTGCTGGCCCCTGCGATCGGTTACGCTGAAAACGGCTTTATCGTCAGTCCCGTCATTGGTGCGCTGTGGGAACGCGGGGCCGAGTTGCTGTCAGAGCAGCCCGGTTTTGCAGAAACCTTTATGCCCGGTGGCCGCGCGCCTCGTGCGGGCGAGCGGTTCCACTGTCCCGATATGGCCCGCAGCCTGTCCATGATCGCTGAAACTGCAGGTAAGGCGTTCTATGAAGGACCGCTTGCTGAAAAGATCGCTGCCCATGCCCGCGCCCATGGCGCCGCATTAAGCGAAGCGGACCTTGCGGCGCATCAGCCAGAATGGTGCGGCACAATTTCAACCGGCTTTGATGAGAACACCCTGCACGAGATACCGCCAAACGGTCAGGGCATCGCGGCACTGATGGCGCTTGGGATGCTGGAACACACAGCCATCAGGGATATGGGTGCGGATGACCCAGTAGCCCTGCATCTGCAGATCGAGGCGATCAAGCTCGCCTTTGCCGACCTGCACACCTATGTCGCCGATCGCAAATACATGGCCCCCACAACGCAAGAGGATTTGTTGAATCCCGCATATCTGAGGTCGCGTGCGGCCCACATATCGTTGGACAAAGCACAAGAGCATGGCCCGGGCGCGCCCCGCGATGGTGGTACCGTGTATCTGACAGCGGCGGACTCCTCGGGTATGATGGTATCGTTCATCCAGTCCAACTACTCGGGGTTTGGGTCTGGCGTCGTGGTACCCGGTACGGGAATCAGTCTTCAGAATCGGGGTGCGGGTTTCACGCTGAAACCTGGGCACCCCAATGAAGTCGGCCCCGGTAAAAAACCGTTCCACACAATCATCCCGGGTTTTTTGATGAAGAACGGACAGCCAAAGATGAGCTTTGGTGTTATGGGTGGCCCGATGCAGGCGCAGGGCCATGTGCAGATGGTACTACGAACCCAACTTTGGGATCAGGATGTGCAGACAGCCGTTGATGCGCCACGCTGGCGTTTTGTTGACCGACAGCAAGTCGCCTGTGAAGAAGCGTTGCCACAACCGGTCCGTGACAAACTATCCGATCTTGGTCACCATATCTCGGTCGAGACGCCAGACAGCGCCTTTGGTTTTGGTGGTGCGCAGCTGATCGAACGATTGGATGACGGTGGCTATGCCGCTGGATCGGACCCGCGCAAGGACGGACAAGCCGTCGGGTATTGATGTCACGTGATGTCTTTACAAAAAGGCTTGCGCGTTGGGCATGACGCATCGCACGCTATTATAAAGATCGTCTCAAACCCTTAAAGGGCGGGTAGTTGTGCAGATGATAAGCCTGCCCAAGCGATAACAGCTTGCGATCATCACCACGGCGTCCAAACAGCTGAAAGCCCATCGGCAAACGTTTATCGCTAAATCCAGCAGGAATGGCCAAACTTGGCACACCGATCAGGCTAACAGGCACCACAACTTCCATCCGGCGATGATAGGTATCCATCTTCATGCCGTTGATGGTTTTGGGAAAAGTCCAGTTATTCGGAAACGGCCACACTTGGGCTGACGGCAAAGCCAAGGCGTCGTATTTTTCCGTCAGTGTCACGAAGGCACGGAACCACTGCGACCGTACCACACTTGGACCTGTCGCGGTTTGATGCCGCTCCTTTGATAGCATTTACTGCAACAAAGGAGACTGACTATGGGACTGAAACGGACGGACGAATTCCGGCAAGATGCGGTGCGGATTGCGCTGACCAGCGGGCTAACGCGCAAGCAGGTGGCGGACGATCTCGCGGTCGGCATGTCGACGCTGAACAAGTGGATCACGGCGTATCGAGACACTGATGTGGTGTCGAAAGAGGATTTGAGCCTCGCCCAAGAGACTGACCGGCTTCGGCGCGAGAACCGTATCCTCAAGGAGGAGCGGGACATCCTAAAAAACGCAGCTCTTCGCGAGCCAAAAGCCGTGAGGTTTGCCAGCGGAATGCTTGCGACTGACGCAAACTTTCGCGCTCGCCCCGATGCCGCTGGATATTCTGTTCGGTCTTGAAGGTGAGTGAAGGACGCGTCTTCTTTGCTTGCGACTCCGCGTCCCAGGCCATCTCTTGAATTTTCGGTGTGAGTTGCCTGGCGGGACAACGCCTTCGTCGATAGGCTGTGGCGAACCATCAAATACGAAGGTCTATCTGCGGGCCTATGCCAGCGTTTCGGAAGCCTGCGCCGGGATCGCCCAGTATCTCGGGCTCCTACAACAGCCGCCGATCTCATTTATCGCTTGACGGCAGAACCCCCGATCAGGCCTACCTCAACAATCCGATGCCCGAAGCGGTGGCGGCATAATCCAGACGGAAAACCACTTCGAAAACGCCCAAACATTGTTCAGACAAACCAAACCACTTCTATAGGTTTCCGACAAACCCGGAGCGATTCATAGCTCACACATTCCTAGCAGCGAGCTGGTCCGAACATGAAGTGTGCGTCCGGATACGTGTAGCTTGGCACCAGTAAAACTATGGACGCCAGCCTGATTGGAAGTTAGATCCTTTGGGGTCTGACCGTAAATCAGCTTGAAGTGAGCCGTCGATGCCAGTCAACTTTATCTGCCTTGACCCACGCAAAGCGAAAAAGCGCTGGATGCAGACAATGCTTGCCGGGGCAGGGGATATCACATTTATGCGTTTAGCCCCGGTCGGGCTGACCCATTATGCCGAAGCCGATGCACG
>NZ_JAWOAN010000132.1:0-6213 GCF_046498525.1 Yoonia sp.
CACGACAATCGAAAGCCTGCGCCTGATCAGATCGGATTTGATGGTCCCATGCAATTCAGCCCCGACGAAACGGTGCAAGAGGTTCTCGCGCTTGTCAGCGATCGGTTTGCAGGCAATTTCGGAGATTTGGAGCCGTTCTGGTTTGCCACGGATACCGGACAGGCGCGGCAGCATCTGGCGCATTGGCTGAAAGGGGGGCTGCCAAAGTTCGGCGACTTTCAGGATGCCATGCTCAACGACAACCGTTTCCTCTATCACGCGATCATCGGGCTCTATCTTAATGCGGGGCTGCTTGATCCGCTGGAGGTCTGCCAGAAGGCCGAAGAAGCCTACCGCGCAGGCGATGCGCCTTTGAACGCGGTCGAAGGATTTATCCGTCAGATCATCGGTTGGCGCGAATATGTCCGTGGCATCTATTTCCGTGAGGGGCCGGATTATGTGACCCGAAATGCGCTGGGCCATCATCGCAAGCTGCCCGCTATGTATTGGGGTGCAGAGACCAAGATGAACTGCATGGCCAAATCCGTGGGGCAGACCAAAGAAGAGGCCTACGCCCACCACATCCAACGCCTGATGGTGACTGGCAACTTTGCGCTTTTGGCGGGGATTGATCCCGCGCAGGTGCATGGGTGGTATCTGGCCGTCTATGCAGATGCCTACGAATGGGTCGAAGCCCCGAATGTCATCGGCATGAGCCAGTTTGCCGATGACGGGATCATCGCGTCAAAACCTTATATTTCGTCGGGCAACTATATTCACAAGATGTCGGATTATTGCGGATCCTGTGCCTACAGGGTGCAGGACAAGACCGGCGCGGAAGCTTGCCCGTTCAACCTGCTCTACTGGCATTTTCTGGAACGGCATCGGTCCCGCTTTGAGGGTAATCCGCGCATGGGTAACATGTATCGGGTCTGGGATCGCATGGATGATACGCGCAAGGCGACGGTTTTGCAGGAAGCGGATCACTTCCTGACGCGGATGGACCAAGGCGAAGCGGTCTGAATGGGTAATGAAAAAGAGCCGGTGGGGTCACCGGCTCTTTTTAATAAAACTTGGTCGTGCCTAATCGCTGCCAGTTGTCTCGGACACCAACGCACCGTCTGACCAGACGCCGACGCTTTCCTGACCTGTAGCATAGCGCATCGTACCTTCGCCTTCGCGACGACCCCGCACAAAGTTGCCTTCATAGACGTCGCCATTGGCATATGTCGCAACCCCTTCGCCGCTGATTTCACCGTCTTGCCACTGGCCGACGTAGGTGAAGCCATCCGGAAGAGTGATCTCGCCGTCGCCGCTGCGCTGACCGTTCAGGAATTGGCCGACATAGACAGTGCCGTCCGCATAGACGGCGCGGCCCAAGCCGTTGCGCTGCCCCTCGGACCACTGCCCTTCATAGGCGTAGCCGTCAGCGTAAGTCATCTTGCCCTGGCCATGATTTCTGGCCTTCAGAAATTCGCCTTCATAGACCAGACCGTTCACATAAGTGGCCAGACCAACGCCGTTGATCACACCAGCTTCCCATGCGCCTTCATAAGTGGAGTCGTCAGGATAGGTGATTTTGCCTGTGCCATCCGCCAGATCGTTCGCGAACGTACCGACGTAGACCGATCCGTCAGGATAAGTGACTTCGCCTTCGCCTTCGATCTTTCCCTCGGCCCATTCGCCGACATACACATAGCCATCGGTGCCCTTGAACGTCCCGGTACCGTGACGGCGATCATCAAGGAAGGTCCCTTCGTAGGTATCGCCATTGGCATATGTCACAAAGCCCTCACCCTCGCGGCGGCCATTGACCAATGCGCCTTCGTAGACATCGCCATTGGGCTGCGAGAGCGTCCCGACGCCCTGAATTTGCCCGTCGACCCAACCACCACTGTAAACCAAACCATCAGCCATGGTGAGCGTGCCGGTCCCGTCACGTTCACCCGCTTTCAACGTACCTTCGTAAATAGCGCCATCTGGATAAGTGATTTTGCCATCACCTTCCTTTTCGCCATTCAACCAGGCACCTTCGTAGATGTATCCACCGGGGCTCGTCATTGTGCCCATGCCGTGGTGCATCGCATTGCGGAACTCACCTTCGTAGACGACGCCGTTCGCATACTCGGCAATTCCTTGCCCCGTTATGTTGCCATCGACCCACTCACCTTCAAACGTACCGCCATCTGCAAATGTGATTCGGCCCTGACCTTCAGGCTTTCCAGCAACAAACGATCCTTCATAAACAGACCCGTTGGGGAAGGTCGCTATGCCCTCACCGCGGATTTCACCAGCAACCCATTGGCCTGTATATTCATAGCCGTTGGGTAGGCGGTAAGTCCCTGTTCCATCCTGCTTGCCATCTACGAAGGTGCCTTCGTAAATGCCACCGTCATCATATTGCTTTGTTTGAACTTCTTGGGCTGCAGCATGCGATGCCACGCTCGCCAAGATTATGGCGGCTGCCACAGCTTTAGGTAATCCAAACAACGTCATCAGTTTCTCCGATCGCTTCAGGTTCGCGCAGCTTACGAGAGGGAGTTCCAGCTGACAACGGCTAAGGGCCGATGGCGTCAAACGGCTTTCCCCCGCGCCTCTTTCTGCTACATGCATGCCAAGGCATTGGGACAAAACTATGACAAAACTTTTTCGCCTGACAATGGCACAGTTAAATCCCACGGTAGGGGATATCGCAGGCAACGCTGATCTAGCGCGCGCGGCTTGGGCCGAAGGCAAGGCGGCAGGGGCTGATCTGGTCGCGTTGCCAGAGATGTTCCTGACAGGTTACCAGACACAGGATCTTGTCGCGAAACCTGCCTTTGTCGCCGATGCGACGGCGCAACTTATGATGCTGGCCAAGGATTGCGCTGACGGTCCGGCCTTGTCGATCGGTGGGCCATTGTTCGAGGATGAGCGGCTCTTTAATGCGTATTTCACGTTGCGCGGTGGCAAGATTGTGTCGCGTGCACGCAAGCACTTTCTGCCGAATTTCAATGTTTTCGATGAAGTACGCCTGTTCAAAAGCGCTGATATCGCAGGCCCTGTCGCCCACGAGAACGGCGTCCGTATCGGCAACCCGATCTGCGAGGACGCGTGGTACCCCGACGTTTGCGAGGCCATGGTCGAAAGCGGTGCCGAGATTTTGGTGGTGCCCAACGGTTCACCCTATTTCAGGGGCAAGTTTGCGATCCGTATGAACAATATGGTCAGCCGCGTGGTCGAGAATAATGTGCCTCTCGTCTATATCAATCTAGTCGGCGGTCAGGACGACCAGATGTTTGACGGAGGATCGTTTGTCGTGAACCGTGGGGGCAAGCTGGCGGTCCAGATGCCGCTTATGGAAACCATGCTGGCGCATGTCGACTTTGAACTGACCGACGACGGCTGGGTGGCGCTGGATGGACATAAAGCCATGCTGCCTGACATGTTGGAGCAAGACTACCGCGTGATGGTCGAAGCCCTGCGGGATTATATGCGCAAGACGGGTTTCCAAAAAGTTCTGCTGGGCCTGTCCGGCGGGATCGACAGCGCAATTGTTGCTGCCATCGCGACGGACGCACTGGGCGCGGAAAATGTGCGCTGCGTGATGCTGCCGTCCGAATATACATCGCAATCCTCGCTCGACGATGCCGCCGCCGCCGCCGATGCGCTGGGCTGCAAATACGATACGATCAGCATCGCGGGTCCGCGTGCGGCAATCACGGATGCCCTCGCACCTCTCTTTGAAGGGCTTGAAGAAGGCCTGACAGAGGAGAACATCCAATCCCGCATTCGCGGACTGCTGCTGATGGCGCAATCGAATAAATTTGGCGAAATGCTGCTGACGACCGGTAACAAATCCGAAGTCGCTGTCGGCTATGCCACGATCTATGGTGACATGGCGGGCGGCTACAATCCGATCAAGGACATGTACAAGACACGCGTGTTCGAGGCCGCGCGCTGGCGCAATGCCAACCACCGCGACTGGATGCGTGGCCCGGCAGGCGAGGTGATCCCTGTTGCGATCATCGACAAACCGCCTTCGGCCGAACTGCGCCCCGATCAAAAAGACGAAGACAGCCTGCCGCCCTATGATGTTCTTGATGGCATCCTCTATATGTTGGTCGATCAAGAGGCCTCTGTCGCGGACTGTGTAGCCGCCGGACACGACCGCGACACGGTCAAACGGGTCGAAAACCTGATCTACATCAGTGAATACAAGCGTTTTCAATCAGCCCCCGGGCCGCGCCTGTCGGATCGTGCTTTCTGGCTGGACCGGCGCTATCCGATCGTGAACCGCTGGCGCGATAACGGATGAACCTCATTTGAGGACACGCGCACGGTCGGTCGAACATGCAGGCCCAAGCCATTTTGCGGTAACGTATCAAGCGCCGGCTAATGTGCTGTGTATGGCTTACGGCGACGGCTACCCCCACGAAACTGGACAACCTGCCCGTCTCATGGTCAAAGCGCCCCAACAGGAGACGCGCCCATGACCACCACCAGATTCGCCCCATCGCCCACCGGCTGGCTGCATATAGGCAACCTGCGTGCAGCGCTTTTCAATTATGCCATCGCGCGGCAGCAGGGCGGTACCTTCATTCTTCGGATCGATGACACGGATGCCGAACGCTCCAAGGACGAATATATTGCAGGCGTCAAAGAAGACCTGACATGGCTGGGCTTTACATGGGACCGGGTCGAACATCAGTCGGCGCGCATGGAAAACTATCTTGCGGCCAAGCAAAAGCTGATCGATATAGGCCGGCTTTACGAATGTTTCGAAACACCGACCGAGCTTGACCTCAAGCGCAAAAAACAACTGAACATGAGCAAGCCACCGGTCTATGACCGCGCGGCGTTGCAGCTTTCAGAAGCTGAAAAAAACGCACTGCGGGCGGAGCGTGGCTCGCACTGGCGTTTCAAGCTCGATCACAAGCGGATTGAATGGACTGATGGGATCATCGGAGACATCTCGATTGATGCAGCTTCGGTGAGTGATCCGGTACTGATCAAGAACGATGGCCAGATCCTCTATACTTTGGCGTCGGTCGTGGACGACACCGAAATGGGCATCACGGATGTGGTGCGTGGTTCGGATCACGTGACCAATACCGCAACCCAGATCCAGATGATCGAAGCACTGGGCGGCGCAGTGCCGCGCTTTGCGCACCACTCCCTGCTGACAGGTCCGCAGGGTGAGGCGCTGTCGAAACGCCTTGGCACGCTTGCGCTGCGTGATCTGCGCAAACAAGGCATTGCACCGCAGGCGATCCTTTCGCTGATGGCGCGACTGGGATCTTCCGAACCCGTTGAATTGCGCAGCAATATTGATGAGGTCGTTGCAGCCTTCGATCTTTCGAAATTTGGCTCGGCACCAACGAAATTCGATGCCCAAGACCTGATCCCGCTGACCGCCCGCTATCTTGCAACACTTGGTTCTGGGGACGTGGCCGATGTCTTGACATCGGCTGGCGTGCCCGAAGAATTCAGAGAGCCGTTCTGGAACGTGGTCCGTGACAACATCAATACCCTTGACGAGGTGGCTGACTGGTGGGCGCTTTTCCGTGATGGTGCAACGCCGCTTGTTGCTGACGAGGATCGCGAATTCGTGGCAGAAGCCTTTGCGATGTTGCCAACCTTGCCTTACACATCCGACACGTGGGGCGAATGGACAACTGCCGTGAAAGAGGCGACGGGGCGCAAGGGCAAGGGCCTTTTCATGCCGTTGCGCAAGGCCATTACCGGGCGCGAGCGCGGTCCCGAGATGGCAGATGTGATGCCGCTTTTGCAAACGCGCCCGACGCTCGACTGAGCCCCACGGGGTTCATCTTGTTCTAAAACCGGCCCGACAATTAGCACACCTGTTCAGCCTTCGCCCGACACGCTGCCGGATTAACGAGGCTGCCATAACCAAAGAACGCAGGATCGCTTATTCGCGTGCCCGCAATACTTGCGCCGGCTTTGCCGACAAAGGACGCCACGCAAAGGCCAGCCCGGCCAGAAGCGAGGCGAGCACGCCGCCGCCTATGATCAGCAGGGCGTTGGACCAAATGATTGTGTAGCCAGTTTCCATGATGAAGGTCGAAACTGCCCATCCCCCCAGAATACCGGCACCCAACGCCACAACACCTGCCGCAAGCCCGAGGATCGCCGCGCGCAATGCAAAGCTGGTGATGATCCTGCGGCGCGGCGCACCCAGTGTCTTCAAGACGGCAGATTCGAACGTCCGTGACTGCTCACCGGCCGCTGCCG
>NZ_JAWOAN010000244.1:0-11697 GCF_046498525.1 Yoonia sp.
GATTATCGAGCGTGTCGTTGTCGACCAGATTGTTCGACTGCCCGATCCCAAAAGCGTTGCTGTTGCCATCCCCAAAGGTCAGGTCGTTCAGCATATCACCCATGTTCAACTCGTTACCGGGATCATAATTCATATCGCCTTTAACACCGAACACATTGCCGACCGATGACTGATCGGTCATGTCGATATCGATGAAGTCATCATCGCGCGGTATCCATTCGCCTTCACCGAAGTCGACGTGGACGTTGTTGTTTACGGCGTTTGAGTTGTCGTTGTTGCCGTTTTCGTTATCGACGGTCTGGCCCTGCAACTGGCCTTGAAGCTGACCTTGATCTTGGTCCTGATCTTGATCTTGATCCTGTTTCTGCTTTTGATCTTGATCCTGTTCTTGCTCATTCTCAAGTTCGGCTTCGTTTTCGACATCGACCGATTGCTGCTGGGCTTGTGCATCAATGTCGATGTCAGCTTCCTTTACAAACACATCGGTGTCGAAATCTGCATCAACATGCTTGACGTCGACCTCTCCGATATGGGTGTGGTTGCTGTTAAGGGGTGCTTTTCTTTGTGACATTTGTTGGTCCTCCAACACACCCGGCTGGTCACTACTCATGTAAAAAGTGACAACTGGCAGGTGCTTTAGGGTTTGGGGTTACGTGAAATCACCGAAACTCATTCCCGTACAATCGTACCATCGGAACAGTTCGGCACTTTATAGATTGCGTCCATGGTCCTCCTTTGATTGCATGCAGGGGCGTGACCGCTGCGGGCCGGGGATTTGAGCTAAGAGCGAGGCTCCGCCGACCGGTGAAAATCAGTTTCGGCAATGGCTGCGTCATTGCAGGCCATGAATGCAAACTCTCACTTTCGGCGCAAATTCGATAGTTAGACGAACGATTATGATATGGTTAAGGCCTTGAGATAAAGTAATAATTTTTAATTTCGTGCAAGGTCCGACCAACCATGCATCCAGAGGCTAACCAAACGCGCTATAGCCTCGTGGGTGGCGCATTGTCTTACACTGCTCGCCCAACTGCCCACCTGAAAAGGCTCCCTTGGCGATGGTTTGATCTTAATCAATCGGTCACCTTCGAGAGCCTGTAAAATCCGATTCACAGAACTGACAAGGTATCCTTCGGGGTATGTTCGCATTGGTGCACGAAGACATGGCACCAGAAAATTTGGGAATTGATATGCAGAAACGTAAGTCAGATTCCTTCGACACCGCTGCCGTAAATTTTGGTCAGAACCGTTTCAAAAATATCTTTGCATTCCTTGGAAGCGGCCTGGTTTTTCCAAACTGTATCCTGCGGGTTGCCGAGCAAGAGGCCGGCGGCGTGCATGCGGTGCGACTGGACGGCCCGAACGATCTGTACGGGCTGGCCCGCGATGAACAGGTTGTCGTCAGGAAGGTATTCTTTGATGACCGGTTCGCCCCCGAGGTTTTTCGCGACCTGGCCGGTTATAAGTTGGTCTTGCCTCATGCGGACTGGATTCTGGCTTATCATGATCAGACTGTCGCGGGGCAGCTCTTGGCAGAGCGCGTCGACAAGCCCGTGTTGGCAGGCATTCTGCTATTGCAAATGAATTTACCGATTGGACCCTGGTCATCGATGTTGCGGCTTGCCCTTTCGGGTCAGCTGGTTGCAGCCACCGATCTGATCGCCCCCCAAAGTACCGCCGCAAAGATCAGGCCGGATGCGCAGAACGGCTACAAAAAAATGGCGGTTGTGCCGCCTGCTTCAGGGAACCACGGGCTTACCCGACGCGAAAAAGAGGTGCTGGCCCTTGTGTCGCAGGGGGGAAGCAACAAGATGATCGCTCACAAGATGTCGTTGTCCGAACACACCGTGAAACTTCACCTCCACAACGCGACCAACAAGATCGGCGCGCGAAACCGAACCGAAGCGGCCACGTGGTATCTGTCGCGGCAACTCGGGATCGGGCCATGAATGCCAATCAACTGCGCGGTCGGGTCCCGTACACCGCTGAATTTGATGAAATCCTACTGCTTGTCGGGCGGCTGAACTATACGTGGACGAATACAGAAAGCTTGCTGCTGCACCTGATAGCGGGTTTGTCTGGCACAACCAAAGACACTGCTGTCGTCATTTTCCTGACCTTGAACACCACGCGTGCACGCGTGGATCTGGTAGAGCGGCTTGCCAAGATGCCGGATCGGGATCCTGTAGAGCGTGACAGCGTGCTGGGCCTGACACGCCGGCTGATGAAACTATCCGGTGCGCGCAATCGCTTTAACCACTGCATTTATGCATTTGATCCCGAAGGCGGGCCACCGAAATCCATCCTGATGCGGATCGCCGACCGCAAGGACATGATCCGTATGGGACAAACCATCGATCTGGATGCCGCGCAAATTGAAAAAATGCGGCAGTCGATCGCCGATCTTGCGCATATCAATCAGGAAATCTGGTGCCATATCGCTGATTATGCATATCCACGCTGAACGCAGCATAAGTTGCGCGGGCAGGGCGGTCCGGTCAAATGCACACAAGGCACAGGTTGCCAAGATCATAACATTGTCTGACGACGCGCATTCCGCCGGATAGCAGCCAGATTCGGTTTTTGCAGGATTGTTCCTCTGATCCGCCCGCCCCCAAACGGTGGCCCCGTCCTTGACAGTTCATGGTATCACAAGGTGAGACGATATCAGAATTGAGGAACGGTCGGCTTGTCGTACCAGACCCGGCGTTATGGTTTTTGGAATTCGTCCGCAGTGAGCACCGGAGAGGCGTCGATTTCATGAGCGTCCAACATGGTTGCAACCCGCTCGAGCGACGCGACAAGTTGTGCCTGTTCCCAGTCCTGCATCTGGTCGAAGGCCCGCACAAAGCGCTGCTGCAAAGCATCGGGCGCGTCGCGGACTTGCTGCCGACCATGTTCGGTAATGACCACATTCGTTTGACGCCGGTCCGTTTCTGACCGCTGGCGCACGATCAGCTTCAAAATCTCCAGTTTATCAATAATTGTCGTGATTGTGGCCTGTGCAATCCCCATCTGGCTTGCCAGTGCTTTCGGCGTCGCGCTTCCGGCTTGTTTGTGGTTCAAAATTTGCAGCACGCGAAGTTGCGCCGGTGTCACACCGGTGGAATGCGCGAGTTCGCGGTCGAAAAGTGATGTTGCCCGCAGAATGCGGCGCAACGCGATGAGGCATTCATCAATGCGTTCTGAGGACTGGATCGACATGTCATAGGATCGCATGAATTTGTACAGTGCTTCAATATGTAAAGTATCTCCTCGGGAACAGCTTCGAAACACGAAGGATATAAAGCTTTTAAACTTGATATTTCTGGCCCGTAATACCTAAAATAAGCAAAAACCGGCTATTTTGGATATTATTGTAGTTAGGCTGTTGAATTAAATCCTTCATGCAGTATGTATGAGCCGATCCTGAAACAGCTCAACGAGAACCCATGCTGAATGATAACAACGATACCCGCCGCCGAACGGTTTGCCTTCGAAAGCCCGAGGCAACCGATGGACCCGAGATTTGGTCGCTTGTGAAGAGTTGCAAACCGCTCGATGAAAATTCGATGTATGCGAACCTGATTCAAGCCGACCATTTCAGCGAGACCTGCGTAGTTGCAGAGGTGGACGGACAGATCGCGGGCTGGGTGTCCGGCCACATGATCCCCGACACAAACGAGATTTTTGTGTGGCAAGTGGCTGTCGATCCGGCGGCCCGCGGGCTTGGCCTTGGCAAACGCATGTTGATCGAGCTCATCGAGCGTGAAGCCTGTGCCGATGCAACGGCACTCAAAACGACAATCACGCGTGACAACGACGCGTCATGGGCACTGTTCAAGAGCTTTGCCCGGCACATCGGGGGCTCTCTTGACGATGAGCCGCATTTTGAACGCGACGCACACTTCGAAGGTCAGCACGCGACCGAGCACATGGTGACGATATCGCTTCCAAAGGTAGACGCGCTTAGCCGCGCGGCCTGACCTCTTCCAGCAGACTAATATTTTCAACGCATCTGATGCGAAAGGAAAACTTATGCCTAAAGATATGACATCGAAAGACATCTATACACGACGCGAGAGTGAAGCGCGGTCCTATTCGCGCAGTTTCGACACCGTCTTCGTCAAGGCGCGCGGCTCGGAACTCACCGATGATATGGGCCGCACCTATATCGATTTTCTCGGGGGCTGTTCTTCGCTGAACTACGGTCACAATGACCCGGATATGAAACAGGCGCTGATCGATCACATCACTGCCGACGGCGTCTCGCACGGCCTTGACATGCATACTGATGCCAAGTCGCTGTTTCTCGAGGCGTTCGAGGACATCATCCTCACCCCGCGTGGCATGGACTACAAGGTGATGATGACCGGCCCGACCGGCACCAACGCTGTCGAGGCAGCCATGAAGCTTGCCCGCAAAGTGACGGGTCGGCGCAATATTCTGGCCTTTACCAACGGGTTTCACGGCATGACCATGGGCGCATTGTCCTGCACAGGCAACTCGGGCAAACGCGCCGGCGCGGGCGGTGGGCCGCTTTGCGGCGTATCGCGTATGCCTTACGAAGGCGCCTTTGGCGACGATGTAGATACGCTGTCCCAGATCGAGATGATGCTTGAGAACCCCTCAAGCGGGATCGACGCACCTGCGGCGTTTATCGTTGAACCTGTACAGGGTGAAGGTGGGCTGAACGCCGCCAGCACGCAATGGTTGCAGGGCATTGCACGCTTGGCCAAAAAGCATGGCGCGCTATTGATTGTCGATGATATTCAGGCCGGCTGCGGTCGCACTGGAACATTCTTTTCGTTCGAAAAAATGGGGATCGAGCCGGACCTGATCCCGATGGCCAAGAGTTTTTCGGGCATGGGGCTGCCCTTTGCCGCGCTTCTGGTAAAGCCAGAGCATGATATCTGGAAGCCCGCAGAGCACAACGGCACGTTCCGTGGCAATAACCATGCTTTCGTGACCGCGCGCGTCGCGCTTGAGAAATTCTGGGCTGATCGCAGCTTTGAAAAGGTCATCGCACGCAAATCAGAGCTACTGACCGAAGCGTTGAACAACATCGCCTCGCTTATTCCGGGCGCCAAGCTGAAAGGGCGCGGCATGATGCAAGGCGTCGATGTTGGCTCGGGCGAGCTGGCAAGTGATATTTGCGCACGTTGCTTCGAGAAAGGGCTGATTATCGAGACATCGGGTGCCCATGATGAAGTGGTCAAGGTTCTGGCACCATTGACCACACCGGAAAAAACGCTGCACGCGGGATTCAACATCCTGCTTGATGCAACGCGCGACGTACTAACCCAACAAAAAACACTGGCAGCGGAGTAACAACTATGATTGTTCGCGACTTCAACGAAATCATCAAGAATGAACGCGACCGCGTTGTATCGGATGCGCAATGGTCATCGGTTCGGATGTTGCTGGCAGATGATGGTATGGGTTTCTCGTTCCACATTACCTTCCTAGAGCCGGATTCTGAGCACACGTTCGAGTATAAGAACCATTTCGAGAGCGTTTACTGCATGCAAGGCAAAGGCTCGATTACCGATCTGGCCACGGGTGAGACGCACGAGATCCATCCCGGTGTGATGTATGCGCTGAACGAACATGACCGGCATGTGCTGCGAGCCGAAGAAGAACTGGTGATGGCGTGTGTCTTTAACCCGCCGGTGACAGGCACCGAAGTGCACCGCGAAGATGGCTCTTATGCACTGTCCGAGGAGGCTTGAGATGAGCCATACAGTCGAAAAAATCGGCGGCACGTCGATGGACCGTATCGACAAGCTGCGCGATACACTGTTCATCGGGGATCGTGACCCTGACGATGTCTATCAGCGTGTCTTCGTGGTCTCCGCGTTCGGTGGTATCACAAATCTGCTTTTAGAGCATAAGAAAACGGGTGAGCCGGGTGCCTTCGCGGCCTTTGCAAACAAAGATAATGACCATGGTTGGTACGCGCGGCTTGACCGCGTGGCCGAGGCGATGATGGACGTTCATTCCAAGGTGCTTGATACGCCCGCAGATATCGAACGCGCCGATGCCTTCGTGCAAGACAGGCTGGAGAACGCACGTAACTGCCTGACGGACCTGCGCAGATTGTGCTCTTACGGCCATTTCCGATTGTCCGAAAACCTTGCACAAACACGCGAGATGCTATCGGGGCTAGGCGAGGCGCATTCCGCCTTTGTGACCACACTTATGTTGCAGCGTGCGGGCATTAACGCCCGGTTTCTCGACTTGTCGGGCTGGCGCGACGAGGATGTGGTGAGCCTTGATCAGCGTATCACGAGTGCGATGAAGAACGTCGACCTGACGACTGAATTGCCGATTGTCACCGGTTATGCACAATGTGCCGAAGGGTTGATGAGAGAATATGACCGCGGCTATTCCGAAGTGACCTTTTCAAGGCTGGCGGCATTGACCGGAGCGCGCGAGGCAATCATCCACAAGGAATTCCAGCTATCGTCAGCCGACCCCAATCTGGTGGGCGCGCACGCAGTCCGTAAACTCGGACGGACGAACTATGACGTGGCAGATCAGTTGTCCAACATGGGGATGGAGGCGATCCATCCGAAGGCAGCAAAGACGTTGCGGCAGGCACAAGTGCCGTTGCGCGTGACCAACGCCTTTGAACCGGACGATCCCGGAACACTGATCGATGACCAGCCGACCGACACGCCGGCAGTCGAAATCGTGACCGGTCTGGAGCTCTTTGCGCTTGAGCTTTTCGAACAGGACATGGTGGGGGTGAAAGGGTATGACTCGGCGATCCTCGAAATCCTGAGCAGGCATAACGTGCGTATCGTTTCGAAAGTTTCGAACGCCAATACGATCACGCACTATGTTGATAGCTCTATGAAGGTTCTGCGACGTGTCGAGAAAGATCTTGCCAAACTTTATCCATCGGCTGAAATCTCCTTGCGCGCCATCGGCATGGCATCGGTGATCGGGCGTGATCTTTTGGGGCTGTCGGTTCTGACGCGTGGTCTTCAGGCGATTGCGCAAGCCGGGTTGGAAGCCATCGGGGCGAGCCAAGGGCCACGCAATGTGGATGTTCAGTTCATTATGGAGCGAGACGCGCTTCATTCTGCAATCGAAGCCCTGCACTCTGCACTTGTTGCGGAAACACACGTTCAAATCCCTGTTGCAGCATAGCGCCAAGGCAGTTTTGGGTTGCAGCGAACGGTTGCCCGGGCTGAAAATTTCTGCCCGCGCTGCGCACTTGGCCTGGTCCCACACATCAGCAATGCATGGCTGTTTCGATTAAGTCACGGTCTCGCTAAGATTGATTGGTCAATGACGGTGGTCAGTGAGCTGGATTCAATATCTGCAATAAAGAGCAACTGTATATTGGCGGAGAGACAGGGATTCGAACCCTGGGTGGGCTTGCACCCACAACGGTTTTCGAGACCGCCCCGTTCGACCACTCCGGCACCTCTCCGCGGGGGTCAGTTCGCGTGTTACTGTGCGCGGCAGGTCTGCGCAAGGCCAATTCGGGCGCTCCTGACAATTGCGTGCGCGCACTTGGCAAAGTGGGGGTAGGGTGGCTATCTGTGTTTTGAATATGATTGACGAGGCTTGTTATGAACCGCTTTGCGACCCCGCTTGCTATTGCCCTTTCGCTGTCGATGACGTCCCTTTGGGGACAGCCGACCGATGAGACGAAGGTGGATCAATTGCTCGAGGCTCTTGGCATGCCTGAGATAATTGAAATCATGCGCAAGGAGGGGCTGTCCTATGGCCAGACGCTGGCCGAGGATATGATCCCCGGCGGTCCGACAGACCAATGGGACATGGCTGTATCGACGATCTACGATACCGAGATGATGTACGAAGAAGTGCGCGGTGCCTTTGGTGAAGCCGTCGCAGGCGACGATATCGACGCGATGCTGGATTTCTTCACCTCCTCGCCGGGAGAGAAGATCATCAAGCTCGAAGTAAGCGCGCGCCGTGCGATGCTGGATGAAGCTGTCGAAGAGGCCAGCAAGGAGAATGCCGCGATTGCGATGATGGATAAACGCCGCGGTATGTGCTGGTGCAGGAATTCGTCGAGGTGAACGACCTGATCGAGGCCAATGTCGTGGGTTCGCTCAACTCCAGTTATGCATTCTACACAGGCTTGATAGATGGCGGTGCGATGCCTGCCGATGTCACCACGGAAACCGCGTTGCAAAACGTCTGGTCGCAGGAACCCGATGTGCGCAGTGATACGACCGAGTGGGTCTATTCATTCTTGCTGATGGCCTATCAGCCGCTCTCTGACGCAGAGCTTGAGGCTTATATCGCATTCTCAAGGACCGAAGCAGGGCAGGATATGAGCGGTGCGCTGTTCTCGGCCTTTGACGGCATGTTTGATGATATTTCGCGCGGGCTTGGGCTGGCGTCTTCGCGGTTCATGGTCAGTCAGGAACTCTGAAGAACCGCCCCTTGGCTTTGGCGCATGCCCGCGTATGGTGCCACTATAACCAGCCGATAAGGACACGACCTATTGCCTTCTTTTAAATACGCCGTTCTCGCCCTTGGTCTGCTCGCTGCATGTGATCAGACCGCATCGATTGCCCCGCAGGCTGATCTGCCGCCTGACGATCCGCGGCAGGCAGAGCTTTTGGCGGCTGAGTGCACGATTTATTTCGCAGCCGTCACAAAGCTGCAAGCAGAAGGGCGCCCACTGCGCGCCAACCCGACACGCGGTTGTCCACCCCAAGCGGCGGCGGTACCTGCCGATATCAACGCCATGGCAAGCGTGCCGCCGGTCACAATCGGCTATCCGCTGGCGCTCTATGAACGGATGATTGCGCGTGGCATACCCGCAGATGCTGCGGATGATATCTCGAAGTCCAAAGCGTTCTGGGATCTTGTCGCCAAGCGCGATAGTCTGATTGCTGGTTTCTAGCCACCGTAGACCATTAATGCGGTGACCAGCGCGCCCGGTGTGACCTGATAAAGGCCCATGTTGGATTGCAACTGGATGATCCGGGCAGGGCGGTCACTGTCTGGAATGCGGGCCGCGTCCATCGCCTTGGTGAGCATAGGTCCGCCGCCAGCCCGAATATCGGCCTTGATCGTTTCATAATTTGATTTGACGATCAATTCGACCGCACCCCGGCGCTTTTCATAGGCGGCATTGCCGATGACAGGCTTTGTCCCCGTTGCCGTTAACATAAGCGGATTGCCAAGGTGATCGTCCCCTTGCGCGCAGGCCGCGATAAGGAGAAGGGTAATCAGGGATAGGCGCATGGGGCTTTAGCCTTCTTTTTGGTGTTGACTTACAGGGGCATTGGTCAGATACAGCGCCATCGCTGCAAGGGTCTTGCAGGACGTTATGCGAAAACTCGCCCACGGGCGCGCTGTCCACAGGTACCAAACGCCGGATGAAACCGGGGCCTCAGCGACGCGAAAGACAAAAGGAAATACATATGTTTGCGGTTCTCAAAACCGGCGGCAAGCAGTACAAAGTTGCTTCTGGCGACGTACTTCGTGTCGAAAAGCTTGCTGCGAAAGCAGGCGACAAAGTCCAATTCAACGAAATTCTGATGGTCGGCTCCACTGTGGGTACACCAACGGTCGATGGCGCCGGCGTCCAGGCCGAGGTGATCGACCAGATCAAGGGCGAAAAGACGATCAACTTCGTCAAGCGCCGTCGTAAGCACGGCTCGCAGCGCACCAAAGGCCACCGTCAGCAACTGACATTGGTCCGTATCGCTGAGATTCTTGAAAATGGTGCCGACAAGTCCGGCGTCATGGCTGCCGTTTCCGGCGCGGGCATGATGACAGTATCGGGTGCCAATGGCGCACCGACATCCAAGAAAGCGGCTGCAGCGGCTGAGCGTGCATCGACACCGAAGGCCGAAAAGCCAAAGGCTGCACCCAAAGCGAAAGCGGAGCCAAAGGCCGCTGCTGGCGCTGACGACCTGAAAAAGCTGTCCGGCGTTGGCCCGGCACTTGAAAAGAAGCTGCTCGAAGCTGGTGTGAAGACATTTGACCAGATTGCAGCATGGACAGAAGCTGATGTGGCTGAGATGGACGAGAAACTATCGTTCAAAGGCCGTATCGAACGTGAAGGCTGGATCGCGCAAGCGACCGAGCTGGCAAAAGGCTAAGGAGAGACCAAATGGCACATAAAAAAGCAGGCGGTTCATCCCGTAACGGACGCGACTCTGCGGGTCGTCGTCTTGGCGTCAAGAAATTCGGCGGTGAAGCTGTCATCCCCGGCAACATCATCATGCGTCAGCGCGGCACAAAGATGTGGCCGGGCATGGGCGTTGGCATGGGCAAGGATCACACGATCTTTGCGACTGTCGATGGCGCAGTCAAATTCCACAAGGGCCTGAAAGGCCGTACCTTTATTTCGGTTCTCCCGGTGGCAGAGGCCGCAGAGTAAGCCGATAATTCCAAGGTGGCAAAGTTTTGGGGATCGGTATTCACCGGTCCCCTTTTTTATTCATGTTCTTGCCACCATGTAGCTCTAAAGCTTGGCGGGGAACAAAGTTGTTTTCGGGGAGGGAAGCAATGCGACACGAGGATATCACCGTACAGGAAACGATAGCGGCCACGCGTCTTGTCTTGCGGCCTTTCCGCAAATCCGACGCCGGTTTGATCGCGATGTACGCGGATGACGACCGTGTTGCCCGTGGTACGCGCGCGATGCCACACCCGCTTCCACCTGGTTCCGTTGAGGCGATGATCGAGCGCGCTACCGCCGCAAAGCGGACAGAGGATGTGTGGGTTATCGACGGGTCGGACCATGGTCACGCAGAGGCCTTGGGGTTAATCAGCCTTGAACGGATGGACCGCGCGCAATCCGAGGTTTTCTACTGGATCGCGCCTGCTTTCTGGAACACCGGTTACGCAACCGAGGCTGTGCGCGCGCTCATCGCCGCCAATCCGCATCAGTCCGACCGCATCTTTGCCGAAGTGTTTCAAGACAACCCGGGGTCGGCACGTGTGCTGACAAACTGCGGCTTTGATTATCTGGGCGATGCAGAGGCGTTTTCGGTCTCGCGCAAGGCCACTGTGCCAACTTGGACCTATACGCTCAAACTGGGCTCATGATGGCCCTTTTTCTTTAAGGCCCTTGGATAAAATGTTCTCCGCCATTTGTGTCGGGAGTCTTGGGACATAGATCTTGCGGTCTGCTTCCTGTGCGGACTGCTTGAGAGTCCACCCGCAGTAGTTTAACGGCTGACACGATCAGCTTTGGAAAGCCAGAAAAATGAAATTCCTCGATCTTGCTAAGGTCTATATCCGGTCCGGTTCCGGTGGCGCGGGCTGTATTTCGTTCCGCCGCGAAAAATTCATGGAATATGGCGGACCTGACGGCGGCGATGGCGGCAAGGGCGGTGATGTCGTTGTTGAAGCTGTCGACGGCTTGAATACGTTGATCGATTTTCGCTATCAGCAGCATTTCTTTGCCAGCAGCGGCCAGCACGGTATGGGCAGCCAGCGCACCGGCAGGGATGGCGAGGCGAAAGTGCTTCGCGTGCCTGTCGGTACCGAAATTATTGATGAAGATCAGGAAACCGTCATTGCCGACCTGACCGAAGTTGGCCAGAAGATCGTGATCGCCAAGGGTGGTAATGGCGGCTGGGGTAACCTGCGCTTCAAGACTGCGACCAATCAGGCACCGCGCCGCGCCAACCCGGGACAAGAGGCGATCGAGCGCACAATCTGGCTGCGCCTGAAACTGATCGCCGACGTGGGCCTTTTGGGGATGCC
>NZ_JAWOAN010000248.1:0-12138 GCF_046498525.1 Yoonia sp.
GAAAGCGCAGATCAATTTTTCTGACGCTGCGTGAGCCATAGATAATAAGCCGAATGGTCCAGATCGCCGCCGCCATGGTTTGCTACGAAATCCCGAAAACCGGCGGCGATCTGATTTGACAGGGGCAGGTCTAGCCCCGTCTCTGCGGCGACAGCCAGTGCATTGTCGATGTCTTTCAGTTGCGCCACAGACCGACCGCCGGGGGTGAAATTACCCGCCACCATGCGGGCACCATGCAGGTCAAGGATCTTGCTATCCGCAAAGCCACCTTTCAGCGCGTCCCGCACCAAGGCCGGATCACATCCTGCGGCTTCGGCCAGACGCAGACCCTCGGCAACCGCGCCGATGGTCGTGGCAACAATCAGTTGATTGGCCAGTTTGGTAATCTGGCCTGACCCGACCGGCCCAATCAATGTCGCCCGTCCCAACGCATCGAAAACATGCTGCACCTTGCTGGCATCCGCCGGGCTGCCACCCACGAAAATGGACAAGTTGCCTGCATCGGCACCCACCACGCCTCCGGATACTGGCGCATCCAGATAGCCCAGACCGCGGGCTTGCGCGGCCAGCGACAATGCCTTGTCCGTTGCCGGGTCTACCGATCCCATATTCACGATGACACTGCCCGGCATGCAGCCGGCGATGACGCCTTGACCTTGCAGCAAATCGCGCGTGGCCGGCCCATCCATCAGCATCGTGATAATAACATCGTTGCTTTTCACCGCTGCGACGGGATCGGGTGCAACTATCGCCACGTCGGCCAAAGCCTGCGCCTTGGCCATCGTGCGGTTCCAGACCGTGACACGATGACCCGCCTTCGCAAGGCGCCGAACCATGGGTGCGCCCATCAATCCGGTGCCCAGAAACGCAATGGTCACCGTGTCGCACCAATCGCAGCCAGCGCTGCCTCGGCCACGGCGATATCCTGATCGCCGCTGCCCGATCCAACCCCGATCCCGCCGACAAGATCACCGTCGATCATGATTGGCAGCCCGCCTGAGAGACCGGTCACAGTACCACCTGTCGCAAGTCCTATATTGGTGCGTACAGCCTCTGGAATCTTTGTGCTAGGCGCACCGATTGAGGCTGCGGTCAGCGCCTTTGACAACGCGCTCTTGCGGCTGAGAAACTTCGCTCCCAACATTTGAATCTCCCCCAAAAGCCCTCCGCTTGCATCTACAATCACAATGCATTGCGGCTGGCCGATCTCTTCCGCCTTGGCGATGGCGGCAGTCAGCATGGCCATGGTGCCCGCATGGGTCAGCTGTGATCTTGTCGTGAAAAATGCCATGTTTCCTCCTGAGGATTTGACGCATGAAAATGTTATCGATAACTATACGCCAAACAACGGAGGAATCCAGCCAATGTCATGCTTTGAGATTATTGACCCGATATTTGGGACCTACGTGCTGGGGAATGCGCCGGTTAAGCAGCTGGCAACGGGGTTCGACTGGGTCGAAGGGCCGGTTTGGTTTGGCGATGCGGATTGCCTTCTGTTTTCGGACATTCCCAATAATCGGATCATGCGCTGGACACCCGGCGCGGGTATTTCAACCTATAGAGAACCATCAAACTATGCCAATGGCCAAACCCGTGACCTGCGGGGTCGCCTGATCACTTGCGAACATGGCGCGCGCCGCGTGACGCGCACCGAACACGATGGATCCATCACGGTTATCGCTGACCGCTTCGATGGCAAACCGCTGAATTCACCCAATGATGTGATCGTGAAATCAGACGGCACAATCTGGTTTTCCGATCCGCACTACGGGATCATGACAAATTACGAAGGTTATGCAGCGGATCAGGAAAACCCCTGCGTTGTCTATCGGTATACCCCTGATACGCACGCTTTGGAGGTGATGGTCAGTGATATGAACTGCCCCAACGGGCTGGCCTTTTCACCCGATGAAAGCCTGCTGTATGTCGCTGATACGGGCCGGATGTTTTCAGACGATGCACAGCATCTTCGGGTCTATGATTGCGCGGCGGACGGGGCACTGTCGGGTGGACGCCATTTTCACACGATTGATCCCGGTGCGAGTGACGGATTTCGGATCGACACCGATGGGAACCTTTGGTCATCGGCCGCAGACGGCGTGCATTGCATCGCACCGGACGGGCACTTGATGGGCAAGGTTCTTGTGCCGGAGCTGGTATCCAACATCTGTTTTGGTGGCCGCGCCAAGCACGAACTTTATATCACGGCAACGACAAGCCTTTATCGCATCACACTCAACCGGCAGGGAATTCAACGACCATGAGCCATAGTGAAATCGGCCTGATTGGCCTTGGAACGATGGGCTCTGCCCTTGCGCTGAACATTGCAGAAAAGGGCTTTGATATCGTGGTGTTCAACCGCACCACATCCATCACCCACGCCTTTGCCAAATCAGCGGGGGTGCTGGCAGATAGGATTTCACCGACGGACAGTCTGGCAGATTTCGTTGCCGCGATCAAAGTGCCACGGATCGTCATTCTGATGGTGCCTGCGGGTGATCCAGTGGATGAACAAATCGCCGCCTTAGCGGAACTCATCGGTCCAGATGATCTGATCATAGATGCAGGTAACGGGAATTTCCACGACACCAACCGCAGAATGCGGTCGATCATGTCGCCCTTTCTTGGGATCGGCGTGTCAGGTGGCGAAGAAGGTGCGCGCAACGGCCCCGCTATCATGGGCGGCGGACCAAATGCCCATTGGGAGCGGGCGGCACACATTCTCACCGCCATCTCAGCAAAGTTTGGCGATATCGCCTGCGCCGACTGGATGGGGGAAGAAGGCGCAGGGCATTTCGTCAAGGCCGCGCATAACGGCATTGAATACGCTGACATGCAATTGATTGCCGAAAGCTACGGGTTGATGCGCGACGGGCTCGGGATGGACGCGGCACAGATCGCGGACGTGTTTCTTGAGTGGAACAAGGGACCGTTGAAATCCTACCTTGTTGAAATATCGGGAAAAGTGGCAAGCGTTGTGGACGAAGCCACAAATGCACCGCTGTTGGACGTGATTGTCGATGCGGCAGGTCAAAAGGGCACCGGGCGCTGGACCGCGATAGAGGCACAGCATCTAGCCGCACCGATCCCAGTGATCGAGGCCGCTGTCGTTGCCCGCAACCTGTCCGCGCGCCGCGACGAACGGGCGGAAATGGAGAAGCTATTCGGCACCGGCCCCAAGGCGATCAATCCCGATGACTTGCCATTGGCGGTGATGGAACAGGCGATGATCTGCGGCAAGATCCTGTGCTACGATCAGGGTTTTCGCATGATAAGGGCGGCCTCTGACCAATTTGACTGGAACCTGCAATCACCTGCGATCGCCCGCGTCTGGCGCGAAGGCTGCATCATCCGTTCTGCGATGCTTGATGACATGGCCAGCGCGTTTACCGAGGACCCGCAACGCTCCCTGATGGCGGCGCCTTTCTTTTCGGCGCAGATTGCCAAAACCCATGACGCGCTACGCAAGGTCGTCGCGACGGCAGCGATGCATGGCATTGCAGTACCTGCTCATGCGGCGGCTCTCGCGTATTTCGATGCGATGCGGACGGCACGCGGAACCGCCAACATGATTCAGGGTCAAAGGGACTTTTTCGGACTGCATGGCTTTGCGCGATTGGATGACGGGACAACGGGGAATCACGGGCCTTGGGCGAATTAAGCCCTTGAAGGGCGCACTGTTATGCTGGCGGTTTGCAGGCCTTTCTTGGCGCAATATCCGTAGCCACCGAAATCCAAGATATCGCCGTCGGCAGCACTGGACGGCTGTAGAACCGTCCTTTAACGGTCGGGACGGCGTGCTGCAAAGCTCCAAAATACTTGCCACGACAAAGGTGGATTTGTTGCCGCTGGCAAAGGCTTTCATCAAGCGATTCGGTCAATCACCTAGGCGCTCAACCTTGGGCGTTGCCATGGCGCGAGTGTTTTCCACAAAGCCGGTCCCAACACGCCGATAGCGACTGGCGCTAATTCTTGAAGCGCCGCCACAAGTACAGCCTATGCAGGGCATATAGTATTGTTTTCAAATACATTTATTTCGGTTCAGTCAACTTTAGTTATCGATAACATTTTTGTTGACTTATGGTCTGGACAGCCCAATGCTAGCAAAGCGTACCTTGAGGCCCACGCGGCGTTTTGGGGCAAGCGAGACACGGCTGGGAGGTCGGCCGGTGGTCACCGGATCTAAATATATCCGACAAGAACGACGGCTTGGCCGAAAGAGAGGAAAAAATGTCCAACGAACCCCTTGTAAAGATGCGTGGTATCACAAAGCGCTTTGGTGGCGTGACAGCCCTTCAGGATGTCGATCTTGATGCCTACGCAGGCGAGGTGCTGGCCATCGTTGGTGACAACGGTGCCGGTAAATCCACGCTCATCAAGATACTGACCGGAGTCTATCAACCCAGCGAAGGCGAAATGTTTCTGGATGGCGAGAAACTTGAAATGGCAAGCCATTCAGACTCCATCGATCAAGGGATCGATGCCGTCTACCAGACACTTGCGCTGGCCGATCATCTGACGCCAGCCGCGAATATGTTTCTTGGCAACGAGCTGACCAAACGCTTTCTGGGGATTGCCGTGTTGGATAACAAGCGGATGAAATCCGAAGCTGCCAGGGTGCTGGACGAACGGCTCGGCGTGCGCCTACGTTCGATGGATGTGCCGACTGACAGCCTTTCAGGCGGTCAGCGTCAGGCCGTGGCGATTGCCCGCGCCGTTTATCACGACGACCTGCGTGTTCTGGTGATGGACGAACCAACCGCGGCACTTGGGCCGCAGGAAACCGCCCGCACATTGAAACTGATCAAGGCCCTACGTGAACAGGGGCTGGCAGTCATACTCATCAGCCACTCGCTCGATGACGTGTTCGAGGTCGCGGACCGCATCCATGTGCAGCGCCGCGGGCGCGGTGTCGGTGTCGTGCACACTGCCGACAGCACAGTGCAAGACGTGCTTGGCATGATTGTCGGCGCGCATGACGTCGCGGCTTGAAAAGGGATAGACCATGACAACCATAGTAACAAATCCGAATGACAAGACGCTGATGGGACGGATGGACCCTTATCTGGCTATTATCGGTCCGATGGTCATGATCCTCGCCATCCTGATATTTATGGCGATTGTGGAACCCGCACGCTATTTCCGCACATCGAACATGACGCTGATCCTGCTTGATGCAGCACTGTACATGCCGATGGCGATGGCGATGACATTTGTCATCACGCAGCGCGGAATCGACCTTTCGATCGGATCGATCGCGGCCCTTTCAGGGATCGTCATGGCGTTTCTCATAAAACAATATGGCTTTCCGGTCTGGGTCGCCGTGCCGATTGCCATTTCGCTGGGTGCATTGATGGGGCTCGTGAACGGGCTTGTCATCACGCGACTGAAGGTGCCCGATCTCATTGGCACGCTCGCTATGGATCTGGTGTATCGCGGATTGGCACTGGTGATCGCGAAAGGGCTGGTACTGGCGCGTTTCCCCGATTTGCTGACGGATATCGGTCGTGGGCAAATCCCCGGCTTTATCCCTATTCCTGTCATCATCGGTCTACTGACCATGGCTGTGGGATACTGGGCACTGACCCAAACGCATTTCGGGCGATATACGATCGCGATCGGGTCGAACCCCGAAGCGTCGGCAATGACCGGCGTCGCGGTCGATCGCCACAAGGTTTATTCGTATGTCTTGATGGGTGCATGTGCTGCACTTGCGGGCGTGATGCTGACCGGCAAACTGAACGCGATACAGGCAACTTCTGCGCCCTATTTCAACCTGCACGTCATTGCTGCGGTTGTGGTTGGCGGCACGTCACTTTTCGGTGGTCGCGCGGCGATGGTCGGCTCTCTTGCGGGTGTCTTGCTGTTGTCGATGATGATCAACGCACTGGTAACACTGCGGATCGAATTCTTCTGGCAATCAGTCGCGTCGGGCGTCGTCATCGTCAGCTCTGTCGCACTTTACACCTGGATGCAAAAGAAGGACCGGGACGGCGCGCAAAGCTTCATGGCCGCGCTGCGCAGCAAAGAAGCGCAGAAGATGCTGCGATTTGCCGGACTTCTGATTGCTGCACTTATCCTGTTGCTCGCCATTGGGGCTGGGCTGGCAACGGATCCGACACCTAGCGGGTGATACGGAACATGGGCGTGCGCCGGGATTGAGCCCAGTGCACGCCGACAAGCCCCAAACCGTCAACAGGGAGGACTACAATGAAGAATCTACTGAAATGTCTCGCCACGACAACGGCCGTTTGTTCGGTGGCAGGAGCGGCGCTAGCCGATGCGCACGCCATGCTGCCGCTCGTCGAATTGCCGGGGATCGCGGATCGCGATTACTGGGTACCCGATGAAGTGAATGCCGAAGGCAAACTGGAGGCGCTTCAAGCCGCAGTTGCTGCCGATGCGGTCCCATTTGCCGGGACACTTGAAAACCCGATCCAGATCGCCATGATTTATCCGTCGGCAGATACATCGGATTTCTGGGCGCGCAACTACCTCGCCATGACAAAGCGACTTGATCAGTTGGGCATCGTTTACGAGACGACCGAATTTGCAAGCCGTCAAATCGAACACTCGCTTCAGGCCACGTATGCGTCACAGGTCGAACAGGATGCGGATCTTTATGACTATGTGATCTTTGGTCCATCCGAATTGGCGATTCAGGCGGACAACATCGACAAGCTCGGCGGCAACGACGGGTTTGCCACCTACGTCTGGGCGTTCCATACACCCCTCAAATATCTCGAGAACCAACCCGACATGTGGTTCGACTTTTCATCTGCTGCCGGTGCCCTGACGATGTGCGACTATATGCTCGGCAGACTCGGTAATGATGTGACGATGGCACTGAATCGCGGCATTCCTGGAATTACCGACGATCAACGCTCTGGCGACTTCAAAGCCTGCGTCGAGGAAAAGGGAAACTGGACGACGGTCTATGAACACTATGGCGAATACCAGACCGAAGGAGGATTCGAGGGAACGTCCTTGATCCTTCAAGCATATCCAGAAGCCACAGTGATCCACAACGCCAATACCTCGATGGCAATGGGTTCAGTACAAGCCCAGCTCTCAGTCGACAAAACAGCCGAGATCTTTTCAACAGGCTGGGGTGGTACAGGTCTCGAACTCGACGCAATCCGGCGCGGTGAACTGGATGCCACGCCAATGCGCATGGGCGATGACGTTGGCGCAGCAACAGCTGAAGCGATCAGGGCTGATCTTGAAGGGCGGCAGGCTGAACTCCCATTGGTCTTCCTTGGGCGGATCACTGTAGCCCATGACCAGATGAGTGCTGAAGAGATCGACGCATTGGAAGTGGAAGCCTTCCGCTTCTCGGGTGTCGCGGCGCTGGAGCGCTAATTCCCACTAAAACGACCAAAGGCGTCGGTTTTACATCGACGCCTTTGGAATTTCACTAATTGCCTATTTCTTTGGTCGAATGAGCTCAAGATGGGTTGCGACATTTTTGTGTCCTAGTTTTCAAGGCATTCTATCCTTGATCGCGAACGCGCAACCCGACAACACGATGATCCGGCAAATCCTGGCAGTCATTCGGGAGAAGCCCCAAGATTTCGATGGGTATTGTCAGACCAATTCGAACCAGTCTCAGTATGTGTCTATATTCCGGAACCTATGTCGAGCAAAGCTGGCGCCACTCGGCGAGAGCAGCGGCTCGGTTAGCCTTGAAATTGTCTCTGCTGTAGAGCGCAGGCTCCTGGTTGAAATGGTTGCAGACGGAGGAATGAATGGCGGCGAATTTCTGTAAACATCGCATACTGCGGAACCGTTGCATGGCGGGTTCTCGTCGTCGGAATGGCAGGTGCGAATTCTCGGCCCGATTGTTCAGCCAACGGCCCGTCTCCTGCATGTCGGCATTGCCGATATCTTTCATTGCAGCGCCATAAGATCGAAGCTTGTCTGTCACCAAGATATGAGGACGTCCGTGGCGCTTCATTGATTTCTTGAGGAATTTCAATGCTGCCTTGCGATCCCGTCGCTTTGTGACGAAGCTTTCCAGCACTTCGCCCTCGTGATCAACCGCGCGCCACAGGTAGTGCCGCTCGCCGCCGATCTTTACAAAAACCTCGTCAAGATGCCATTGCCAGTTCGAATACGACCGCATCTGCCGCACGCGTTTTCTGCGAATTTCAGCGGCGAACACCGGGCTAAATCTATTCCACCAGAAGCGGACAGTTTCGTGGCTGATGTCGATCACGCGCTCGTGTAGAAGGTCCTCGACATTGCGAAGCGAAAGTGGAAATCGCACGTACATCATGACCGCCAGGCGGATGATCGCGGGGCTGCTGTGAAAGTATTTGAAAGGGTCGCGTTTTGTCATGGACGGACGCTACGAAACCGTCCTGCCAGCCTCAACCCAATTTGTTCTGACAAGACCCATCAAAGCCTTCACTGGTCAGACCATAAAAGAGATGCTGGCTCAGCGTGCCAGCCTCAAAACCAATGCGCTCGATCGGATGGCCGAAACTATTCAAGTAGTCGGCGATATCGCCGACTTCACAAGGGAGTTCCATTTCGAGCATCACCTTGCCTTTGGCATCAACAACACAGATGGCACGTGAGCGAAGTGACACATCCAAACCGGCAAAATATTCCATCATTCATCTCCCTTGTTCACAGTCTGACTGTGATAATAACGGGAGCTCGACCTCTGAACAGGGGCAGCCCAATTACGCATGCTCTGGGCCGAACGCCGCTCCCTCGTCTTCAGTGGATTTTGCTATGGTGAGCTGATTTGACCGGTTTCAAAACAACCCACCAGATGGATATGTAAATCGGCCTTGTGCTGGGCCGCGTCAGGAAGCACCCGGCATGACAGTCAGCCCCAGCATATTCCAATTTTGCATGCCGCCCCGGTAGTAAAAGATCTTTTCCGCGGGAAAGCCCGCCTCGATCATGCGGCGTGCTGCGGTCGGTGACTGGCCGCACCAAGGGCCGTTACAGAACAGCACAACAGCTTGCGTGTCAGCTTCGCATATCCAGCCGTCGAAATCGATCTCGCATCCCAGTTCACCCAGTCTGTCGGCGGCCTCGGTATAGGGGATAGAGATTGCACCGGGAATGGTGCCTTCCTCATATTGCGGACGGATTCGACCGTCGACAAGCACAGCCTCACCGGACTGCAGGAATTCTAGAAGCTCCAATTCGCCAATGGTCGTGACGCCCGGGGCCGGGGTCATTGGTTGGATGCAGAAATTGGGACAGGGCCGCGAGGTTTTGACCCAAGGCTCCCCCAAACGCGCTTCAGGATCCTGATTGCGCATGATCTCAACAGCACCATCAGCCGTCTGGACTGTGACGCTCATGGTGTCGGCTGAAATGCCCACCTCTTCAGCCAAGGCGGTGGTGGCAATCATTGCCAGCACTGGGCCCCAAAAAATTCCTCGCATCTGCATATCTCCCTCACATTGTGCTTAAGCTCATTCTATAGATCTTCAATTGGCGGGTCGAGCAGGGCTTTGCGTCGTGTCATACGCGCGGTGTGGGGGTTCATTCATCCGTTGCAGCAAAATGCTGCGCGATAGATCAAACTCCGGTTCGGTGAAGATGCATTGCAGCATCCAGTAACCCGGCGAAAGTCTTCTGAGGGCCATGAGTGACGATGTCATGTTGGACCTTGGGTCGCGGTGCTGCACAGTGGCAGATGGCTGCTTCGCGCCCAACCTACTAGTGTCCTGAAACGCGGCGAATGGCACCTTTGGAAAATGTGGAACCAATAATGGCTGAGGCAGATATGGGCGCTAGTATACCTTGATATCCGATTACACGCTTCACTTTCGCTTCCGCATTGTGAGTGTTCAGGCATGGTGTCAAAGTCGTGAGAATGACGATTAGGAGGGAACGTGGGAGATGGATTTAAAACCAGAATGGGAATTCGTCGCGGACGGAGTTATGGGCGGTGTTTCTAGCGGAGGTATGGTGCGGGAGATGTATAGGGGGCGCATGGCTACCGTGCTGCGCGGTGGTGTCTCGTTGGACAACAACGGTGGCTTCGTTCAGATTGCCTTCGACCTCCGCCACGATGGCGCCGGTTTTGATGCAAGTGATTGGGATGGCATTGAGCTTGAAACCTGCGGCAACGGCGAGCTCTATGATATTCGCTTGCGCACAGACCAACTGACGCAGCCTTGGGAGTCGTTTCGATCTGACTTTATTGCCTCGCCGGAGTGGCGTAGCCGTCGGGTTGCGTTTGACGCGGTTGAGGCGCGTAAGACCGATGCCAGTTTTGATCCTGCACATCTAAGGAGGATCGGCATTCTTGCGATCGGTCGAGAGTTTCAGGCTGAGGTGGCTGTCGCGAATATACGCCTGTATCGATCAGTCTGAACGCTGACAGGATATTCATACGAAAGCCAAATTGGCCCGCAATCCAGTCATCCAATGGCTAGATAATTGTGCTGTTGCGGCGAAAGTCCGGTCTGACGGGCCGCAGCGCAGCATCGAAGGAGGCCGCTGGATATCGGCTTTGGGCCGGTCGCGTCACCGCATAGACGGTGGAAAGTGTGAGTTCGCTGCCGGTGCGAGCCGAGTGAGCAGAAACGGCATGATCGGACATTCAAACGATCATCAAATCGTTCAGATCGTCTTCTTCGTCCAAATACCGATTATCAAGGCCGACGTGCGAGCAAAGACAATCGCAAGCGAGCAGCGATTCAGGTGGTGTGCCCCTCAAGTTCGCGCTCCAGTGCGTGGGGCTTGTTCAATTGCCCGAGCCAATGAGTAAACTGCAGAAATATCGGGGCTGTTTTGGCAAGGCTCGAAATGACGCGTAAAGCACAGCTCGCATTCGGGCAGGATCAGACTGCACTCGACGATGCGAATGATGGCGATCCGATGCATGGCATCGGGCAGTTGCCAGTCCACGAAGGGTGCCCCGTTGCGCAGAGCGCCGGGCTTGCGATCCAGCAGCGGCACGTAATGCCAAGGTTCAAAATAGCTGACATTGCGGGTAAAATGACGCTTGTGCTCGGCGACGACATCCTGGCCCGACACCAGCACGATCCGGCCTGCATAGGCGCGCAGCGACACATGTTGCCCCGCGAACCGGGACGGCACGCTGTAGCGATTGCTGGCATATTGGACCAGGCAGGTGGAGCGAACACGAACGGTTTTTTCCACATATCCGTCAAATGCTCGTCCCAGAGGGCGCAGTTCGGCGCGTTCGTCCTCGAACAGCTGTGCAATTGTGCGATCTGATTGCTCGGGATGAGCCCGGTTTGCCAATTCCTCACAGCGTAGCCGCAACCAATTGTTCAGCGCATCCAGATCATCAAAGGCTGGCATGGGAACAAACAATCGGCCTCGCAAAAACTGGACCTGGTTCTCGACCTGCCCCTTCTCCCAGCCCGCAGCGGGCGTGCAGGCCACCGGCTCCATCACGTAGTGATTCATCAAGGCCAGGAACCGGGGATGGAATATCCGATCCTTCGAGCGCGAGACATAGGTCACCATGGTATTGGGGTTGTCGATGATCACACGGCGTGGAACCCCGCCATAAAAAGACAGCGCCTGCACAAAGGCATCCAGCACCATCTCCTGGGCTTCGCCGGGATAGGCCATGACAAAGGGCTTGCGGCTGTGGCACAGGCGGAAATGGGCAACCTTCACCTTTTGCTCGATACCACCCAGGACAACCCGTTCTTCGCTCCAGTCAAATTGCAGCGCGTCACCTGCCGCAAAATGCAGCGGGATAAAAGCTTCGCCTGAACCGGCACCGGCCCGCTTCAGATCGCGGACAAATCGCTGAACCGGCGAATAGGAACCGGTGTAGCCTTCCACCACGAGCTGCTCATAAAGCCTCACGGCCGTCCGCCGATCCCGGCGTGGTCGCTTCTGGTCCTGATCGAACAGGTCCTGAAGCCGAAGATCAAACCCGTCGCACAGTTTGTGCCGAACCGGCGGGGCCTGACGCTGGTAGCTCGGCGGGCTCTCAACCTTCAAATACTTCTTGATCGTGTTGCGCGATAATCCTGTCGATCGCGCAATAGACCGGATCGCCCGGGAGATCGGCGGCAAGGCCAAGGCGATGGTGGTGACCCGCTCGCGGCTTCACGCGGTGCGCACCAAGCTCGCCATCGACGCCTACATCGCCAAGGCCGGCTACACCGACATCGCCGC
>NZ_JAWOAN010000136.1:0-9851 GCF_046498525.1 Yoonia sp.
ATGGACGAGATCAGCTATCAGATCCGCAACATCATCGTGCAGGAATTCAGCCGCGTGATCGCGCAGTCCGGCATCCCTGTGCTGGATATGGCGGCCAACACTGCCGATCTGGGCAAGCTGGTCGCCAGCGCCATCGACCCCACCATGAAGCAATACGGCCTGACGATCCCCGAGCTTTATATCGAGAACATCAGCCTGCCATCTGCGGTAGAAGACGCGCTGGACAAGCGCACGTCGATGGGGCTGGCCGGTGATCTGGGCAAGTTCACCCAGTATTCCGCAGCCGAAGCGATGACATCCGCCGCAGGCAACCCCGCAGGCGGCGGTATGGCCGCAGGCTTGGGTGCCGGTATGGGCATGGCGATGGCAAACCAGATGGCACAGGGTGGACCTTGGGGTTCGACAGCGGCCGCGCCGCCACCGCCGCCGCCTGTTGAACACGTCTGGCACATCGCTACAGGTGGCGACGTGACCGGCCCGTTTTCCAAGGCGGCCATGGGCCGGATGGTAACCGAAGGCACGCTGAGCCGTAACAGTATGGTCTGGACCCAAGGTCAGGATGGCTGGAAGGCGGCAGGCGATGTGATCGAACTGGCGCAACTCTTTACGATCATGCCACCGCCCCCGCCCGGCGCATAGGGCGCGGATGGCGATGTCGACCTTTTCCAAAATAGCGTCCAGACTGCCACACCGGCGTGTCTACCTCAAATGGATGCACTGGCTGATGGTGCCTTTGTTCGTCTGGTTTGTCGTTGTACAACCCGGCGACGTGCGACGGTTGGGCCCGGCGGCGGTTCAATTTCATTCGGTCATGGGGCTGGCATTTGTCAGTTTGGCGCTTTTCTGGACGGTCGATTACATGCGCAAGGGGCTAGCCAGCCGCCCCGGGCCGAAACTTCCCGCCAAGGTCCGTCCGTTTCATCAACTTCTGCACAAGGTGCTGATCTGGGGCATTTTCTTGGTGGCACTGACCGGCTTTGGGTTGGGTCTGACATCGGCGGTGCTGCTTTGGGCAGGCGGGATCGTTCCGATCGCCCCACCACTTGATCTGCCACAGGCGAACGACTTTATAGGCAAGGTGCACGAAATCGAGTTCTATGCGCTGGCGGTTATCGCGGGCATGCATGCACTGTTTCACCTTTGGCGACACTTCCGGCTGCGCGACAACGCCCTGAGGATCATGGCACCCAAAATCCTTCACAGGTTCCTTTGATGATGCGTTCGATAACACGGCGCAGGCTGACAATCCTGCTGCATTGGTCAACGCTGATGCTGGTGCTTGTCATGGTCAAAGGCGGCACATCCGAGGCGTGGGTCCGCTGGACCTTTGTGCTTGGCGGCGCCGTCTGGATCGGCATGGCGCTGGTCAAGGGCATGATGTGCAAACCGGGACCAAAGCTGACGGGCACGATGCGTGCGGCCTATCCGTGGATGCATCGGGGCATGTACGCGTTGCTTGCCGCTGCTGTCGCGCTCAATGCCGCTGCCCTGCTTGGCTGGATGCCGCATGACACAGGCTGGGTGGCGCTTTTGGTTCTGTTGGCAGCGGGTGCCATGCACGGCCTTTTCCACTTCTGGCGGCACAATGTACTTTTTGACGGTGCGCTGCGGGTGATGATGCCGCGCTTCATGCATAAGATACTTTAGATGACAGACGGACAGATCACCAAAAGCGAACATCACTTTCCCTGCGGCAGTTGCGGGTCTGACCTGCGGTTCGACCCGACCGATCATCAACTGAAATGCGATCACTGCGGCAACGTCCAAGAGATCGAAAGCGCGGGTCCTTGGGCCGGTGCCATTGTCGAGCTGGATTTCAAGCGCGCTGTCCACCAGCAGTTGACGACCGAGGACATCGAAGAGACCAGAGTGAGCACTTGCCCGAATTGCGGGGCACAGACCGAGTTCGATCCTGATGTTCACGCTGCCGAATGTCCTTTCTGCGCGACCCCTGTCGTCACTGATACAGGGACGCACCGCCATATCAAACCGCGCGGCCTTGTCCCGTTCGTCATGGATGAAGCGCAAGCCCGGCAATCCTTGGTGGATTGGCTCGGCAGCCTTTGGTTCGCGCCCAATGGTCTGACCGACTATGCCCGTAAAGGGCGCAAGATGAATGGAATCTATGTTCCGTACTGGACCTTCGACGCAGATACGAAAAGTCAGTACACCGGCCAGCGCGGCACACACTACTATGTCACCAAGACCGTGATACGCGACGGCAAACGCCAAAATGTGCGGGTACGCAAAACCCGCTGGCGGCCTGCCGCGGGCCGCGTGGCGCGGTTCTTCGATGATGTGCTGGTGCTGGCTTCGCGTTCGCTGCCAAAGCAATACACCGACAGGCTACAGCCTTGGGACCTTTCCGCACTTGAACCTTATAATCCAGAGTACCTCGCCGGCTTCAGGGCTGAGGGCTATCAGGTCGAACTCACCGACGGTTTCGCAGAAGCCCGCGCCTATATGGACCAGATGATACACCGCGACGTGAAATATGACATCGGCGGCGATGCGCAGCGGGTGCATTCCGTCGATACGACGGTGAAGGATGTGACCTTCAAACATATACTCCTGCCTGTCTGGCTTGCGGCTTACAAATACCGCGGACAGACCTATCGTTTTGTCGTGAACGGTCAAACGGGCCGTATACAAGGAGAGCGCCCCTATTCCGCCTGGAAGATCGCTTTCGCGGTTATTACAGGACTTATCCTTGCCCTTGGCGTTGGATTTGTTATCGCCAACAGTCAATAAAGCCGGAAAGTGACCCTGATGATCCTTTGCTGTGGTGAAGCCCTGATTGATATGTTGCCGCGTGAAACGGCAACGGGTGAAGGTGCATTCGCGCCTTATGCCGGTGGATCGGTGTATAACACCGCCATCGCACTGGGGCGGCTGAATGTGCCGGTGCAGTTTTTCTCAGGGCTGTCGTCGGACCTGTTCGGCGATATCCTGCGCGGGCAATTGGCCTCTTCGCATGTCGACAGCAGCCCTGCTGCCGTCTCGGACCGGCCCACGACCCTTGCATTTGTCACACTCACGGACGGACACGCATCCTATGCGTTCTATGATGAAAATACCGCAGGCCGAATGCTGTTTGAAAATGACCTGCCCAAGACCGATGCAGATGCGCTCTTTTTTGGCGGGATCAGCCTTGTGGTGGAACCTTGCGGTGCCGCCTACGAGGCGCTGATGCTGCGCGAAGCGTCAGACAGGCTGACCATGATCGACCCCAACATCCGCCCGTCCTTCATCACCGATGAACCCGCCTATCGCAAACGGCTTACGCGCATGATGGCGGCTGCCGACATCATCAAGACATCAGACGAGGACCTTGAATGGATGACCGGAAGTACCGACGCTGATGCGCTGCTCGAACAGACAGGCGCGCAGGTGGTTCTGCTGACACGCGGTAGCGCGGGGGTGCGTATTGTGACTTTGAGCGGTGCTTTTGACGTGCCTGCCGAGAAGGCAAAGGTCGTTGATACCGTTGGTGCAGGTGATACCTTCAGTGCCGGTTTCATGGCGCAACTTCACAAAAGTGGCCATCTGACCAAAGAAAGACTGCGGGATGCGACCGAAGCAGACATGCGCGCCGCTGCCGCTTTTGGCGCCAGGGTCGCGGCGATCACCGTCAGCCGCGCCGGTGCCAACCCGCCTTGGGCGTCCGAGCTGTGAGGGCGCTGATCCAGCGCGTCACCGATGCATCCGTCCGCGTCGATGGCGATGTGATCGGGCAAATCGGCAAGGGCCTTTTGATCCTTGTCTGCGCGATGGAAGGCGATGATGCCGCCAAATCTAAGCTATTGGCCGCAAAAGTGAGCAAACTGCGTATCTTTGCTGACGAAGCTGGCAAGATGAACAAATCACTGGTCGATGTCGGCGGCGCGGCCCTGATCGTCAGCCAGTTCACGCTGGCAGCGGACACATCGCGCGGCAACCGCCCCGGTTTCTCGGGTGCGGCAAAGCCCGATATCGGGCGGGCCCTTTACGCGCAGTTCATTTCGGATGTGGGTGACTTGGGGATCGAAACGGCTACCGGCGCGTTCGGGGCTGACATGGCTGTCAGCCTCACAAACGACGGGCCGGTGACAATCTGGATGGACGTCTAGCCTAGCACTCCCTGCCGACAACCAGCACCCAATAGGGTCCTTTGGGGCCTTGGGTAATACCGACACCAAACTCTTCGATGCGCGGGTGCAGCATGTTCCGGCGGTGACCGGGGGAATTCATCCAGCCGGTCACAATCTGCTCCGAACGGGGATAACCCCATGCGATATTCTCGGCGACGATGCAGTCGTTATAACCGGCATTCTGGACCCGTGCCTGCGGACGCGACCCGTCAGAACCGCGGTGATCGAAGAAATCGTTCACCAGCATGTCGCACGCATGGATCATAGCGGCCTGCCCCAACTTGCGATTGAACCGCAAAGGCGCTGCACCGTTTGCCCGCCTGCTTTGGTTCAGACCAGCCGCGATCTCGGTTGCGAGTTCGTTCACGTTCGTGGGAGCCACACAATTGGCCGCAGCCGCACTTGTACCAACAAAAGAGACGGCCATTGCGGCCAAAATGCTTGCAAAGCGTGTCATTTGAACTGTCCCGTCGATTTTTTTGAGTTGAACCTAACGGTCGTCAAAGATCACGGCAACGCTAAGGCAAGGATAGGGCAGGTCAGCGGCAATTACACAAAGCGCTTCCACATTTGGAAACCAATAACGCCCGGAGATAGAATTGTCGCCTAATGGCCAACAATCAGATGTTCAAGCAAAAGTTCGTTCGCCATGCAACAGCCAACAACAGTCGTCCCCTTGTGGTGCACGGCGCCTTGCTCTCAGAAATCCGTAGGTGCCCCGCCTTCGGCCTTGCGGCGATCCACAAAGGCAGTGAGTTCCTCTCTCACGGCATCTTCCATCGACGGTGGTTCGAACTGCGCAATAATATCCTTGAATGTCTGGTGTGCCCTCTCTGCGGTCCAGACACCGCCTGCGATCTCCCAGGCCTCGAAGTTGCGCCAGTCGGACAGGAAAGGCTGATAGAATGCTTCTTCGTAGCGGTCCTGCGTGTGTTGGATGCCAAAGAAATGTCCGTTCGGACCTACCTCCTTGATCGCATCCAACGCGATATCCTCGGGGGTCGTAGCGACAATCTGCGGTTCCATATACCGCTGGATCATCTGGATCACCTCGCAATCCATGATGAACTTTTCGGGCGAGGCGATCAGCCCACCCTCCAGCCAACCGGCGGCGTGGTAAACGATATTCGTACCTGATTGCACCGCAGACCATAGCGAATTCGATGTTTCCCACATCGCCTGACCGTCGGGAACATTCGCCGCACAGACGCCAGAGGCCCGCATGGGCAGACCGTAGAACCGCGCCATCTGTCCGGTCATCTGGGTTGCCCGCATATATTCCGGTGTGCCAAAGGCTGGTGCACCCGATTTCATGTCGACGTTGCTGGTGAAGGTGCCAATAACGCAGGGTGCGCCGGGGCGGACATATTGGAACAGGGCAATCGCGCTGATCGCTTCGGCAATCGAAAGGGTGACCGCACCGCTCATTGTGACAGGGGCCATGGCCCCGGCCAGCGTGAAGGGCGTCACGATCACTGCCTGTCCGCGCCGTACACAGCGCAGGCAACCGTCGATCATCGGCACGTCATGTTTCAGCGGGGAAGTCGAGTTGATGTTGGTGTACATATGCGGTTTGGCCGCGAACTCTTCGTCGGTCAGACCACCTGCGATCTTGACCATTTCCATCACGTCTTCAACACGCTCTTTGCCAAGCGAATACGCGTGGGCGACTTTGTCTGTCAGCGTCATCTTGTCATAGACGACGTCCAGATGCCGGACCGACGCGTGGACATCCACAGGTTCCACCGGATAGCCACCCGCGAAGTGGATACAGTTGAAATACTGTGTCAGGCGCAGAAGGTTGGCGCATTGCGCGCGGCTGCCGGACACCTTCTTGCCGATCTCCAGATCAAAGTAGTTGGGTGGCGACGAGACGTTGCCAAACAGGATATGCTTGCCACCGATCGTGATTTTCCTGTTGGGGTTGCGTGGTATGATATCGAATTGCGCAGGCGCATGGCCCAGCATCTCCATTACCCAATCGCGGCCCATGCGCACGTTGGTGCCGTTGACGGTACAGCCTGCCTGCTTGAAAAGCGCCAGCGCTTCTTCGTTCAGAAATTCGATCCCGATCTCTTCGAGAATACGCATCGCCCCATCATGGATAGCCTCTATGCCCTCCGGCCCGAGCGGTTCCGTCGGGCGGTCCGTGTTCACGGGGATACGCCAAGGCATCTGCTCGATCGTCGCGGTGCCACGCCGATTTGCGGCACCGGCCCGTCCGCCGCCGCGCCTCCGTGATTTGCTTGTCTCTGACATGGGCCGATCCCTTGTTGCTGAAACCTCAGCATTGCAAAGCATGATCACAAGAGATGACGGGAAACCGACAGACGATGTCGGATTCAGGATGCCAGCAGGTTTTCTGATTCAAGCCAAGCAGGGATTTCGCCGATATCGGGCAAAACGACGTCGGCCAGTGAAGCCAGCTCTGCATGGGGCGCTGGTCCGGTCAAGACACCGATCGTGCGCATACCAGCGGCCCGACCTGCATGCAGGTCATGGGTACTGTCGCCCACCATGACACATCCCCCAGGGGGCAATCCGGTCTTTGCACAAAAAGCATGCAACTGCCCTGCGGCAGGCTTTCCGCCATGTCCGCTGTCATACCCCGCGATAAAGTCGAAATGCCGCGTGACACCGGCGCGGTCCAGATGCGCCCGCGCGGGCGCTTCGGCGTCATTCGTGGCGATGCCAAGCCGAAGCCCTTTTGCGCGCAACCGCAGGAAATAGTCTTGCAACGGAACCGCTTCTACCTGCGGCACGGCTGCGGCCGCTGCGTTCATGCGCGTCAACAGCGCACCGGTTTCCAGTTCGGGCAGAACCGATTGGATCATGGCGGCCAACTCTGCGGCTGTCGACGCAATCACCATGCTTTCGGCCCGAAAACGTGCTGCCGCGACATCATACCCCAAAACATCCGCCAAGCGCGCAAAGAGCACAGGATCACCGCCGGTTTCGGCTTCCAACATGCCTCGTGTCCACGCGCCCCAAGTGGCGTTGAAATCGAACAACGTACCGTCCTTGTCGAAGATGATGCCCTTGATCACGTGACCTGCCTCTTGTTGATGCATTGACACCGGACCCTGCCCGCAAGACGGTGTCAATCGACATGTTGAAACTCCGTTCTTACGCCACCCGCCCCATGCACCTTGGTCCCTTTCCGTTGGAAAGTCTGCGGCGCATTGAAACCGTTGATTTATCTACATTGCCGCCGATGGAACGGGTCTGCTTTCGCAGGCCTGAAGACCCCGCAAGCATCATCAACGCGATGCAGGATTATCAGGCTATGTTGGATGCCACCCGCGACGGCATGGTCAAACGCGAGATCGCAGAGGTCCCCGCCGATCCGGCCGAGCGGGCCAATCATCTCAAGGCATTCGGATATTATTGCGACGCCAGCATGGTCGGCGTCTGCAAGATAACGCAGGACGCATGGCTGGAGACCCCGCTTGCCAACCCCGATGTTGATCGGCTGGCCGAGAAGTTGCGCACGATCCAGCCGAAATCACTTGCTGCGGGCATCGACGTGATCATGGCAGGCTTGCGCGAGAGCATGGCCTTGCCGCCGGTGGATTGCCGTCACCACACCCATGCGCTGGTTTTTCTTTATGATCATCCACGCGCCCCGAAAACCGACGAACAAGGCACCGACTGGATTAAAGATGCGCTGCCGCAACGAGCCTGTCTGCGCGGCATGGAAACGGCAGTGACCCTTGCCAGCTATGTCCGCACGCTGGGGTTTGATGCGCGGGCCCACTCGATGGCGGCGTCCGATGTGCATCTGGGGGCTCTCGCGGCGCTTGCGGGCCTCGTCGCGCTTGAGGATGGTACGCTGTCCAACCCGTTCACCGGCGACCGGTACGGGCTTGCTGCGGTCACTACGACGCTGGAAATGACACCGGACCAACCGATTGCGGCCGGGCAAAAACCACCGGTCAGCTATCAGACGGGGCTTGGGAGACAGGCCAAATCAGCTCGCACGCGTGATCCCTTTGCCAAACGCGATTTCGCGCTGGGCCCGCATCCGTTCGAGACCCTCAAACGCGTGGATGAGCCCACGACCTATATCGACCGCCCCAATGTCGCCCGTGTTCCCAAACGCGCCAATATGTTCGTACGCGGCTTGTTCGGGGATATGGGCAAGCACGTGCAAGACGCCACCAAGAACGGCAACTACGTGCGCAAATCAGCGGCAGCCTATGCGTTTCGCCCGTCACTTGGGGCCTTTGTGCTGCTGCAGGATGGCAAGGCTGCGGGCACGCCTGTGCCGGACACGCCCGAAAACAATACGGCGAACATCAAGGCCGCGCTTTACTTTCTTGGCGTCGATGCTGTGGGTCTTTCGGCGTGTCCGGACTGGGCCTATTACAGCCATGACACGACAGGCGCACCGATCACGCCCTACCACGAAAACGCCATCTCGATGATTATCGATCAGGGTCACGAGACAATGGAGGGCGCGTCCGGCGATGACTGGATTGCCTGCGCCCAATCCATGCGCGCCTATCTGCGGTTTTCGCTACTGGGGGGCGTGCTGGCCCAGCATCTGCGCAACCTTGGCTATACGGCCCGCGTCCATTCGGTGATGGATGAGGAAGTTCTGCATCCCCCGCTGCTGCTTCTGTGTGGACTGGGCGAGGTCAGCCGCATTGGCGAGGTGATCCTGAACCCATTCCTTGGCCCCCGTTTGAAATCAGGTGTCGTGACCACCAATATGCCCATGACCCACGACAAGCCCATCGACTTTGGCCTGCAAAAGTTCTGTGACGCCTGCAACAAATGCGCGCGCGAATGTCCGTCCGGTGCCATCACCGCAGGGCCGAAGCTGATGTTCAACGGTTATGAAATCTGGAAATCAGACAGCCAGAAATGCACTACCTACCGCGTCAGTCAGAAGAACGGTGCGATGTGCGGGCGTTGCATGAAAACCTGCCCGTGGAACCTTGAGGGGCTTTTCGCCGAAGCCCCTTTCCGCAAGCTTGCAATGACTGTACCGCAGACGGCCAAAGCACTTGCCGCCCTTGACGACAGGCTGGGCAAAGGGTCGATTAATCCGGTCAAAAAATGGTGGTGGGATCTGGAGATGGAGGATGACGGCGCCTATCGCACGTCCCGTCATCCGGTGAATGCACGCAAGCTGCAAACGGATCTTGACCTCAGATATGCCGATCAAACGCTGGCGGTCTATCCTGCACCACTTGCGCCGCCACCTTACCCATGGCCTGCGCCCATGGACCGCGAGGCAGGGATCGCGGCGTATGAGGCAATGATTTCAGCAAATGAGCACCGCAGGCGGCGCGCTGAGGGCCAGCCACCCGAGCATATCTATGCACCCCAACAGGGCAAGACACCGGTGATTCCCGTCGTGATCAGCAAAGCGGTCAAAATGTCGGAAACCGTAACCAAATACGAATTCTCCACGCCCGACGGCAGCGACCTGCCCCCTGCGACCGCTGGCGCGCATATCGATGTGGTCGTCGCGCCTGAATTCTTCCGTCAATATTCGCTCAGCGGTGACCCTGCCGACCGCAGCAAATACCAGATCGCGGTCTTGCGCGAAGATGCAGGCCGCGACGGGTCAAAGCTGATGCACCGGATCTTCGCAGAAGGACGGCGGGTCTTTATCTCGCGCCCGATCAACCACTTTCCCTTGGTCGAGGACGCATCGAAAACGCTTCTGATGGGGGGCGGGATTGGCATCACACCAATGATTGCGATGGC
>NZ_JAWOAN010000180.1:0-10154 GCF_046498525.1 Yoonia sp.
TGTCACCCGGATTGCTGGAATTGCTGCGCGCCTGGTGGCGCGAGGCACGGCCGGAGGGGTGGCTGTTTCCTGGAAAGCCGAAGATCAACCCAATCTCGCCTCGACAACTGAACCGCGCTTTCACCTCGGCCAAGCATATGGCCGGGGTCAAGAAGCCTGCGACCTTGCACACGCTGCGCCACAGCTTTGCAACGCATCTGCTCGAAGCCAACACCGATGTGCGGGTGATCCAGGTGCTGCTCGGGCACGCCAAGCTGACGACCACCGCGCGATACACCCATGTCGCCACCAAAACGATCCGCGACACCGTCAGCCCCTACGAGATGCTGGCCAAGTTGCAGGATCAGACGGTGAAGCGAAGTCTGGAGTGACCGGGCGCCGGGGTGTCCCGGCCAAGGCTGGAGATCGCTGACATCTTCCGCGCCCATGGTCCTGCGTGGCGGCAGGCCAATGCGGGGCATGTCAGCCTGTCCCAGCTTAAAGTGATGTCGGCGATCAAGGCCTGCCGAACCGAGGCGCTCGGCGGGCACGTGGCCGGTTGCGTCAAATGCGGCCACCATCACATCGCCTATAACTCCTGCAAAAACAGGCACTGCCCCAAGTGCCAGGGGTCTGCGGCGCGCGACTGGATGGAGGCGCGCACCGAGGACCTGCTGCCCGTGGAATATTTCCATGTTGTCTTCACGATGCCGGCCGAGATCGCGCAGATCGCCTATTGGAACAAGAAAGCGGTCTATGGCCTGTTGTTCAAGGCATCCGCCGAAACGGTGACGACCATCGCGGCCGATCCCAAGCGCATGGGCGCGCGGGTGGGCATGACCAGCGTGCTGCACACCTGGGGCTCGGCGCTGACCCACCACCCGCACATCCACATGATCATTCCCGGTGGCGGCCTGTCGCCTGACGGCACCAGGTGGATCGCCTGCAAACCTGGGTTCTTTCTGCATGTGCGGGTGCTGTCGCGGCTGTTCCGACGCCTGTTTCTGGAGGGGCTGATGGATTTACACCGCGCAGGCCAGCTCACCTTCTTCGGTGATCTCGTCGGTTTGTCAGAAGCAAAGGCGTTTGCTACATGGCTCGCCCCGTTCCGCAAATCCGAATGGGTGGTCTATGCCAAGCCACCCTTCGGCGGGCCCGAGGCCGTGCTGGCCTATCTGAGCCGCTATACCCACCGGGTCGCCATCTCGAACGCCCGCCTGGTCAGCGCAGATGCCGATACCGTGGCCTTCCGCTGGAAGGATTACCGCATCAAATCCGGCGACCGGCAAAAGGTGATGCGGCTGGCCACGCCCGAGTTCATTCGTCGTTTCCTGATCCATGTCCTGCCCGACGGGTTCCACCGGATCCGGCATTACGGCCTGCTGGCCAGTTCGGCCCGCAAGGCCAACATCACCAAGATCCGCGCCTTGCTCTGCGTCCAGCGCCTTGAACAACCCGCCGCATCGGGACTTGAAGCCGAGATCATCCCTCTCACCCTGCGCGAGCCATGCCCTTGTTGCGGCGGCCCAATGCGCATCGTCGAGATCTTCCGCCGTGGCCAAAAACCGATGTCGCGCGCACCTCCGAGGAAGCAGGCCGCATGATATATCGCCTGTCAGATGCCGCAAAATGCCACCGGCTGCACCCCGCAGACCCGGCCCAGCCAGTATGCGATTATCGCTCCGCGGCGCGAAAAACGACGGCAAGCATCACAATATGCACAGCGATGTCAGCATATTCGACCGCTTACGTGACCGTCTCAGCTGTCATGCGAGCCTTCAGCAGAACGTATGACCCAGCCGTCGCCCCAACCGTCTGTGCGCTTTCCCCATAGATCGCACCAAGACCCACGCGGCTTCCTCCTTGGGAGGTTTTCCAACGCGGGTCGAGGTCGTGCTAATGCGCAGCGTTCCGACGCGACCCGCATCAGAAAACCTTCACCGAAAGCGACAATTGAGTCATCAAGCGACGCAATTCCAATGCCTAACGTCACCAGCCCCACCATGGCGATGCCTATGAAAGGCATGAAGTTCAACAGCCCCGCCGCAACACCCCAAAGCGGTGCGTTCGCAACACCCAGCAGTTGAAACGCCATGGCGACGCAAAGCCCAAGCCCAATATTCACGAAAGTGATAGCCAGAAGATATTGTGCAACGTTCAGACGCACGTCGCGCATGGCCCGAGCCAGCGCCCGGCGCGTAGAGGCCAGACTGACGAGTGACAACATCCAGCGGGACAGCATGACACGATCACGCAACATATAAAACGTGAGCATCGCCCAGAACGCAGCGCCAAAGACAATTCTCGGGGCACTGATTGCCCAGTCAGCCAGCAAACGCTGACCACCCTCAACCAACTTGTCTACGGCATCTTCGTCAGCTTCTGGATCGGCAGGTTCATCAGGCGTGGTTCGCGCAGCATTTCCCGGCATCACCGATGTATCCGTTTCGATCTCTCTTTCGGGCCTTGGCGACAGTTCGAATAATATCTGGCGGGCGCGCCACTCTGCCTCGCGCAGTATTTCCGGTGCACGTGTGTTCAAGGCTTCCGCCGAAGGTGCAAGTGTGTAGGCGGTGATTGCAGTGCCCACCAACAAACCGCCCACGACCGCTGCCGCGCAAAGCGATGCTGGCGCCCCCGAGCGTCTGAGCCAGCGCACCAAGGGAGCAAGTGCAATAGCGCAAAGCACCGCAAGCACCGTCGGGATTGCAATGAGACTGGCAGCTCTCAACGACGCCAGAACAACTACGCCGGCAATAATGCCCAGAAACACAGTCTGGAAAGCCCCACGGTCAAGCGAAGAAAACCATCCCGCAGTCCGTGCTGCAGTGCTGGTTCGTGGGGGCGTGTTCGAGTTGTTGTTCGGCATTGGGCGCAACGGCCTTTCAGGGATTATGGCAGGTATCGTGCTGAACTAGGTTAAAAGGCTGCGCACTAACGTGCTGTCATTGCACGGCGTTTCACCAGTCACACCTTGGCCGCCGCGCCGCATTTGACGTCGGCAGCAACCCGGAGTCCTGATGTTCACGACTTTCAGAACGCTTCAGCGAAGCCTGACAGAGTTGCCGCCGTCAATAATCGCGTTAATCAAAGCCGCGACTGCAGTATGCAGCGGCTCGTTTTCACCGTGCGGGGAATATTCGTGGGCGGCGGCTGCATCTTTCAGAATTCCGACGACCTCTGCTTCGGGAAGGATATTGTGATCGTTCAACGCAAGCAGGAGCGATTCACAAATCGCCAGCGCAGCAGTTCCTGAGACATCATCCGGCGGGGGCATAATCTGTTTCACCTTCACAAATGGAAAAAGAGCGTCGCAAGACATATTGGAACGCATCACAGTTATAGACGTTCCTTATAGTAATGCACTGATGCAGAGCAGTCTGAAGCCACTTTTAGAAATCAGCTTTCACTGAGAACAAACGGCTAGAGACCTTAACATGGTATATACATCTTGACCCAGCACAGCACGTTGACACGCGAACCCTCCAAACCTGCGTCTTTCGCACAGAATGATTTAGGGACGATTGGAGGCGCTCACCGACTTCAGCGGCGGTTTTCGCCGGGGTCCGAGCTTATCCATGAAGGTCAATTGAAAGCATCCGTCTTTGTTTTGCTGGGTGGGTGGACATTTTCCTACAAGATGTTGCCGAACGGTGGTCGGCAAATCATGGATTTTCAGTTGCCGGGCGACTTTCTTGGGCTCCGCGGGATCATCTTCGGTTCGGCTGATCACAGCATCGAGGCGGCAACGCATGTTGAAGCATCGCAATTGGCTGCATCAGACGTGCGCGATGCGATCGGAAATTCGCCGCGTTTGGCGTCGGCTGTTTTGCGGGCAATCGCGCGCAATGAAGCAATGGTACTAGAACATCTGGTGAATGTTGGACGCCGGTCCGGTGAGGAACGGTTGGCGCATTTGTTGCTTGAACTTCACGCACGGCTGAAGCTTCGGGGCCTGGCTGACAAGAAAGGTTTCGATTGTCCGCTGACGCAGTTTCATCTTGCTGATGCCCTCGGCCTGAGTGCGGTCCATGTGAACCGCGTTTTGCGTCATCTGCGCGAGGCTGCTCTGGTTACGTTTCAAAATGGCCGCGTGGACTTTGATAACATCGACTCCATTCAACAGTTGGCTGGTTTTGATGCGGCCTATCTTCACCAGAACGAGACTTTGCGGCACTCGGGTTCGGAAATCTTGATATCAATGCAATGAACCCGTTTATTTTGGTGCCAACGTTTGGATCTGGCCAAGCGCATCATTCCAGCGCCCATGTCGGCACAGTGATTGCACCGGGCCTTGGAACGAACAACGCCTGCCAAACGTTTCACGATCGACAAGGAAGAAAGGATACGGAATGGACCGCTTAAGCATCTTTCTAACGATCACAGTAGGGTCAGTCGTGACTGGCACGCTGATCATCATCGTCATGTCGTTGGGCTGGTATTCATGGCTGGCTATCGGCGGGGTTGCTGCGATCGGCACACTTCTAACCTGGCCGGCCAGCTATGTCATATCGCGTCGGATCAAGCGGCATGACCCGGATTGGGATGAAACGAAAGTAGACAAGGTAAAAGATTTGATACCGGATAGTTCCGCGCAAGAAGTTTAAAACAGCCTGCCGATCTGGAGCGCCGATGCACGGTGCGCCGAACTTGGCGCTGCCTTAAACCTGTCTGCCGAGTGACAGAGCCATTCGGCATAGTCGCCAATATTTGCTTCAACCTTCATCCATGGGCGGATTATGTCGACGCCGCGCCAAGTGCCTGCTGTCCCTTGCACAAATCCGTTTCGAACGAAGCGGCATGGCCCAGCGTGGCTCTACCACGGCTGACGCGGCTTTTGATTGTGCCGACGGAACAGCCACAGGCCTGTGCCGCTTCCAACTGGGAAAAACCAAGGGCACCCATCAAAAGAAGCGGCCTGCGTTGGGTTTCGGGCAGCAATGCGATTGCCGATATCAGTTCTTTCAAGGCGATTGCGTCAAGCTGCCGCGGCGCTTCTGACAGGGAATCTGTCAAATATCCGTCCGCGTCTTCGACTTCGCGGCGGGCCTTGCGCAAATCCGAAAAGAATGTGTTGCGCAAGATCGTGAACAGCCAGGCGCGCAGGTGGGTGTCGGCTTTGTATCTGTCGCGGTTCACCCATGCCTTCAGAAAAGTGGCTTGAACCAGATCCTCTGCACGGTGCGGGTTTACTGTCAGTTTCAATGCGCGTCGGCGCAAAGCTTGTTCTTGCGGTGGAAGAAGGGTGTGGAATGCGTGTTGTTGAGCCATTGTATTTATCTCACTCTGGGTAACATCCGTCGGGCAACTTCCCGCAAATGTCCGGTCAATTGACTGCCGGATGGAAAATGTGGTGTGGGTTTGTTAACCAAGGTAACCGAGTAACAAGCAAAGTCGGGTTTCAGGCCGCCTCAACTGCGTTCAGGCACTTGTTCAGCCAGTTCTGACAGCGTTTTAGCCGCGCCGTATTCCTGATCCGGTGCTACCCGCAGAAACTTTGCATCAAGCAGAACCAGTCACTGATTGATTGCCTGATCTTAACTGTTGGCGCCCATCTGTTCGATGGTGTCGATTGATTCACGCGACGACATGATGTGTTCCAGGTCTGACTGGCAAAGTTGGAAAAAATGTCGGGCGTGGCTTTTGTTTTGCGTCGCACGAATTACTCTTCTTGCCATGCGGTCCGCTTCGACAGCTTCATTCAGCAGCAGTATGAAAAGTTCAGGATTTCCATTTTTTGTCATCTTGTTTCCTTTTTCGTTGGAAAGTAGGGGGAGAGATGAAAGCGCGAGCACCGCCTTAGAGAAGAAGAGCGACGATGATCACGATACCAACCGCTGCGGCCCATGCGGTTTCGCGCCGTGGCGATTGCTCATTGCTCAGGAGAAAATTCCTTGAAGTGTTGCGTGCTGTCAGCGCAGGCCAACAAAGCTGAGCAATGCGAGGACGATGACGACCGCACCGACGATATAAATTATCTGGTTCATGCTTCTTTACCTCGATTTGCTTCGGGAACTTTTGGCGCACCAAGATGCGCTGATCGTGTCGATGTTTCTAATCAAGGGAGTTTTCCGGCACATCTAAGTTGCAGACCACCATGCAAGGCTGAATTTGGACAGCCAGGCCAATGTTTTGGGGCGATTGCGGTCGGGGCGGGACAGGGGGAGCCCCGAGCGCGTCATCACCGACCTGGCTGTCCAGTTCTTCGTTTTCAATCGTGAACATCTTATCTTAACTCGTAACAACATCACCTTACGCCTTGGGCCCACTGCCGCTAAGCCTCGGAAAATACTCATACGTGTTTGCCACTGGACCCGGTTAACCGAGGGCGGTGATTGCCCGGGTGATTATCCGAACACTCGGATGCATTATTTGAACAAAAACATTCGACACCAGCATCCTGCTAGACATCCGTGGGAAATCCATTGATCCTGTCGTCATTTGGCGGCCTGACGGTCAGTCCTTTATGGAGAAGACCATGTCGAATATTGCGCCACGTGATCATCTGCCTACCATTGCTATCGGTGCTTCGGCCGGTGGGCTGGAAGCATACCGTGCATTGTTCAAGGACATGCCCGGCGATACCCCGGCGGCGTTCATTCTGGTTCAGCACCTAGATCCGACACATGACAGCATGATGGTTGACCTGCTGGCTGGTAAAACGGGGCTGGAGGTCGTGCAGGCGGCAGACGGTATGGCGCTGCGCAGGGGCGTTCTTCACGTCATCCCACCGGGTTATTTCCTGACAGTCAGCCATGGTTTGCTGAACCTGACGGAACCCGATGACGGCAAGTCAGTGCGGATGCCGTTCGATGTTCTGCTGCGGTCACTTGCCAAGGATGCGGGCGCACAATCGGGGTGCGTTGTTCTGTCAGGTACCGGCACCGACGGCACGCTGGGTCTGGCCGAAATTCACGCCGCCGGCGGTTTGGTAATCGCACAGGACCCAAAAGAGGCAGGTTATTCCGGGATGCCGGACAGCGCCATCGCAACGGGGCTTGTGGACGAAATCCTGCCTGTCAGCGGTATGATCGCGGCAATTGAAAAGTTTGCGGCACAGGCTTTGGCAGCACCGGCATTGGATACAGCGGATCACACTCAAGAACTTTCGCCCTCAGAGGAGACACCCGATCCGGCCCTTTTTGACGACCTGCTTTCCTTTATCAGCACCACCACAGAGCAGGATTTGTCACTTTACAAGCGCGGCACACTTGAGCGGCGGATCGCGCGGCGTATGGCTCTTGTCGGGCTCGGCACGAAAGATGTGGAACGATATTTTGAACTTCTGAAATCCGATAAAGACGAACGCGCCCGGCTGTCTGCTGACCTGTTGATCCATGTGACCGGTTTTTTCCGTGACCCGGACGTGTTTGAATATTTATCGTCCAAGGCCATCCCTGATCTTCTTGCCGATTTGCCACCCGACCGTTCGCTGCGAATTTGGGTAGCCGGGTGCAGCACTGGTGAAGAAGCCTATAGTCTCGCCATAAGCTGCGTCGAAGCGATGGAGGCTGCGGGGTCCTCGGCCAGACTACAGATTCTTGCCTCCGACGTCGATCCAGAGGCAATTGCAACGGCAAGAGCGGGTTTCTACTCCAAGGATATCGCCGCGACTGTTTCGCCTGACCGTCTGGCGCGGTTCTTTGTGTCCGATGATGGTGGCTGGCGTGTTACGTCGGTCTTGCGCGACCTGATCGTGTTCACGGTTGCAGACCTGCTGTCGGACCCGCCGTTTTCAAAGATCGACCTTGTTTCATGCCGCAATGTGCTGATCTATCTGGGGCCAGAGGCGCAAAAGCGCGTGATTGCACGGTGCTGCTTTGCTTTACGCCCGGGGGGGCTTCTGCTTTTGGGAGCGGCCGAAATGCCAGGCCAAGCTGACAATTGTTTCGCTGTCGCGGACAAGAAAGCAAGGCTTTGGCAGCGGGTCGGGAAGAGCAACCCCGCAGATCTGCGTTTCGCAATGGGAAAGCGTGACGCACCGCCGCCGACGCCCGTTGACGCGCCAAGTCGCAACTCGCTGGCCGAACTTTGCCGACGCATCGTGCTAGATAACTATGCGCCAGCTGCGGTCTTGCTGAACACACAGCTTGAATGCCTGTACTTTCTCGGACCAACTGAAAATTATCTGAAAATCAGTCAGGGCCATCCCGAAACGGGCATCATCCGAATGCTGCCCAAAGCATTGAAAGTCAGGTTTCGCGCAGCGGCCGCCTCCTGTGGGCCTGCAAACCCGTTGGTGACGGTCCCTGTCAGGAATATTGTCAGCGACCTTAACTTTGACATTGCCCTACATTCCGTTTCCGCAGGGACAGAGCAGTTGTTGCTCGCCTGCTTCATAAACACGCCGCACCTGATCCACGACACTGCAGACACAAGACCCACTTCTGGACAGGAACGCCACGCGAGCGAACTCGAGGCTGATCTTGAAGCAACCCGCAGCGATTTGTCCGAAGCCTTGCGTGATCTTGAACGTGAAGTAGAAGCCCATGGTGCCGATGCTGCTGAAGCTCTGTCCGTCAATGAAGAGTTTCAATCAACCAACGAGGAATTACTGGCCTCTAAAGAAGAGCTGCAATCGCTCAACGAAGAACTGACCGCGCTGAACAGCCAGCTTCAGGAAACGCTTGAACGGCATCGCACTACGGCGTCCGACTTACCCGTGAAAGCTTCATTGACTACAAGGCGGCGGAGCACCACGATCAACCCGTCTATTTCCGTTTGATGGAGAAGTATAATAAGGAAGGGGTTCCGCCGTTGGGCGAACTGCCACGCCCCTGGCCGTTGACGCCCGAGCAGATTGCGCAGGCCATAGAGAATCGGGCCGTCATCGTCGACCTGCGAAGTCCCGAGGCATTTGCGGGCGCCTTCATTCCGGGCAGTCTCGCGATTCCTCTCGATATGCTTCCGGCCTATGCGGGTTATCTGCTGGACTACGAGCATGACCTGATACTTGTACCCGAAACGCTGGACCAGATACCGGAGGCTGTGCGCTATCTGATCCGTATGGGCTATGATCGTCTGGCCGGCTATCTCAAAGGCGGCATGCACGCCTGGGAGGTCAGTGGCCGGGCGTACGACCGTATCGGTGCCGTGCATGCCTCGACTCTGGAACGGCGGATCAAGTCCGACGAGGAGTTCACACTGCTGGACGTCCGCAAGATCACCGAATTCCGGGAGTCACAACTGAAAAACGCAACGCACATCTTCCTGGGGGACCTGCAGGATCGTCTGGACGAAATCGACAAGGCCAAGCCGATCGTGACGTTCTGCGGCAGCGGTCGCCGCGCCATTATTGCCGCATCGATCCTGAAACGGCATGGCTTCGAGCAGGTTGAGGATAGCCTGGGATCGATGGAAGCCTGCGAGGAAATCGGTTGTCCCATTCAGCGAGCATGAGGAGGTTACGATGAACACGATGATGGATGTGTTGCGCGACCCGAACTGGTCGCCGTATGTGGTCGGGATCGGTATCGGCGTGCTCTCGTGGCTTGCCTTTCTTTTCTCAAACCATCCGCTGGGGATCTCAACCGCGTTTGCCAAGACCGCCGGGATGATCGAGAAAGCGGTTCGCGGCCCCAAGGTCGCGGAGAAGCTCTATTACCAGGAGAACAAACCGGGTATCGATTGGGAATGGATGCTGGTGATCGGCGTATTTATCGGCGCGCTGGTGTCCGCCTGGATATCCGGCACGTTCCGGTTGGAATGGGTGCCGCCGATGTGGGAGGCGGCCTTTGGCGCCAACATATTTACACGGCTGGCCGTGGCTGTTGCCGGTGGAATCTGCGTCGGGTTCGGTGCGCGCTGGGGTTGTGGATGCACAAGCGGTCACGGCATCAGCGGAACCATGCAGCTCGTGCTGGGCAGCTGGCTGTCGGCCGCGTGTTTCTTCATCGGCGGCGTTGCCGTCGCCATGGTCATGTATCGGGTACTCTAACCAAAAGGAGCCATGAGATGTTGACCACACTTCACGACAACAAACGCCTGCAGTTGACACTGGGCCTCCTGTTCGGGTTCTGCTTCGGCTTCCTACTGCAGAAGGGCCGTGTATGCGACTACGAAATCATCATGCGGCAGCTCCTGCTGCAGGACTTCACCGTAGTGAAAGTCATGCTGACCGCCATGGTTACGGGTATGCTCGGGGTCTATGCCATGCGCGGTGCGGGCTGGATCAA
>NZ_JAWOAN010000235.1:0-6346 GCF_046498525.1 Yoonia sp.
CGGGGTTTCATAGGTGGAATCCGGCCGGTCCTTGCACACGCATTCGCTGTACACAGTCAAATCCGGGGTGTAGATCTTGAGGATGAGCTTGTCCACGTATTTGTTCGGGGTATAGCTTGTCTCATAGGGAATCACCAGAGGAATGCGGATATGGATGATATCGACACGTTCGATGTTCATGGATGTTTTCCTCGGATATTTTGACAATGAATAAGGAAAAGACTGACTGCCCGCGAATCACACGAATAGACGCGGATGAAAAGAACTCATTTTCTGTTCTTCTCTGCATGGCGAAGCCATTTGGCCGGCAGCAGCTCATATTCTGCCGGCCAAAAAGTTTCCATTCGCGCCTGTCCCGTAGCTCAGCCTTGTGATGGTACTGGGATGATTCGGCGGGCCAAATTGTATCTGCCTTACGTTAAGCAATGTATGAGCGGATGGGCACCCGAGTTTTTGTTCAGGCCCTATTTGAATTCAGCGATTTTAAGCATCAGGGTCTCGTTGACCGGCAGGGTCAGTTGCAGATCCTTATTCGCGCCGTAGATGCTGTTGATCACATTGACCGGCATCCAGTAGACCTGCTCTTTGACCCGATCCTGGACCTGGTAATAGAGTTTTTCCCGTTTGTCCTGATCAAAGGAGTACCGGGCTTCTTCAATCCAGACTGCGAGTTTTTCATCCCCGGAGTAGTTCTTTTTGGAGCCTGCGCCGAACCAGAAGGGAAGCAGTCCGTCCGCATCCAGAAGCATGTAGGAGGCCCAGCCGAAGTTCCCGATATCCTTGCATTTGCCGCCATCCCGCACTTTGATGGCCTGTCCGACATTGCCGACATAGTTTTTGAAATTCAGGGTGATGCCCACTTTTTTGAGATAGCCCATGGCGGCTTCGTTGAATTGTTTGGAGACTGGATAGTAAAACAGGATGTCCGCTTCAAAGCCGTCCGGATAACCGGCTTCCGCCAGAAGGGCCTTGGCCTTGTCCGGATCGTATTCGTACCAGGTGATGTCCGGATTATAGCCAAAATCAAAGGGGCTGAGGCAGGTGTTCAAGATTTTGCTGTGCCCCTGGAACATGACCTCGATGATTTTCTGGCGGTCAATGGCATGGCAGACCGCCTGTCGGACCCGTTTGTCCGTGAAGGGCGTTTCCCCGGCCCGGCCCATGGAGTCGAACTGCCAGAAGGTGATGCGGTGAGAGGGGGTTTCCAGGACCTTGGTCCCTTTGTTTTTTTCGACCATGGCGCATTTGTCGGGATCGAGCTTGGAGATGAGATCCACCCCGCCCTTGAGCAGTTCGGCGATGCGGGTTGATTGTTCCGGAATGACCCGGACCACCACGTCCTTAATCTTGGGCAGGTCTTCATTCCAGTACTGAGGATTGGCGGTCAAGACGACCCTGGAGCCGCGGTCCCATTGCACAAAGGTGTAGGGTCCGGTTCCCATGGGCTTCTCGGCAATGATCTCCTCGCCCATGGATTCACACCATTCCTTGTCATAAGGGAAAAAGGTGTGCATGCGATCATCGGTCAAAGGGTAGGGCCTTTGGTGATGATCTGAAAGGTATGCTCGTCAAGGACTTTGACCTCTTTGATGAATTTGAATCCCGGGGCCTGACGGGATTTGAGCTCCGGATTGAGAATGCGGTCCATGATGGTGTAGCGGATATCTTCCGCGGTCAAGGGGTTGCCGTTGTGAAAGGTGATCCCTTTTCTGAGCGTGAATTCCCATGTGGTGTCGTCAAGTCGTTTCCAGGATTTGGCCAGATTCGGCTTGAGCTCCAGGGTGTCCAGGTCCCGCTCCAGCAGGGAATCCGAGACCATGTAGTAGATGTTGGTCAGATTCAGGGAGGTGGTGCCGTAAATGTCCATGGTGGGAATTTTGCTGCCCACAGCCCAGATGAGTTTGTCCTTGGCTGCGGCCGGTTGGGCCGCAAGTCCGATAATCAGGAACAACACGGCCAGCAGAGCGGTTTGTCCAAAATTTTTGTGATTCATGTTCGACCTCCTTGGGTTGCAGATTGTTGAGCCATTGATTCGGCGAGCCAGCATCTGACACCGTGGCTGCTGCCGGACGGGTCCTTCAGGCTGAACAGCGGCGGAATTTCCAATCGGCAGCGTTCAAAAGCCCGGTCGCAGCGTGGCGCGAACAAACAGCCCGGGGGCGGATCAATGAGCCCCGGCACCATTCCGGGGATCTCGGCGAGGGCTTGCTTGCCGGAACTGAACTTTCGGCCGGGTCTGGGAATGGAGCGCATCAATCCCAGGGTGTAGGGATGGCCCGGGGCATTGAAGATGAGGTCCACCGGGGCGCACTCAACCACTTTTCCAGCGTACATCACCGCCAAATGATCGCTCATTTCCGCCACCCACGATCATGTTCTGCAACGGCGAATCGACGCCCACCATACCCATCCCGGACACAAGCGCCTGCATGATAAGCGCACCAAGGATCGCGCCGTAGATTGTACCGACACCACCTGCAAGGGCCGTGCCGCCAATCACTGCGGCCGCGATGACGCGCAATTCGTCCAACTCGCCCAAGGACGAACCTGCCGATCCCAAACGCGCCGAGGCGATCACAGCGGCAATCGCGGTAAGCGCGCCCATCAGGGCAAAGACCTTGACGGTAAGGAACCGCGTGTTGATGCCCGAAAGCTCTGCCGCGTCAGGGTTGCCACCCATCGCAAAGACATACCGGCCAAAGCGGGTTTTTCTCGCGACGATGGTCATGCAGATAGTCACCGCCAGTACGATCAGAACCGATATCGGAAAACCGTAGGCTTCGGTATAGCCTTCCGGCATCTCCAGACCTTCGGATTCAAAGCGGCGCTCCACGATACGGATGGGCACCTTATAGGCGTTGATGATCGCTGTGATCCCGCAAATTGCGCCCACAAGGATCGCACCCAGCACATATTCCGCCCAAAGCGGCTTGACTGCAAAGTCGTGGCTTATGTGCTTGCGCCGCGTCTGCATCAGGAAAAAGATCGTCAAGATCGACCCGACGATGGCCAGCGCCCAGCTTGCGGTCACACCGATGGTTCCCGACGCACCGCCCAGCATGATGAAGTTCGGGTCAAGCGGCGAAATCGTCGTCCCCTTGGATACCCACCATGCGCCGCCGCGCCAGATCAGCAGACCGCCCAGCGTGACAATAAAGGACGGGATCGCAAGATAACCGATCAACCAACCCTGAAAACCACCGATTGCGGCACCCAGCAGGATGCCGATCGTCACGGTGATGATCCAGATGGCCGGATTACCAAATCCAAGAATATCAGGCAGGATCTGCACCTGAATGACACCCATCACCATCCCGATGATACCCAGCATCGACCCGATGGACAGATCAATGTTCCGGGTCACGATCACAAAGACCATGCCAGTTGCCATGACCGCCACAGATGCGGTTTGCAAGGTCAGCGTAAACAGATTGCGCGGCGTCAGGAACGTGCCCCCGGTTGCCACGTGAAACACCAAAGAGATCGCGATAAAAGCACCGATCATGCCCAGCAATCGCGTGTCGATCTGCAATGTCTTGATTAATCTTCCAAGCCCGTTGGACATTGGTTCCCTCCCCTTTCACCCGTTCAACCGGATGGCCTTAATAGAAAGCCCCACCCGCCAGCGCGGATGGGGCCTTTTTCGTGCACGTCAGATTATTCGCAAACTGCGAGACCTGAGACGCCCTGGCACAGAACCGCTTTTTCGATCCAGCCAGCGTCCAGAACAAGGTTCAGGTTGTCCTGTGTAATCGGCTGAGGTGCCAGCAGCATAGAAGTCACTTCAACACCACCGGGTGACATGAACATGCTTGCGCCCATGACGTCGGACATTGCAGCGCCACCGGCCAGTGCTACGGCGATCTCGCCTGCATTGCGCCCCAGTTCACGGCTGTCTTTCCAGACCGATACAGTCTGCGTGCCAAGTGCGACGCGGTTTAGGGCAGCGTGGTCGCCATCCTGTCCGGACACAGGCAGACCGTCCATACCCTGCGATGCAAGAGCGGCCACAACGCCACCGGCAGTACCATCGTTGGACGCCACAACAGCGTCAACTTCGTTGTTGGTCTGCGTCAGGATCTGCTCCATGTTGCGCTGCGCGTTGGCTGGCTGCCAGCCATCTGTATAGGCCTCACCCACAATCGTGATCGCGCCACTGTCGATGGCTGCCTGTAGCACCTCTTGCTGACCGCCACGCAGGAAATCAGAGTTGGGGTCGGTTGGCGAACCTTTGATGAAGACGTAGTTGCCTTCTGGCGCTTCGGCATACACGGCGGCGGCCTGCATCCGGCCAACTTCGACGTTATCGAATGTCAGATAGAACGCGCGCGGGTCTTCGATCAGACGGTCGTAACCAATGACCGGGATGCCTGCGGCTTCGGCGGCATCAAGTGCCGGACCGATGGAACCACCATCCTGTGCCAGAATGATCAGCGCATCGACGCCTTGGGTGATCAGGCTTTCCACATCTGCCAGTTGCTTGGTCGCAGAGGACTGCGCGTCAGCGGACAGATAGCTTGCGCCTGCGGCTTCAAGCGCGCCAAGCATCGCTGCTTCGTCGGTTTTCCAACGCTCTTCCTGAAAATCGGACCAGCTTACACCGACGGTGACGCTGTGGGCATCAGCAAAGGCAGATGTGCTGAAACCGGCAGCCACGACGGCCGCCATAATAACGGATTTATGCATGTTTTCCTCCCATAGTGTGCCCCATGCATTGGGGCGTGGGTCTATTGACCCTACATCCACAAACATGACTTATTAATTTCAGTTGTCAAAATAAAAATTGATGCAAAATATCAAAAATTGCTTTCAAGATGCCTTTTCTTTAGGCAATCTATCAAGGGCAGTCGAAATATGTAGGCAACGTCGCCGCATTACTTCAGGGATTGAACTATGTATGACGTCAGTCTTGAACAAAACCGCGAATCAGCCGGTCCCGCTGGCTGTGGTCCTTTGTTGGCGACGGACACCCCCGATGGCAAACCACTGCGCCAGCAGGTCTTTGAACATGTCCGTGCCACCGGTCGCGCCGCCCGCACCGACGTAACGCGCGCGATCGGCATCAGCGCAGGATCGGCCACCACACTGACCGCCGATCTGATCGGCGCGGGGCTTCTGCGCGAGGTCGAAGGCCTGCCGCGCGAAACAGGGCGCGGACGCCCCCCTGTGGCGCTGGAGGTTGTTCCGGAGGCGCGGCATGTGATCGGTTTGAAACTGTCCGACGAAACACATTCGGCGGTTTTGACAGATTTTGCGGGTGGTATCCTTGCGGATGCCACCCTGCCTACGCCACCAGGGCGCAAAACACTCGATGGCTTGCTGGAGGAGATCGATACGTTGATGGATCTCGTCCTCAAGGAAGCGGGCAAGGAACTGTCCGAAATCTCTGCGGTCGGCATCGGGATGTCGGGGATTATCGACCATCACACCGGAACGATATCGTGGTCGCCACTGATGACTACACCCGATCTGGATTTGCGCCACGCTTTTGTGGCGCGGTTTGGCGTGCCTGTACATGTCGACAACGATACCAATGTGCTCAGCCTTGCAGAATTGTGGTTTGGCGCGGGGCGTTCGATCCCCGATTTCGCCGTCGTGACGATTGAAAACGGCGTTGGCATGGGCCTTGTGCTTGATAACCGTCTGTTCCGCGGTGCGCGCGGGATGGGTCTGGAACTGGGCCATACAAAGGTGCAGCTTGATGGCGCGCTTTGCCGCTGCGGGCAGCGCGGCTGTCTTGAGGCTTATCTGGCCGACTATGCGCTTGCGCGCGAGGCCGCGACCGCCCTGCACCGCAATCCGCGCAGCCCTCAAAGCCCCACCGCAATGTTGGACGCCCTGTTTGCGCAGGCCAAATCCGGCAACGAAGCGGCGCGCACCATCTTTCGCCGGGCCGGGCGCTATTTGTCTGTTGGTCTGTCAAATGTGATCCAGCTTTTTGATCCGGGATTGATCATCCTGTCGGGTGAGCGGATGGAATACGACTATCTTTACTCCAAGGAAGTCCTTGCTGAGATGCAAAAACTGACGTTGAGCGACGGGCGCACGCCATGCAAGGTCGAAGTCCATGCATGGGGCGGGATGATCTGGGCACGGGGTGCGACGGCATTGGCGCTTGAAGCTGTGACCGATGCGGCCTTGGGCGAAGCGCGCGCATGATGCGTTGCCTGGTCTTGGTGCTGGCGGCCACAACCGCAACAGCAGATCCGCTGTTCGAAGACCGCTCGGACGGGATACCTGCGCATATCTACGGCGGCGGATGGGAGCATTTCGTCGGTGGCGGCGTCGCAGTCTTTGACTGCAACGGCGACGCCTTGCCGGATATGTTTGCGGCAGGCGGTGAAAA
>NZ_JAWOAN010000240.1:0-10694 GCF_046498525.1 Yoonia sp.
CGACATTGGGGTGATCCGACAATGCGTCTTGCATCGCGTTATTCAGGTAAGCCCCCATATCGCCGGCATTCTGGACCAACCCCAACGTGTCGATCAGGTTGTGGTTTGCCACACCTGCCGCAGCCCCGATGGGATGCGCAGAGTAGGTCCAGCCATGCCCGATGGGGCCGTTTTCATCTGTCCCCTGTTCCAGCACCTCCCAAACCTTCTCGGACACAATAGAGCCCGACAAAGGCGCGTACGCCGAGGTGAGACCCTTGGCAATGGTGATGATATCAGGGCGCATCCCATAGTGATCCGACCCGAACATCGTGCCCAATCTGCCGAAACCGGTCACGACCTCATCAGCGATCAGAAGGATGTCGTGTTTGTCCAGAACCGTCTGGATTGCCGGCCAGTATCCGGCTGGGGGTGGAACGATCCCGCCAGTGCCCAGCGCCGGCTCCCCAATGAAGGCCGCGATCGTGTCGGCACCTTCACGGGCAATAAGCGCCTCGAGCTCTGCCGCACAATGGGCCACGAATTGCGCTTCGGTCTGGTCGATATCGGCGCGGCGGAAGTAATAAGGGGCCTCCGTATGAATGACCTGCGCCAATGGCAGATCGAATTTGGCGTGGAACAGCCCCAGACCGGTCAAAGACCCTGTCATCAAGCCGGAGCCGTGATAGCCGCGCCAGCGCGAGATGATCTTCTTTTTCTCGGGCCGCCCCAGAATGTTGTTGTAGTACCAGATCAGCTTGATGTTGGTCTCGTTGGCATCCGACCCGGAAAGGCCAAAGTAGACTTTGGACATATTGTCCGGCGCGCGGTCCAGAACCATCTTGGCCAAGGTAATCGACGCCTCGGTACCGTGACCCACATAGGAATGGTAATAGGCCAACTCCTTGGCCTGATCTGCGATAGCATCGGCAATTTCGGGGCGGCCATAGCCGACATTCACACAATAAAGCCCGGCGAAGGCATCCAGCATGCGGTTGCCGTCACGGTCCTCGATATGGCAGCCCGATGCGCTTTTGATGACGCGTTGCGGCAGGTTTCCTCGGGCGAATTCTGCCAGATGGGTTGATGGGTGGAAAAAATTGTCGCGATCCCATTGTTCCAGTTGATCGTTGTGTAGCATTGCAAACCTCAGGGCTCTGACGGCGCGCCGTCTGTTTCGAAATGAATGGAGCCGTTTGCGCGATATGGCTGGTTTGCTGCCAGCATCCTGCGGGAAAGCTCCGCTCACCCCGGCAGCAGCGCGCAATGCCTTTATTGCCAAGGTATGGGTGTCATAGGAGCCACCAAAACGGCGCGTGCGCAACAAAAATTTGCGCAGACTGGTCGTTTAAGTGGCTGTTTCCGAAATAATGACCAACGGGCGATAATCATCGCTTTCCAAAAGCGCATCATTTTCATGCGCGATGGCGCCATATCCGGCAGCCCCTGACGGGGTGGTCGGAATGCCCAGCGCAGTCACCTGACTGGCGGCGGTCGCGCCCTCTTTCTCGGTGAGCATCGCATAGCTTACGTTGCAGCGTTCCAATACCGACCACGCAACGATGGACGGGTCCTTGCAATCCAACCGGCCCATATTGGATTCCGGTCCTGTAGCTTGGGTTGGCCGCCCCGCCTTGTGGCTGTCCTGCAAGCAGGTTGCCGCCTGCGGTTCGACCACTAACAGTTCAGGCTGTTCGGTCCAATTCAGACGGATCATGTGCGCCATCGCCGCAGCAAGCCCACCTACACCTGCCTGAAGATACACATGCGTCGGCCATTCACCCGATATTTCAAACACTGCACGCAACTCCTCTGCGATCACGCAGTAGCCCTCCATCACCCATTTCGGGATTTCGGTGTAGCCGGGCCACGTCCCGTCAGCGAGCAGGATATCACCTGATATCTCGGCGTCCTTGGTCGCTGCGGCCACGCTGTCTTCATAGACCGCGCCGGACCGGACAACCGTCGCGCCAAGCGCACGCAGCCGTTCCGCAAAGCTTTCCGGCACGGTATCGGCAAGATGGATACGCGCCTTTGCCCCCGCATCGCGGGCACCTGCCGCCACGCCAACCCCGTGGTTACCCGCGCTGGCGCAAACGAATGTCTGAGAGGCGACAAAGGCCTTCGCCGCAGGGGAATTCAGAGTTTCCTCGCCGGTTTGCTCCTGCCATTTATGATCAAGAATTCGCGCCACTGCGTAAGGTGCGCCAAGGGCCTTGAAAGCGCCCAGCCCCAAGCGGCCGGTTTCATCCTTGGCAAGCACGACGCACCCGCGGGGGCCATTGATCTTTGTCATCGGGGTCGGAACGTAGTCGGCACGAGCCTCGAAATAGGCATGGGCCTTTGCGAAATCAGGGGTGAAATCAAGCGTGTCTTTTGTTTCCATCAGTGAAGTGAGCCCCCGTCTTGACCATAATTGTTTTGCAGCAATCGCCGAATCACCGTTAATCCTGCGCAGGATTTCAATCGTAAAACAACGAAGGTGCGGTATGAGCGGGTTAAACAACGCACCTGAACGCGGGTTTACGGAAAGCGAATTTGCAGCCCGCACGGTCAAAGCACAAGCGGCGATGGCGAAAACGGGTTTCGCGGGATTGCTTTTGATGACAGAGCCCGAAGTGCGCTATTTCAGCGGATTTCACACCCTTTTCTGGCAGAGCCCGACGCGCCCGTGGTTTCTGTTCCTACCTGCCACGGGCAAGCCAATTGCGATCATACCCGAAATCGGGGCCGATCTGATGCGCAAGACATGGCTGGACGACATTCGCACATGGAGCGCGCCTGCCCCCGATGATGACGGCATCGGGCTTTTGACCGAACTGCTTTCGCCCTTTGCACTTTCAGGCGATGTCATCGGCCTTCTCAAAGGGCACGAAACCCAGTTACGAATGCCGCTTGGCGACTTCGAGCGGCTGTCTGCCGGACTTGGTGGCCTGCACTGGGCTGACGCGACCGACATTATCCGCAACCTGCGCATGGTCAAATCCGAGGCCGAGATCGAAAAGCTCCGATACATTTGCGCGGTCGGATCGCGCAACTTTGCAACTGTGCCCCAAACCGCAAAAGAAGGCATGCCGTTGGAAGAGGTGTTTCGCGCATTTCGCCGCGAAGCCCTTTTGCAGGGTGCTGATGATGTTCCCTACCTCGTCGGGGGCGCGGATCAGGGCGGCTATCACGACGTCATTTCACCGCCCTCACGACGGCCACTGCAAAATGGCGATATTCTGATGCTCGACACGGGCGCGATCTGGGATGGATACTTTTGCGACTTCGACCGCAATTGGGCGGTTGGCGCGGCAGATGACGCATCGCGCAGCGCCTATGACGTGCTTTGGCAGGCGACAGAGGCCGGAATTGCCGCGTCGCGTCCGGGCGCGACCTGCCGCGACCTTTTTGCGGCGATGAAAGCGGTGATCTCCAAGGTTGATCCGACCGGTGGCGATGTGGGCCGGCTGGGCCACGGGCTTGGTATGCAGTTGACGGAATGGCCATCGCTGGCAGCTTGGGACGATACTGTCCTTGCAGAAAACATGGTGCTTACGATTGAACCCTCGCTGTCTTACGGCACCGGCCGGATCATGGTACACGAAGAAAACATCGTGGTACGTCAGGGCGGTGCAGAGCTCTTGACCGAACGCGCCGCGCCACAGTTGCCGGTGATCTGAGGAATATCCCCATGAAACTTGATTTCAAGACAGATGGCGGGATCGGCACGCACGCTAATCTGGGCGTGATCGTCCTTGAGGCCGATGAAACGCTGGAGGATGAATTCAGGCGCATCATTCCCCGCGCTGGTGTTGCGCTTTATGTCAGTCGCATCAAGATGGCCCCCACTATCAGCGCGGATACCCTGGTCCAGATGGAGGCAGATTTGCCCTTTTCCGCCAGCCTTTTCCCAGAGATCAGATTTGATGCAATCGGGTTCGGGTGCACATCGGCAGCAACATTCATCGGACCCGCAAAAGTCGCAGAGGCAATCATATCGGTATGTCCCGGTGCCCAGGTTTCAAACCCTTTGAGCGCAATCATTTCGGCGGGAACTGCGCTTGGAGTGCGGCGCATCGGTGTCGTGACGCCCTATGTTGCGGATGTGTCTGCGCAGATGTGTCAAATGTTGCGGCAAGCTGGCTTTGAAATTTCCGGTTTTGGCTCTTTTGAAGCAGCCGATGACCGAGTCGTCGCCCGGATTTCACCTGATTCTATCCTGTCCGCGATCAAGGAAGTGGCCGCAAAGGCCCCTTGTGACGCCGTGATCGTCTCGTGCACAAATCTGCGCTGTCTGGATGTTATCACTACAGCAGAAGAGCTGCTAGGAATCCCGATTATCACTAGTAATCAAGCACTTGCTTGGACTATGCTGCGCTTGTCCGGCATCTACACAAAGCGCCCGGAATTTGGGCAATTGTTTGCAATTTAGGCCCTCTAGCCCCGAGGTCGCCGCTTTCTGGTTGCATATCAATGATGGCACCGTTTTAGTCGGGGAAGAAAACGAGAGTGGTCACAAACGCACCACCAGGGAGAAGATATTTTGGCCAACGCCAGTGACAACGATGCGTTCGTTGAGTTTGAACGCGTGCAAAAAAGCTATGACGGTGAAACGCTTGTCGTAAAAGATCTCAACCTGTCGATGCCTAAAGGCGAGTTTCTGACGATGCTCGGGCCTTCGGGTTCTGGCAAGACGACTTGCCTGATGATGTTGGCCGGCTTCGAGACCGCGACGCATGGTGATATCCGGCTGGATGGAAACCCGATCAACAACATACCGCCGCACAAGCGCGGGATCGGTATGGTTTTTCAGAACTACGCCCTGTTTCCGCATATGACTGTCGCCGAAAACCTGTCCTTTCCGCTGGAAGTGCGCAAGATCGGCAAGTCGGATCGCGAACAAAAGGTCAAGCGCGCCCTTGATATGGTGCAAATGGGCGAATTTGGCGGCCGCAGGCCTGCCCAGCTTTCGGGTGGTCAGCAACAGCGGATCGCCCTGGCCCGTGCTTTGGTGTTCGAACCTGAACTGATCTTGATGGATGAACCCCTCGGCGCGCTGGACAAACAATTGCGTGAAACGCTGCAATTCGAAATCACACGTCTGGCGCATGACCTTGGCATCACGGTTGTCTATGTGACGCACGACCAAACCGAAGCCCTGACCATGAGCGACCGTGTCGCGGTGTTCGAGGCCGGTCGCATCCAGCAATTGGCACCGCCTGATGAACTCTATGAAGCGCCGACCAATAGCTTTGTCGCGCAATTCATTGGCGAGAATAATACCATGGAGGGCGTGTTGACCGCCGTAAATGGCGACATTTGTACCGTCCGTCTGGACAGCGGTGACATCATCGACGCAAAGCCCGTGAACGTTTCAAGCGTAGGCGAGCGCACCAAAGTCTCCATTCGGCCGGAGCGCGTTGAATTCAACCGCGAGCGGCTTCAGGCCGATGCACACACGCTCAAAGCCGAGGTGCTTGAGTTTATCTATATGGGCGATATCTTTCGTACTCGTCTGCGTGTGGCGGGTATGGATGACTTCGTTGTCAAAACACGTAATGCCCCCGATCAACGCCGCCTGACCCCAGGTGAGCAGATCGAAATCGGGTGGCTACCAGAGGATTGCCGCGCCTTAGATGCATAAGGCGCTATGGCATGAGGTGGCGCGTTGCGTCTGACGGCTGCCTTTCAAACCGATAAAACGGGCGCATCTTACGGGAGAAAAAGATGAAAAGATCTATAATTCTAGGCACATCAGCGATTGTTGCAATCGCGGGGTTCGCCTACGCAGAAGGCCATATGGCCAATGATATGACGCTGGTCAGTTGGGGCGGTGCTTATCAGAACAGCCAGCAGAAAGCCTATGTCGAACCATATCTTGCCGCCAATGAAGGCGTAACAGCCGTTTGGGACGAAAGCTCGTCCGAAGCGGTAGCCAAACTGCGCGCCATGAACGAGGCAGGCAACGTCACTTGGGATGTTGTGGATGTTGTGGCTTCCGATGCAATTCGCCTTTGCGACGAAGGCTTGGCGATTGAAATCGACCACGATGAAGTGCTGGCACCCGGCGACGACGGTTCAGCCCCCACTGAAGATTTCGGTGATCTGATCGTTTCCGACTGCTTCATTCCGCAGATCGTGTATTCCACGACCTTCGGCTACCGCGACGATCTGGTTGGTGACACGCCGCCAACAAGCGTCTGCGACGTGTTCGACTTGGAAGAATATCCTGGCACGCGTTCGCTCGAGCGGAACCCGATCGGCAACCTTGAGTGGGCGTTGATCTGTGACGGTGTGGACATCGCAGATGTGTATGACACACTCGAAACCGACGCAGGCCAAGACCGCGCGTTTGCCAAGCTCGACACGATCAAGGACAGCGTGATCTGGTGGAATGCCGGTGCAGATACGCCGCAACTGCTGGCTGACGGTGAAATCGTGATGGGTTCGACCTACAACGGTCGTCTGTTCAGCCTGATCGAAGAGCAGGATCAGCCTGTCTCGATGCTTTGGGATTGGCAGATGTTTGACCTTGACGGTTGGATCATCCCAGCGGGTCTGAGCCCCGAGCGCGAAGCCCGTGCCTTTGACTTCATCCGCTTTGCGACAGACACAAAGCGTCTTGCAGATCAGGCTCAATACATCAGCTACGGTCCGGCTCGTAAGTCGTCGGCACCACTGGTCAGCACACACGCCGAGTTGGGTATCGAGATGGCACCACACATGCCTACCGACCCTGCCAACTCTGAGAACACGTTCGTCTTCAACTACGAGTGGTGGGCTGACTACCGCGACGATCTGGATGCAAAATTCCAGGCGTGGTTGTCGCAATAAGTGAAATAACGAGGGCAGGCTTAGGCCTGCCCTTGGTACACTAGGAAACGGTTTTTATCATGACAGATGCTCCAGGCACGATCGTCGCCGCAGATGGCCGCCCTCTCAAGGCGAGCTTGAACCGTGCATTACGGCGCGAGAAACTACGCGCTTTTCTACTGATCTTGCCATTGTTGGCATTTGTCCTGATATCGTTCGTCGCTCCTATCTTCGACATGTTGTTCCGCTCCGTGCAGGATGACATCACTTCGAAAACCCTGCCCCAGACAGTCATCGCATTGGACGATTGGGATTACAGCGGAACCGAACCGCCCTCCGAGGCCGTTTATGAGGCCTTGTATTTCGATATGTTCTTTGCTGCCGAGGCGAAAAATCATACGAAGCTGGGCGGGCGCCTGAACTATGAAACGACAGGAATGTCATCTCTGTTCCGGCAGACCGGCCGCTCGCTTGACGATATGGGCGAAAATATCATCGAGGCTATGGAGGACGCCAGTGCCGCGCTTGATGACAGCGCGTTCTGGGCCAGCATCTTTTTGACGGATGACAGCAATGCAGGCAGCAATGCCGCAGGTGCGCGTGCATGGGCGTCATCCATCGCGGATGAAGCATTAAGTTTGCCGCCGGGCACCTATCTGTCTGACGAGGCAGCTGAGGCCCTGCCCAATGCCGCACGACAGTATGCTGCTTTCGCAATGTTCACCCACGTCATCGACGAAGATATACCGGCCGAAGAGGACCCTTGGGAATCCGTGTGGTTGGCATTGGCACAGGACTTGTCCTCAGGTGATCTAACCTACACAGGTGTGGGCGCGCAGGAACTCGCTGCAGTGCAGGCTGCCGTTGCCACTCCCATGGCCGATTTTTCGTTTTCCGAAGCATTTCTTGCGCTGGACGAAGACTGGGCCGACCGCGAGGTTTGGGGAACAATCGAGACTTTCTCGTCTCCGTACACGGCCGGATATTTTTTGACAGCCGTTGATCTGGAACTCACGCCTGCAGGGGCGCAGGTGGTTGACGAAGACGTTCAGATTTACATCACACTATTCTGGCGTACGCTTTGGATGTCGCTGACCATTACCTTCTCTTGCATCCTGCTGGGCTATCCCATCGCATGGTTGATGGCCAACCTGCCAGACCGTAGTGCAAACCTGATAATGATCCTTGTCTTGCTGCCATTCTGGACATCATTGCTGGTGCGGACATCGGCATGGAAGGTTCTGTTGCAACAACAAGGGGTGATCAATGAAACGCTGGTCTGGATCGGGCTTGTCAGCGATGATTCGCGACTGGCCCTGATCAATAATGCCACCGGTACGATTATTGCGATGACGCACATCTTGCTACCCTTCATGATCCTGCCACTTTATTCCGTGATGAAAGGTATCCCCCCCAGCTATCTGCGCGCTGCCAAGTCGCTTGGTGCCACGGATTGGACAGCATTCTGGCGGGTCTACTTCCCGCAATCGGTGCCGGGTATCGGCGCGGGCTGCATCCTCGTCTTCATCCTGTCTATCGGTTACTACATTACTCCCGAAATCGTCGGCGGCACCAAAGGTGTGTTCATCTCCAACCGGATCGCATACCACATCTCGTCTTCATTGAATTGGGGCTTGGCTGCGGCCTTGGGGTCTATCCTGCTTGTGGTCGTGCTTGCGCTCTACTGGGCCTACGACCGGATCGTCGGCATCGACAACGTAAAATTGGGAGGCTAGCGCCATGGGACTGCCACCGTATGCATCAACCGGCCAGCGTATCTGGTACTATTCATTCCGTGTGATTTGCGGCCTGATCCTGTTTTTCCTGATCGCGCCGATCATCACAATTATCCCGCTGAGCTTTAACGCGCAAAACTTCTTTACCTTCACGCCCGAGATGCTGCGTTTGGACCCCGATGGATATTCGCTCAAGCATTACCGCGAATTCTTTGGCACCGAAGGGTCGCCATGGTTCGGGCTGACGGTAGGGTTGGCGATCGGGGTGGTAGGCTCTGCAGTGCTCTATTTCTGGAAGGGAGCCATTAACGTCATGCCGATCGTCATCGGCGCGGTACTTGGCATGATTATCGGCAAGATGTGGGGCGTCGAAGGCACCGAATGGATGACACCGTTGAAGAACTCTCTGAAAATTGCGCCGGTCGCGACGCTGATTTCGGTCTCTTTAGGTACTCTGGCGGCAATCGGCCTCAGCCAGAGCCACGTACCGTTCCGCCGCGCTATCATGGCCGTTTTGATCTCTCCGATGATCGTGCCGCTGATTATTTCGGCGGCTGGCATGTATTTCTTTTATTCGCGCATTGGATTGCAAGGCACCTATTGGGGTGTCGTTCTGTCCCACGCCGCCTTGGGTGTGCCGTTCGTGATCATCACCGTGACGGCGACCTTGGTGGGCTTTGACAAATCGCTGACGCGCGCAGCCGCAAACCTCGGTGCCAACCCGGTGACGACATTCTTCCGGGTGCAGATGCCCTTGATCCTGCCGGGTGTCATTTCCGGGGGGCTTTTCGCCTTTATCACATCATTTGACGAAGTTGTTGTCGTGCTCTTCGTAGGCTCCGTCGGACAACAAACACTGCCGTGGCAAATGTTCATCGGCCTGCGCGAGCAAATTAGCCCGTCAATTCTGGCTGCGGCCACCGTGCTGATCTCGATCTCTGTTGTGTTGCTTGTCACGCTGGAATTGCTGCGCCGCAGATCGGAACGCCTGCGCGGTATGAGTCCAAGCTAGGCCACCGTCAGTATCTTCATGAATTTAATGCCCGTTCCTCTCGAGCGGGCATTAAGGGCGGCCGATGGTGTCGCTGGTATGTAATATACGGCCCCCAAACCATTCTTCCTGAACGCCGGGACTTTTCTTTGCCGCCTATGGCTGTTTAGGGGGCCGCAATCCCGTGACGGCGCGCAGGCTGGAGGCCCGGTGATATTCTGAGCCTCGACACCTTTCCCATGATCAGCGGCTATGACACGGCACTTGAACGGACACTCTTTGTCGAAACGGTGGATGCTCGGTGTGAAAGACCGCAACGAATACCCTGACGGGACCGTCTCTGGTGGACCGATGTATTACATATCAAAGGGCTTCAAGCGAGCTGCGTTTTCGAACGAGGCAGGCGTGGGCACTACGGCGATTGCACACTCTGCGGTGAAAGCTACGGCCTCTCTTCTTCAGATTGAACCTGAAAGTGGTATCACTGCCAACACCGATCGTGCTTCATGCTCAGTTCAGTTTTCCGTTCGTTCATTGGTATTCCTGAGACCGCGACCTGACTTTCGCCAATTTCAATTGAACGGCGGACAGTTCAGCTCTGATAGTGATCACGGCAAAAATTGAATGCGCGTTCAGCAAACAATCGCGCTCATATCTCGATTCACGCGCGACGGACCGCTCATTACCTGTGATTGCTTACTCCAACGTTGACTGAAGTGTCGGCAGGAGTACCGTTTTCTAACACGAGTGCTGTCAGGGAGGTGAACGATGGAAAGTTTTAAAGATAGCCAGACGGAAGTGACGTCATCCGCACAATACGCAAAGGGAAAACTTGAAAAAGAAGGCCGTCGAACCTTCTTGCGTGGAGCCGGGTTAGCGACGGTCGGAACAATTGCCGGTCTAGCCATACCTTTTGAAGCCGCTCAAGAGGTCACCCTTCTGGTGGCCCTTGAGGTCGGAGAGCGTCTCCTTCGCCCAGTCCGGAAGCGGGTACAGCCCCGGCGTGGCCGCGACACGTTCAGTCATCACCAGTCGTTCGATATGCCGCCGTATAATATTTGCTAATATATTTTATGCTTATAGGTAATTACTCGGCGGGCGCGTCCGTCCGCCTCACTCCCGCCGCAGCGCGAGCACGGTGAAGTATTTAAAACGAGCCAACATAGAGCTACGATCGCAATGAATGGTAC
>NZ_JAWOAN010000301.1:0-14798 GCF_046498525.1 Yoonia sp.
CAGTCCACAAACCTTCGGGCGGCCTTTGTCGGTGTATTGAACACGCTGCTCGTGGCCTTTCTTGCCTGTGTGACTGCGACGGTCTTTGGTGTTCTTGCCGGTGTGTTGCGGTTGTCGAACAACTGGCTTGTCCGCAAGCTCATGGCCGCCTACGTCGAGATATTTCGCAATATTCCGGTGCTTATCTGGATTCTGATTATCTTCACGATCATGATTGCTGTGCTGCCCGGGCCTCGGGATTTCCGCGGCGATGATCCAGCCGCATCCATGTTCCTCGGGATTTCCGCCTTTACCAACCGTGGGGTCTATATCCCGCTACCTTATTTTGAACGCGGATTTGGTGGCGGCACCGACTTGCTTATGGTGATTGTGATACTGGTAGGGTCATTCTTCGGTACCCGCGCCGTCACTGCCCGTGCGACGCGTATTCAGGAAGCAACCGGTGAGCGGCCCAAGACATTGCTTGTTAATCTCGCGATCTGGTTCGGACCTCTGATTGCGGTTTTCCTCATCTTTGGTCTGCGTTTTGAAATACCTGCGCTGACGGGCTTCAACTTTTCCGGCGGCATCAAGGTTGGCGGTCCGTTGATTGCGATCTGGTTCGCCCTGTCGATCTATACCGGGGCCTTCATCGCAGAGAACGTCCGCGCCGGTATTCTGGCGGTATCCAAGGGCCAAACCGAGGCCGCTGGGGCGCTCGGCATCCGTCCGAGGCGCATCATGAGCCTCGTCGTTCTGCCGCAGGCGATGCGGGTCATCATCCCGCCGTTGATTTCGCAATATCTGAATATTACCAAGAACTCGTCTCTGGCGATCCTCGTAGGGTATGCGGATGTGACGGCGACTTTGGGCGGGATCACCCTGAACCAGACGGGTCGCGCAATCGAATGCATCCTTTTGCTGATGCTGTTCTACCTCACGATTTCCTTGCTGATCTCTGCGGTGATCAACGTCTACAACAACGCAATCAAGCTGAAGGAGCGCTAGGTTATGGTTGATCGTACAATCGCGTTCGTTCGCACCAAAGACGTCCCTCCGATGCCACCGCCGCCAAATGCGGCTGGTCCAAGGAAATGGATCAAGGACAACCTGTTTGCGACGCCTGCCAACAGTGTCCTGACCGTGCTTGCCTTTCTGGCTCTCTATATGATCCTGAGCGGCACTGTGCCGTGGCTTTTTAACGGTATCTGGACGGCGTCGAGCCTTTCGGAGTGTCGCGAAATCCTCGGCGGGTCTACCGGTGCCTGTTTTGCAGTGCTTGCGGAACGTTGGAACCAGCTCCTGTTCGGGTTCCAGTATCAGTCAGAGCTTTACTGGCGTCCGGGGCTGGCCTTTATCCTGCTGTTCTTTGCTGCGGCTCCGGTCTTGTTCTTTGACCTGCCGCGCAAGCTTTTGATCTTTACGGCGCTCTATCCCTTCATCGCCTACTGGCTGCTTTGGGGCGGATCCATCCTGTGGCCGATTCTTGCGCTTGTCGGGGTCGTCGCTGGCGGTATTTTCTACCAACGGTTCGTCAGGAACAGCTTTGCGCTTGGTTTCTTCGGTGCCATCGTGACCGCCTTTGTGGTCTGGACTGTCGGCGGGTACATTATCCCCGATGTCGAGATCACCGAAGGGGCCATGCGTTCGGTGCCAAGCCGTGACCTCGGTGGTTTCATGCTGAATATGATGTTGGGTGTGACCTGTGTGTCGCTGTCACTGCCGTTGGGCATTGCCTTGGCGCTGGGCCGTCAATCCAGCATGCCTATCATCAAGTATATCTGTGTCGTATTCATCGAATTCGTCCGTGGTGTGCCGTTGATCACGCTGCTCTTTGTGGCGAACGTGATGCTTGGTTACTTTTTCCCGCCCGGCTCTGGCGTGGATCTGTTCCTGCGCGTTGTGATCATGATCACGATGTTCTCTGCGGCCTATATCGCCGAGGTTATCCGGGGTGGCCTGGCCGCTTTGCCAAAGGGCCAGTACGAGGCCGCTGACAGCCTTGGTCTGGATTATGCGCAAGCCATGCGTCTGATCATTCTGCCACAAGCGCTCAAGATCTCGATCCCGGGCATCGTGAACGTGTCGGTCGGTCTGTTCAAGGACACTACGCTCGTCTCGGTCATTTCGATGTTCGATCTGGTCGGCATGATCCGTGGCCCGATCCTGGCATCGGTTGAATGGCAAGGCGTCTATTGGGAGCTTTACGGCTTTGCAGCGTTGCTGTTCTTCATCACCTGCTACGGCATTTCTCAATATTCACAATGGTTGGAGCGCAGGCTCACAACCGACCACAGATAGGAGGCTGGTAACATGGCCGAAGCAACACAAATGCAAGTCTCGGACGAACTGGCGATTACCATTGAGAACATGAACAAATGGTTTGGTTCGTTTCACGTCCTACGCGATATTGATCTCACGGTGTATCAGGGCGAGCGGATCGTGATCTGTGGCCCGTCAGGATCGGGCAAATCCACGCTAATCCGTTGCATCAACGCATTGGAGGAACATCAGCAGGGCAAGATCGTGGTTGATGGCACGGTCCTGTCTTCTGACCTCAAGAATATCGACAAGATCAGGTCAGAGGTTGGCATGTGCTTTCAGCACTTCAATCTGTTCCCGCATCTGACGATCCTTGAGAACTGCACACTGGCCCCCATTTGGGTACGCAAGACCCCCAAGAAGGAAGCCGAGGAAACCGCGATGCACTTCCTTGAGAAGGTCAAAATCCCCGAGCAGGCCGACAAGTACCCCGGCCAGTTGTCTGGTGGTCAGCAGCAGCGTGTGGCGATTGCTCGTTCGCTTTGTATGCGCCCGCGTATCATGTTGTTTGACGAACCGACATCAGCGCTTGACCCCGAGATGATCAAAGAGGTGCTCGACACCATGATCGAGCTGGCCGAAGAGGGCATGACAATGCTTTGCGTGACGCACGAGATGGGCTTTGCCCGTCAGGTGGCCAACCGTGTGATCTTTATGGATCAGGGCCAGATCGTGGAACAGAACGAGCCTGAAGAGTTCTTCAACAACCCTAAATCCGACCGGACGCAGTTGTTCCTGAGCCAGATTTTGGGACATTAGGCACCTACTGATACGGCAATGAAAAGCCCCGGTTCGGCCGGGGCTTTTTTCATTCAATATCCTGCGCTTCCGTCCCAATCAGATCGCGCGGTACGACGAAAGCCTTGCAGCGCCCTGTCCGGTTCTGCACCTTGGCCCATTCCGAAACGTCGAAATCAATCACTGTGCTGGCGCAGGTCGGATAGTCGCTGAACCGGTGGTGGTCCGGTGGGCTTTGCACCAATGCGTTTGCCAGCATTCCGATGGCGGGGTTGTGGCCGATTACGGCGATACATGGGGCGGTTTGTTTGTGCAGCAGATCAAGCATCGTGGCTGGTGCGGCGTGATACAATCTGCCCGCCAGCTTGAGTTGTGGGGCAGGCGTCAACTGGGACAGGATCAAATCCGCCGTTTCCTGCGTGCGTGCGGCATCGGAACAAAGCACGACATCGGGTACGTATCCCTGCTCTGCCATCCATTTGCCAATCGCGTTGGCCGAAGCCTGCCCGCGTTGGTTCAGCACCCTTGCGTGGTCGTCCGAGAAAGGATCGCTCCAACTGGATTTGGCGTGGCGGATCAGGATCAGACGCAGGGTCAAAGGAAGGCCTCCATATGGAATGCGGCTTGGGCTGGCAGGCGGCTGCCTTGGCCAACGGGGCAGGCGCGGCGGGCAAGGCAGCCGCCAGTGCGGCAGTCAGTACCAGCCTCAGACCCAACATGCGCCTTGCAGGCGGCAACGTCATAACCGTCGTTGAAGGCACCGACAGGGCAGGCAGTGGCGCAGGGTTGGCCCGCACACGTCAGGCAGGGTTGCGGGGCATCGCCAAGCTGCGGTGTCGTGTGCCAACGGATTGCCCCGCGGAAGGACACAAAGAGACCGGCTTCCTCATGCACCAGAAACCCAATGGGGGACGCCCAGAAGCGCCCGCTCTTTTTGGCCCATGTGAAGAAGGGAGAGTAGGGCGGTCCGCCGAAAGGAAAAAGCGCTTCGGCTTCCAGATCATGGGCGACGGCACTCAGGACCCGCGCAGACCACCGGTCCATCGGGTTGGGGGTGCCGTCGTTGTATTCCGGGCTGTCACGAAAGACCCCCCAAAAAGCAGGCTCTGCGGGGCCGATCAACGTGATTGTGCAATCCCCGTCGGGGCAGTCACCCAAAGTGCGTAGCCCGTGCGGGGCAAGTAGAACGGCTAGATCGGTAAAGCTCATGTAGTCGAGCCTAGCGATTTTAGCACCAGGTGCATATGCACTTTGCTTTCACACGCGTGGGCGGCGGATGAGCGAGCCTGCACCGTGATCGGTGAACAGCTCCAGAAGGCAGGCGTTTGGTGCGCGGCCATCAAGAATGACCACGGCGCGGACCCCGCCGTTCATCGCTGCAAGGGCGGTTTCCGTTTTCGGGATCATGCCGCCTGCGATTGTGCCGTCGATAATCAGGTCAGGGATGATTCTTGGGTCGATCTCGGTCAGGACCTCGCCCGATTTGTCCTTTACCCCTTCCACATCAGTCAGCAGCAGCAGGCGATCCGCCTTGAGTGCACTTGCGATTGCTCCGGCGGCGGTATCGCCGTTGACGTTGAATGTCTCGCCGTTGCGACCCATGCCCAAGGGCGCAATCACAGGGATCACGTGGGCTGCGTGCAGATCACGCAGGATCGTGGGATCAACGGCGACAGGCGTACCCACAAAGCCCAGATCGGCGTGGGTCTGCTCGCAGATCATCAGGTTGGCGTCTTTGCCCGACAGACCGACAGCTTTGCCCCCTTCTTCGGAGATGGCCTGCACTAGCCGGTTGTTCACCTGACCGGAGAGGACCATTTCGACCACATCCATCGTGGCCTGATCCGTCACCCGCTTACCGTCCACGAATTCCGACTTGATATTCAGTTTGCCCAGCATTTCATTGATCATCGGCCCGCCGCCGTGGACGACCACGGGGTTCAGCCCGACCTGACGCATCAGCACCACATCGCGGGCAAAGCCACGCATTGCCGCACCGCTGCCCATCGCATGACCGCCCAGTTTGATCACTACGGTCGCACCGGCGTAGCGCTGCATGTAGGGCAGGGCCTGGCTCAGGGTGCTGGCGGTGGCGATCCAATCACGGTTCATGTCGTGCGTCCTTGTCTTCATGCGATACCTGCGATGATGGCCCGGAGTGTCGGAATGCCATCGTTCTTTTCAGAGGAGGTCAGGATAAGCTCGGGATAGGCAGCAGGATGTTTGGCCAGCGCCGCGCGCGTCTTGTCAAGCGATGCTTGCAGGGCATCCCCTTTGAGCTTGTCGACCTTGGTCATGACCACCTGAAAGGTCACCGCCGCGCTATCCAGCAGCGACATGATTTCTTCGTCAACTGCCTTGGCCCCGTGCCGTGCGTCAATCAGCACGAAGACCCGCCGCAGTGTTTGCCGCCCTTGCAGATATTGCTTGAGCAGGCGCTGCCATTTTTCCACCACCGCGACAGGAGCGTTGGCAAAGCCATAGCCGGGCAGGTCGACCACATAGATGTCGCCTGCCGTGAAAAAGTTGATCTCTTGCGTACGTCCGGGGGTGTTGGAGGCACGTGCCAATCCCTTGCGCCCCGTCAGTGCGTTGATCAGGGAAGATTTGCCTACGTTGGAACGCCCTGCGAAGCAGACCTCCATCCGGTCGGCAGGCGGCAGGCCGTCCATGGCGACAACGCCTTTGACGAAATCGGTTTCACCGGCAAAGAGCAGACGGCCTTTTTCGAGCGCCTGCGCGTCTGGTTCTTCCACTTCGGGAAAACGCATTTCCATCCTCAGACTACCTTTGCTGTATCACGGTGCGCCACCTGACTGTGGCTGATGACCTGATGCCGCCACATTGCAGCGACACTGATCATTTACTTGCCATCTTTCTTTTCGGCCTCTGCCGCAGCAGATTTTTTCTTGACACTGGACTTGATGTTGCCGAACACATCAGGCTTTGCCCCGTGGCTGCGCATGATCGCATACTGCTGGGTAAAGGTGATGATGTTGTTGGCAATCCAGTAAAGCACCAGACCGGAGGCGAAAGAGCCCAGCATGAACATGAAGACCCATGGCATCCACGCAAAGATCATCTGCTGGGTCGGGTCTGTTGGCGCAGGGTTCAGCTTTTGCTGCAACCACATCGACACACCCAACATGATCGGCAGGATACCGATAAAGATCAGCGACAGGATCGAACCGGGTTCTGGTGCCGCGTAGGGCAGTAGGCCAAACAGGTTGATGATGGAAGATGGATCAGGCGCGGAGAGATCTTCGATCCAGCCGATCCATGGCGCGTGACGCAACTCGATAGTGACAAAGATCACCTTATAGAGCGAGAAGAAGATCGGAATCTGCAACAGGATCGGCAGACAACCCGCAGCAGGGTTCACTTTGTTTTCCTTGTAAAGCTTCATCATGCCTTGCTGCATGGCCTGCTTGTCATCGCCTGCGCGTTCCTTGAGCTTTTCCATCTCTGGCTGAAGCTCTTTCATCTTGGCCATAGACACGTATGACTTATAGGCCAGCGGCAACACGATGATTTTCAGGATCACGGTCAGCGCAAGAATGGACCACCCCATGTTACCGATAAAGATATTGAGATAGTGTAGCAGTGCAAAGATCGGCTTGGTCAAAAAGAAGAACCAGCCCCAGTCGATGCTATCCAGAAAACCCGGAACGCCTTCTTCTTCTTCATAATCGCGGATTGTTTCCCATTCCTTTGCGCCGGCAAAAAGTCGTGTTGTCACGGTCGCGGTTTCGCCGCCAGCAATCGTTTCAATCGGCATAACCGCTTCGGCCTGATACAGGTCGCGGCTGTCAAAGTATTTGGAAGTGGACCGGAACGGCACGCCCTGCTCGGGGATCAGCGTGGTCATCCAGTAGTGGTCTGTATAGCCGATCCAGCCGGATTCCGCTACATTCAAGCGCTCGGCTTGTGTCCGTTCGCGGGGGTCAACGGCGTAGTCCGTGATTTTGTCATAGCTGGTTTCTTCCAGTTCGCCGTCCGTCATCCGGACCATGCCTTCATGTAGGATGAAGAAGTTCTTGAGGTCCGCTGGCTCACCATGGCGGCGGAGCAGACCATAGGGGCGCGCAGCAATCGGGCTGCTCGTTGTGTTTTCCACGCTTTGGTCGACGGTAAACATGAATTCGTCATCGACCGCGATTTCCGAGCGGAAGATTTGGCCCGAGCCGTTGTCCCAAGACAGGGTGACAGTGCTGTTCGATGTCAGCTTATCGCCGCTTTCCAGCGTCCAAAGGGTATCCGGGCCGGGAACCGCCGCAGGATCGAGCCCGTCTGTCGCCGTCCAGCCGAATGACGCAAAATAAGCACCCGGTTCGCCAACCGGCTTGAGCAGGCGCACAATATCGGCGTCTTCGTCGATCGTTTCGCGGTAGTTCGTCAGGGCGAGATCATCAATCCGACCACCCAAAAGCGAGATGGAACCGGCCAGTTCACTGGTTTCAATCGGAATGCGCGGGGCCTCCGACACAGGTTCGGGCACATCTGTTGGCGTGGTGGCTGTTGGCGCAACGGGATCGGTGGCAGGAAGTGTCGGGTCATCCAGCGTCTGGACAGCCTCGGTGGCGGGATCAACCGGCAACTCCTCTGGCGGGAACAGCGTTGTCCACGCCACAATGACGGCAAAGCTTAGTATCGTCGCCAAGATGAGGTTCTTGTTCTGGTCGTTCATCTGAAAACCACCCATATTTCCTAGAAAAGTCTGTGGGTCGTTCAACCTGTCGGGGGCCGAAAGGTCAAGCTGTTTTCATTGATCTTGGACGGTTTGAAGCAGTTGCGAGCGCGACTTCATCCTGCCGCCAGTGCAAGCTGCGCAAGCTTCAGGTCTTTTTTGCCTCCAGGAACCGCTTTCTGGTGCGCTGAAACACGAAGGCAAGACGCGGATCATTTGTGGCGAGGTCATCTACCATCCGGTTAAAGGCCGCCTCGTCTTGCCCGAAAAAAGCTTGAGCCGCCTCGTCAGGGTCCATTGATTGGGAAACATTCTTCATACTAATTTACCTTTCACACCATCGTGCCGTGCCTGTCAAAGTGACGGTCGGGTGAACTTTGGGCCGAAAACAGGCCGAGAAACGAGAACAAAAAGCTGCAACATGCATCTCAATATTTACGTTTTATATCAAAGACTTTCACCTTCACGCCAAAAATGTGTACTTGCACAGGTCCAGCAGAATATCGCCTATAGGAACGCCACGGGCATCCAATTTCAAGACATAATCTACCTGAAGGTTAGCAATGTGATAATCGCTACATCCTGTCACGCAGGCTGTACCAGAGCATCGCAAGCACCAGCAGTGGCGACCGCAGCGCAGGGCCACCAGGGAAAGACAGTGTCGGGACGCTTGCCATCACATCAAACCGTTCCGCCTGACCTGCAATGGCCTCGGCCGCGATCTGGCCCGACATTGTGCCCATTGCGACTCCCAAGCCCGAAAACCCCGACATCGTCAGGATATTTCCGCCAATCCGTTCATAATGGGGCATCCGGTTCATGGTGATGCCAAGTGTGCCTCCCCATGCGTGGTCGATTTCCACGTCCTTGAGTTGGGGAAAGACTTCCACCAGTGGTTTGCGCACGGCACCTGCGATATCTGAGGGGAATTTATAGCCATAGGTTTCAGTGCCACCGAAAAGCAGCCGGTGATCTTCGGAAAACCGAAAGTAGTTGACGACAAACTTGCTGTCGGCGACGGCGTAGTTATTCTGGATGACCTTCTCTTGCGCATCAGGCGACATCGGTTTTGTCGATACGATGAAGTTGTTAATCGGCATGACACGTTCGGCGACGTGTTTTTGCATTGTCCCAAGATAGCCGTTACAGCCCAGCACGACATAGCGCGCCTTCACTTTGGCATCCTTCGTTCTGACGAACGCAGGCTCGCCCTCGTCGATTCCTTCGACCTTGGAGCCTTCAAAGATGCGTGCGCCTGCCTTCACTGCGAGACGCGCCAGACCCAAAACCAACTCCAATGGGTTCACATGGCCAGAACCCAGATCGAGCGTGCCGCCATGATAGGCGGGCGAATTCACAATGGTGCGGCATTCTTGGGGGGGCAGCAGGCGGATTTTGTCATAGCCGTATTTGTCCTGCATATGCGCCACATAGGTTTCGCTGTGCGCGTAGTCGCGCTTGCGATGCACGGTGTGGACGATGCCGGGGTGAAAATCGGTCCGAACCTCTTCCTTTGCGCAAAGGTCGCGCACCAGATTAACGGCCTGACAGCCGATATCCCACAATGCACGTGCACGGGTATCACCGACCATCGCCTCAAGGTCTTCCTGATCGCGGCGCTGCCCCGTGCCGACTTGCCCGCCATTGCGCCCGGATGCGCCAAAGCCGACGCGCTGGGCCTCTAACACCACCACATCATAGCCGCGCTGGGCCAGATGATAGGCAGTTGAAAGCCCGGTGAAACCGGCCCCCACTACGCAAACATCGCAGTCCAAATCGCCTGCGGCAGCAGGGAATCGATCCAGATGTTCTGCGGCGTCTGCGTAGTAAGACGGCGGGTATGCACCCTGTTGGTCGTTGACGGTCAGCAGGTCCATCTAGCCCGCCTTGAGCAGGTCATCGGCTTTGAGTTTCTCATAGCATTCGTCCAGCGATTTGCGCGCGCGTGTCATCAGAATGTCGATCTCGTCACAGGTGATCGTCAGTGGCGGGGAAATGATCATCCGGTCACCAACACTGCGCATGATGATGTTGTTGGCAAAACAGCGGTCACGGAAAATAAAGCCGGCGGTGCCTTTCTCTGCGGCAAAGACCGCGCGGCTGGCCTTGTCCGGTGTCAGCGCGATAGACGCCATCATACCCACGATCTTGGCTTCACCGACCAAAGGATGTTCGGCCAGTGCTTCCCACTTTTCGCGCAGATAAGGGGCTGTCACGTCGCGCACGTTGTCGACGATGCCTTCTTCCTCAAGGATACGGAGGTTTTCCAGCGCGACCGCACAGGCAACGGGGTGCCCCGAATACGTATAACCGTGGTTGAACTCTGTCTCGCGCAACACTTCGGCCACCTCGTCCGATACAATGGACCCGCCAATCGGTATGTAACCGGAACTGAGGCCCTTTGCGACGGTCATGATATCAGGCGCGATCCCGACAGTTTGTGATCCGAACCAGTTGCCGGTGCGACCAAAGCCGCAGATCACTTCATCCGCGATCAGCAGAATGCCGTATTTCTTGACGATCCGCTGGATTTCCGGCCAGTAGGTTTCGGGGGGGACGATCACGCCACCTGCACCTTGAATGGGTTCGGCGATGAACGCGCCAACGCGCTCCGGCCCGATTTCCTTGATTTTCTCTTCCAGTTGGCGCGCGCGCTCCAGACCGAATTCTTCGGGCGTCATCTCGCCGCCTTCGGCCCACCAGTTGGGCTGATCGATGAATGCGATGCCGGGGATCGGCAGACCGCCCTGTCCATGCATCCCCTTCATGCCGCCCAGTGATGCGCCGCCAATGGTGGAACCATGATAGGCGTTCCAACGGGAAATGATCACATCGCGTTCCGGCTGGCCCTTTTCGGCCCAATAGGTGCGCACAATGCGGATATTGGTATCATTGGCGTCGGATCCGCCGCTGGCAAAGAAGACGTGGTTCAGATTATCGGGGGCGAGCTCGGCGAGTTTCTTGGCAAGCATCAGGGCAGGTACATGGGTGGTCTGAAAGAAGGTGTTGTAGTAAGGCAGTTCCTTCATCTGGCGGGCAGCAGCATCGGCCAGTTCATCACGGCCATAGCCGATATTGACGCACCACAGGCCCGCCATGCCGTCGATGATTTCTTCGCCGTCGCTGTCTTTCAGCCAGACACCTTTGGCGGATGTGATGACGCGCGGGCCTTTCGCGGCCAGTGCATTGGCATGGGTGAAAGGGTGCAGGTGATGGGCGGAGTCAAGCGCCTGCAATTCATCGGTCGGGGGGTAATTGGCAAGGATGTTCATGGTGTGACCTCTGTTCAGACGTTCAATAGAAGGTGGCTGCGTTCCCAAGGCGAGATTTCGCGCTGGTATTCTTCGTTTTCAGCTTGTTTGATTTGCTCGTAGAGGCGGCAGAAATCTTCGCCCAGAAGGGCCCGGATTTCGCTGGCTTCCTCAAAATATTCCAATGCTTCGCGCAGGCTTGCGGGCAGGGGAACTTCGGCTTCCCAGACTTCTTTCGTGGCCTCCGGACGCGGCTCGACCTTGTTGAGCATACCAAGATAGCCGCACGCCAGTGATGCGGCGATGGCGATGTAAGGGTTGCAATCCATGCCGATCACGCGGTTTTCAAGCCGCCGTGCGTCAGGTTCGGAATGGGGAACGCGCAGACCAGTGGTGCGGTTGTCGATGGCCCATTCCAGATTGGCGGGCGCACTTTGCCCATCGACGGTGATCCGGCGGTAGGAGTTCACATAAGGGGCCAGCAACGGCACGATTTGCAGCAGGTACTCTTGTGATCCACCGATGAACCAGCGGAACAGGTCCGTCTCGGAACCGTCGGCAGCAGAAAAGATGTTCTGCCCTGTTTCGATATCGAGCACGCTTTGATGCACATGCATCGCGCTGCCGGGTTCATCCCGTTTGGGCTTGGCCATGAAGGTGGCAAAGATGTTGTTCTTGAGCGCGGCCTCGCGAATCGTACGTTTGAAATAAAACACCTGATCGGCCAGATGAAGCGGATCACCGTGCATCAGATTGATTTCGATCTGGCCAGCGCCGCCTTCCTGGATCAACGTGTCGATAGGAAGGCCCTGTTGCTCTGCATAACTGTAAATCGTGTCGATCACAGGCCCGTATTCGTCCACGGCGACCATGGAATAAACCTGACGACTGGGCACTTTTCGCCCCGTGCGTCCTATCGGCGTTTCGATGGGGTCGTTGGGATCAAGGTTGGGTTTCGTGAGGTAGAATTCCAACTCCGGAGCGATCACCGGATTCCAGCCCTTGTCTGCATAGGCTTGAATAATGTTCTGCAGAATCGTCCGTGGCGCAATCGAAAGCGGTGTGCCATCGCGGTTGAACATATCGCAGATCACCTGCAACGATACATCATCGGCCCAAGGAATGGCGCAGGCGGTTGTCATGTCAGGCCTAAGCAGGATGTCTTTTTCAAGCCATTGGTTTTCGATATCCATATCCACGTATTCGCCCGAAATCGTCTGGTAGAACAATGAGATAGGCAGGGCCATCTCTGCGTCGGGGTTGAATTTCATCGCAGGCATTGTCTTGCCGCGCGAGGTGCCGACCAGATCAGGCACGATGCATTCAACCCCGTCAATCTTTTCGCCCTTGGCATAGGCGATGAATTCTTCTGAAAGAGCCTCGTGCCAGTTGGGGTTGTGCGCTGATGACATCGGTGCCTCCTGAGGGCGAATTGGCGTGTTTGTGGTGCTGATTTCAATAATTTGATCAAAATATAAGAGATAGTCAATCGTGCGCTATGCATTGTCGCTAGGTTGTCGTTTGCCGGACAAATTCCATCCCCTGACGGATGTCTTCGGTGATGGCGTCACGCGTTTTTCTGGCGTCCCCGTCTTTCAGGGCTTGGGTCGCAGCACGGTGTTGGTCGAGCAGGTTTGTGGTGCCGTAGCGCCCGCAGACCACGCGCAATGATGGGCCGATCCTGAGCCAGAGTGTTTCGGCGATACGGCGCAGAATATGTGCATTTGCCAAGCCGTAAAGATGGAAGTGGAAGCGGTAATTTGCCTCCAGATAGCCATGGATATCGCCATCGTTTATGGCCTTGTCCACCAAGGCGTCAATCCTTTCCAACTCTTTGATATCAATAAGTTTGCACTGATCTGCGGCAGCTTCGGCCAAGGATGGTTCGACGGTCAGCCGGACCAGTTCGATCTGTTCCAGCCGGTGCGCGGTCATTGCGGGAACTTCTATGCGCCGGTTCTGGCGCGTCACGAGCGCCCCTTCCGCCGTCAACCGGCGGATCGCCTCGCGCGCAGGGGTCACGCCGGTGCCGATGGAATCAGCAAGACCGTGAATGGTGACAGGTTGGCCGGGGACGACCTCTCCAAAGAGAATCATCTCTTTTACCCGAAGGTAGATCGTTTCATGTTCCGGCTTTTTGCTCACCAACTGGTTCATATTTGTGCCTACCCCTGAGGCATTTTTGATTTCACATACCTAGGATCATGCCAAAACCTATCAAATTTTCATAGCAAGGATTGCAAACTTATATGATTTCATCAAAGCTGGATGGGATGACGGGACAATCAAATGGAGGTTTACATGCTCAAAACGAAATATTTTACCGCGATAGCGGCCGCAGCGCTCGCCGCTCAGGCGGGTTGGGCAGAAGAAGTGCGGGTCTATAACTGGTCCGATTATATCGATGAAGACCTGCTGGCCAAGTTCGAGGAAGAAACGGGCTATGACCTGATTTACGACGTCTTTGACAGCAATGAAGTACTGGAAACCAAGTTGCTTGCTGGCGGGTCGGGATATGACGTTGTGGTGCCATCCGCTACATTTTTGCAGCGCCAGATTTCGGCGGGGGCGTTTCAGCCACTCGATAAGTCAAAGCTCAGCAATATCGGCAACCTCTGGGACGTCGTGGAAGCACGGACAGAGACATATGATCCCGGCGGCAACTACTCCATCAACTACATGTGGGGGACCACGGGGATTGGTGTGAACGTTGACAAAGTAACAGAGATTTTGGGCGAAGATGCCCCGATGAACTCGCTTGATCTGATCTTTGACCCTGCAAACATGGAAAAGCTTGCAGCCTGTGGCGTGCATTTCCTTGATGCGCCGACCGAACTGATCCCGGCTGCCTTGCAATACATCGGTGAAGACCCCGACGCCAAAGACGAAGAGACACTGGCAAAAGCCGAGCCTGTGCTGTCTGCCGTGCGTCCCTACGTCCAGAAGTATCACAGCTCTGAATATATCTCGGCACTGGCGAACGGGGATATCTGCGTGGCCTTTGGATGGTCCGGCGACATCCTGCAATCGCGTGATCGCGCGGACGAAGCCGACAATGGCGTTGAAATTGCATATAATGCACCCGTCGAGGGCGCGCTGATGTGGTTTGACCAGATGGCGATTCCGGTTGATGCGCCAAACCACGAAGGTGCGCATGCCTTCCTTGATTTCATCCTTGATGCTGAAAACATAGCTGCGGCTTCGAATTATGTCTATTATGCCAACGGCAACGAGGCCTCCAAGCCGCTTTTGCTAGAGGATGTGATCGGTGATCCGGCGATCTATCCTGACGAAGCCACGCTTGAAACACTTTACACAACCACACCTTATGACGCGCGCGCGCAGCGTTTCGTCACACGGATGTGGACACGTGTGAAGTCCGGTACCTAAGATAAAAGTGCCCCGGCCTGTCGATTGACGGGCCGGGGTTTCCTTATTGGCGCATACCAAAGGCCCTGATCCCCATGCCCGAAACCGCGTTTGAGCCTTGGAACGACCCTGCCGCAAAACCGCTGATCCAGTTTCGCAATGTCACCAAACGCTTTGGCGACTTCATCGCGATTGACGATCTGAGTATCGACATCTTTGAAAAAGAATTCTTTGCGCTGTTGGGCCCATCGGGTTGTGGCAAGACGACGATGATGCGGATGCTCGCGGGGTTCGAGGCGCCTACTGCTGGCACGATCATGCTGGATGGTCAGGACATCTCGCCTATTCCGCCCAACAAGCGCAGTGTGAACATGATGTTCCAGTCCTATGCGCTTTTCCCGCATCTGACTGTCTACGACAATATCGCCTTCGGCCTGAAACGCTCGAAAATG